>JBDHZQ010000006.1:0-47556 GCA_039811945.1 Propionibacteriaceae bacterium
CCAGCAGATCATCGAGATCGCCAAGGCCATCTCGCTCGACGCGAAGGCGCTGATCATGGACGAGCCCACTGCGGCACTGTCGCGGCGTCGAGGTCGACCGGCTCTTCGCCGTCGCCCGGAGTCTGCGCGACGAGGGCCGCGCCCTGTTGTTCATCAGCCACCGGTTCGACGAGGTCTTCGCTCTCTGCGACACCGTCACGGTGATGCGTGACGGCTCCTACATCTCCACCGACCCGATCGCCTCGACCAGCGTCGGAGAGATCGTGCGCAAGATGGTCGGCCGCGACGTCAACGACCTGTTCCCCAAGGAAGAGACGACGATCGGCCGGCCCGTGCTGGAGGTGAAGGGTCTGACCCGGCCCGGCGTGTTCTCCGACATCAGCTTCACCGTCCACGCCGGTGAGATCGTCGCGCTCGCCGGTCTGGTCGGCGCGGGCCGGAGCGAAGTCGTCCGCGCCATCTTCGGGATCGACCCCTTCACCGCCGGCTCCGTCACCGTCGACGGTGAGCAACTGCCACCCGGTTCGCCGCGCGCCTCCATGTCGAAGGGGCTGGCCCTGGTGCCCGAGGATCGGCGCAAGCAAGGGCTCGTGCTCGACGCCACGGTCGCCTCGAACATCACCGACGCGATCAGGACCACCTTGACCCGGGTCGGCCTCGTCACAACGTCGCGCGAGAACGCTGCCGCTCAGGAATGGGCGCGCAACCTGGAGGTCAAGACCGCGGCCCTCGATGCGATCGCGGGGACACTGAGCGGTGGCAACCAGCAGAAGGTCGTGCTCGCCAAGTGGCTCGCGACGTCGCCGAAAGTGCTGATCATCGACGAGCCCACCCGCGGCATCGACGTGGGGACGAAATCCGAGGTCCACCGCCGGATGTCCAAGCTCGCAGCGCAAGGCATGGCCGTACTCATGATCTCCTCCGAGCTCCCCGAGGTGCTCGGGATGGCCGACCGCGTGCTCGTCATGCGTGAGGGCCGGCTCACCGCCGAGATCCCTCGCGACCAGGCCACGCCTGAGTCGGTCATGTTCGCGGCCACTCACGCGGAGGGCGACGTCGCATGAAGACGGCACCTGCGCGCTGGCTGAAGCACCTCGCGACCTCGCGCGAGACCGGGATTTTCACCGTGTTCGTGCTCG
This sequence comes from Propionibacteriaceae bacterium, assembly GCA_039811945.1. GTDB lineage: Bacteria > Actinomycetota > Actinomycetes > Propionibacteriales > Propionibacteriaceae > Fen-668. The sequence continues at coordinate 1,140 of JBDHZQ010000006.1, forward strand.
TGGTCGCGGCCACCACGGCCAAGAACCCGTCGTTCCTGTTCAGCCCCGACGGCTTTCGCGACCTGCTGCTGACCCCGGCCATCCTGGTCGTCGTGGCGATCGGCGAGGCCATCGTCATCATCACCCGCAACGTCGACCTGTCGGTGGGGTCGATCCTGGGCCTGAGCGCGTACCTCACCGGCACCCTGTTCAAGTCCTCCGGCCTGCCGATCCCGGTCGTGATCCTGATCGGGGTTGTCTTCGGCGCGGTGCTCGGACTGCTCAACGGTGCTTTGGTCGCCTTCTTCAAAGTGCCCGCCATGGTGATCACACTCGGCACGCTCTATGCCTTCCGCGGAGTCAACGTCGCCTGGACCGGCAGCAACCGCATCAACGCCTCCGACCTGCCCGGCGACTTCCTGGCCCTCGGCACGCGCTCGCTGCTGTTCGTGCCGATCCTGACGATCATCGCGGTGATCGCGCTGGTGGTGGCCGCGTGGTACCTGGCGAACACCCGGTCGGGCCGCGAGTTCTACGCCATCGGTTCGGCCCCCGAGGCAGCCGAGTTGTACGGCCTCGCCGTCCGGAGGCGGGTCCTCACCTCGTTCGTCCTCTCAGGGGCCTGCTCCGGCCTCGGGGGCGTGCTCTACGCGGCGAGGTACGGCACCGTGAATTCCCAAGCGGGGTCGGGCTTCGAGCTCCAGGCGATCGGCGCCGCGGTCATCGGCGGCGTCGCCATCGTCGGTGGGGTCGGCACCGTGATCGGAGCCGCGCTCGGGGCGTACCTGCTGTCGACGATCGCCCGAGCGTTGCCGGTGCTCAGCATCCCCGACTTCTGGCAGCAGGCCCTGATCGGCGCCCTCATCATCGGCGCGATCGTGCTCGACCGCGTGCTCGCCCACCGACAGTCCAAGCGCCTCTTGGAAGCGAGGCAACTGTCATGACCGGAGCCACGCCGTACCCCGACTACGGGCGCCCTCTGTGGCGCCGCCTGCTCGCGACCCCCGAGATGTCGATGATCGGCCTGCTTTTGATCGTCGTCGCGGTGTCGTCAATGACCGTCCGCCGATTCGCCACGCCGCTCACGCTGACGTTCCTGTTGTTGGACATGATGACGGTGCTGCTCATCGCCTTGCCGATGACGATGGTCATGATCACCGGGGACATCGACCTGTCGGTGGGCAGCGTGGTCGGCCTCGCCAGCGTGCTCGGCGGGATGCTCGTCCAGACAGGTTTTTCGGTGCCCGTCGCGACGCTGATCGCGGTCGGCGTGGGGGCCCTCGGCGGCCTGGTGAACGGCCTCCTCGTGACCAGACTCGACCTCCCGTCGCTCGCCGTCACGATCGGGTCGATGGCGCTGTACCGCGGTATCGCGGTCGGTCTGCTCGGCACGACCGCGATCACGACCTTTCCCAAGGAATGGACCACGCTCGCCAAGGCCAACATCGGGGACAGCCCGATTCCGGTCGTCACGATCCTGTTCCTCGTGCTCCTGGCGGGCTTTGCCGTACTGCTCCACTTCACCCCGTTCGGTCGAGGTGTCTACATGATCGGCCTGTCCAAGCAGACGGCGACCTTCTCCGGAGTCGACGTCAACCGCACCCGCCTGATCCTGTTCGTGCTCAGCGGGGCGGTGTCGGCCCTGGCGGGCATCTTCTACATGCTCCGCTTCGGCAGCGCCCGCGGCGACAACGCGACCGGCCTGGAACTCCAGGTCATCGCGGCCGTCGTGCTGGGCGGGGTGTCGGTGTTCGGTGGCCGCGGAGCCCTTCACGGGGTGGTCGCCGGAGTCCTCCTCATCGGGGTGCTGTCCAGCGCCCTGCGTCTCGCCGGTGTGACGAGTGACGTCATCAACATCATCACCGGCGTCTTGTTGATCGTCTCCGTGGTGGGCAACGGCCTCATGGCCTGGCTCCAGTCACGGCGACGACCAACCCGAGCAGCGGTCGCATCCGCGACCGCGTAACCACTGAACCGGCGTCTTTTCGAGGTGCCGTCCGTCCCGAGAATCCCGAACAGGGAAAGGAACATCATGAAGTTCGGAATCACAGCACCCGGCCGGAAGGCCGCGGCTCTGGTCCTCGCCTCCGCCCTGGCATTGGCCGGGTGCTCGAGCAGCAGCACGGCCGGCACGGCGGCCTCGGGGGGCGCCTCCGGAGGTGGATCGGGCAACCTCTCGATCACCTTCCTGCCGAAGAACCTGGGCAACCCCTACTTCGACACCTCCAGCAAGGGTGGCAAGGCGGCGGTCGCCGAGTTCGGCGGCACGTTCGCCGAGGTCGGACCCGCCACGGCCGGACCCGACGCCCAGGTGAGCTACATCAACACGCTGACCCAGCAGCAGGTGGGCGCGATCGTGGTGTCGGCCAATGACAAGGCGGCCATCTGCGATTCGCTCAACGCGGCCCGCAAGGCCGGCATCAAGGTCGTCACCTTCGACTCCGACACCAACCCCGAATGCCGGGACCTCTTCATCAACCAGGCGACCAGCGAGGGCATCGCCAAGATCCAGATCGACATGATCGCCTCGCAGATCGGCGACTCCGGCGAGATCGCGATCCTGTCGGCGTCGGCCAACGCGACGAATCAGAACGCCTGGATCGACCTGATGAAGAAGGAACTGGCGAACCATCCGAACATCAAGCTGGTCGACACCGTGTACGGCAACGACGACGACCAGACGTCGTTCGACAAGACCGCCGGCCTGCTCCAGTCGCATCCCAACCTCAAGGGCATCATTTCCCCGACGACGGTCGGCATCGCGGCGGCGGCGAGGTACCTGTCGACCTCTCAGTACAAGGGCAAGGTGGCCCTGACCGGTCTCGGTACGCCGAACCAGATGCGCCAGTACGTCAAGGACGGCACCGTCACCGAGTTCGCCCTGTGGAACCCCGAGGACCTGGGCTACCTCGCGGCCTACGCCGCCAAGGCACTCATCAAGGGCGAGATCAAGGGTGCCTCCGGTGACAAGTTCACCGCCGGCAAGCTCAAGGACTTCACCGTCGGCGACAACAACACCGTCTTGCTGGGTCAGCCGTACAAGTTCAACAAGAGCAACATCGACCAGTTCAACTTCTGATCGGTCTTCGCCCACCACCCGTACCGAACGACGGCAAAAGGGGGCCTCGCTGCGAATAATCGCAGCGAGGCCCCCTTTTGCCGTCGTTCGGTACAGCACATCGCCGATCACATCCGGGACAAACGTAGGTCAGGGCTCGATCTCGTACCGGCTTGCCTCGTCCCAGGCGCGCATGCGTTCGAGGGCAGGCTCGCCGATGCGGTCGAGGACCGCACCGACGAGCAACTCGGTCAACACGAATGCAGCCGCGGCGGAGTCGAACGGGGTCGCTGACTCGACCGACGTGGGCAGCACCACCGTCGACACCTGGGCGACGGGGGAGAGCCACCGGTCGGTGATGCAGATGATCTTGACGCCCTTCGCCGCGAGGCGGCGGGCATGGGAGATCGACGACGTCTGGTAACGCCGAAAGTCGTAGATCACGACGACGTCGCGTGAGTTCGCGTCCACGACGTCGGTGATCGAGAGCATCGGATCCTGAGGCCGCACGTCTCCTCGCACCTGCTGAAGGTGCAGGATCAGATACCGCGCGATGAACCCGCTGAATCGACCCCCGATCGCCGTCACTCGCAGCCGTGGATTCGCCAGCAGGTCCACGGCAGCCCCCAACTCGGCGGCCGGGATCGCCCGCAGCGAGCGCGAAATGGCCTGGACGGCCGTCTCCACCCCCGTTTCGAGCCAGTCTTCCGCGACACCCTGCTCAGCGCGTTGCTGAGCCTGGGTCAACGGTGACGCCTGGCGGTGGGACACCTCATCGACGAGCGCAGCCTGGAGTTCGCCGTACCCCCCGAAGCCGAGCGTCCGGGCGAATCGCACGACCGTCGGCGCGCTGACGCCCGCCGCCGATGCGAGGTCGGCCGCCGACCCGAGACCGGCCCGTGGGTAGTCGGCGAGCAAGACCCGGGCGACTCGGCGCTCCCGGGGCGTGAACTGCGCGAGATCCCGGCGCAGCCGCTCGGCGAGGGTGGTCACCGTCGGGCAGCCACCGGCACCAGGTCGAGTTCGGTGATCTCGACGGCGCGCGTCGCCAGGTCGACGCGCAGCATCGAGTCGTGGGGCACTGGCGTCCAGCCCATCGGGTCGATGCCGGTCGAGATGACTTCGAAGCCGTGGTCGTCGACGCGGTAAGCGAGGGAGTAGTAGGCCGTCGCGTGTCCGATCGGCATCCGCTCGTCGGACCCGAACATCTGCCGCAGGTCACCGACCGGCGGCTCGGCGCCGCTGTTGACGTGCACGGCGTACAGGGCCTCGGGCGACAGGATGATGGCGTTCAGGCTGGACGTCGTGAACGTACGGCCGAGCCTTTCGACCGCGTCCCGGATTCCTGCGGCCTCGTCGCCCACAGCCTCGATCCGGTCGAGCACGTACTGCAGATACTGCTCGCTGTCGGTGGACCCTCTCAGGGCCTCCCGAGCCCGATCGCTCAGCATGTCGTGCAACCGATCGACCGGTCGGATCGCGCCGTTGTGGGCGAGGGCTAGGCCACCGGCGGTGAACGGGTGAGTGTTCGTCGGTTCGACCCGGTGACCGTCGGTTGCCCAACGCAGGTGCACCAACCCGGCATCCGACAGCGCGATGGACGCCAGATCCCGGTACGTCACGTCGCTCACCGCCGCGTTGGGCGCGCTCTGGGTGAGGATCTCTCCGTGCACGTCCCAGGCCATCCCCCAGCCGTCGCCGTGAACCGCGCTGAGTTCGGTGAACGTCTCGAAGGCCTCCGGGCCGAGCAGACTGACGACCGAGGTCGGCTTCGCCGCCACATACCCGAGTAGCCGGCACACGTCGACGCTCTCCTCCTGCTGGTTGCCTGCCGAGTATGCCAGCGCTCCGTTACATCCGCGCGGACTGTGACGTGCGTGTAACGGTTCTGACACCGCTTCGCCGTCAACATACACACAACTCAGGCACGGCAGGGCAAAGTAATGGACGTTACAAGTGCGCGAGAACGAGGTTCGGTGTAACGTGCGCGTCGCGCGTTCAACGACCACCCGGAGGTTCGAATGACCGATTCCGAGTACCACACCAAGGCTGACCAACTCCGGGCCGCAGGCCTGCGCACGCTCAGCGGCGTGATCAGCGATTCGGGCGGGGTGATGCGGTCCAAGTCCGTACCCGCCGCCCGCATCGAGTCGTTCGCCCGATCCGGCATGGGTGCCTCGTTGACCTGGCCGCAGTTCTGCGTCGACAACGCGGTGGCGATCACCGAGGTCGTGGGCGTCGTCGGGGATCTGCGGCTCACGGTCGACCTCGACTCGGCCGTGGTGCTCGAACACGGACTCGGCTGGGCCGTCGCCGACGTGCGTGACCAGGAAGGCAACCGTTCGCCGTACTGCTGGCGCGACGTCGTCCGCCGAGAAGTTGCCGCTCTCCAGGCCCTCGGGATCGACTGCCTCGTCGGTCACGAGATGGAGTTCATCCTGACCGACCTGCACGGGCACGTGCTCGGTGAGTCGCTGGGCTGGCCCGCGTACGGCCTCGGCGCCTACCTGGAACTCGGCGAATTCGCTGCGGAGGTGTGCGAGAAGCTCGCCGCCGTAGATATCCCGGTCGAGCAGATCCACGCCGAGTACGGCACGGGCCAGTTCGAGTTGTCCCTGCCGCCCCGCCCGCCGGTGCGGGCGGCCGACAACGTGCTGCTCGCGCGCACGATCATCTGCCGTACGGCCAAGAAGTACGGCACGCTCGCCTCCTTCTCCCCGGTCCCGTTCTCGGGGAACTCCGGCAACGGGGCTCACCTCCACATGTCGTTCACCCGCGACGGAGTCCCCTTGTTGAGCGGCGGATCCGAGACCGAAGGGCTGCACCCCGAGGGCGCTCAGGCGATCGCGGGCATCGTGCGGCATCTGTCGTCCACGATCGCCGTACTCGCCGGCACGGTCGTGTCAGGAGAGCGGATGCAGCCGGGGCACTGGTCGGGCGCTTGGGCCTGCTGGGGGGTCGAGAACCGCGAGGCCGCCGTACGTGTGCTGATCGCGAACAACGGCAATCCCCACGGGGCCAATGTCGAGGTCAAGTGCGTCGACGCCGGCGCCAACCCGTGGTTGTCGAGCGGGCTGCTGCTCGGCCTGGCGAGGTACGGCATCGAGCACGGCCTCGACCTGCCCGACCAGGTCACCAACGACCCGGCCGAACTCAGCGACGCAGAAAAGATGGCCGCAGCCGTCGTACGGCTTCCCAGCACCGCGAAGGAAAGGCTGGCTCTGTTCGAGTCGGATCCGGTCGTCAAACAGATCCTGGGCGAACCGCTGCACGACGCGATCCTCGCCGTACGCCGCCACGAGGCCATCGCCTACGAAGCCACCGACGCCCACGCCGCCACGCGTTTCGCCTGGTCGAGCTGACAAGGAGAACGAGATGACCAAACGCAAACTCAAGCTGTGGGAGGCCCTGGCGCTGTCGCTGGGGCTCATGGGTCCGACGCTGGCCATGTCCGGCAACGGGCAGGGGATCATCGCGTCGGTGGGCAAGGCCGTCCCCCTGGTGTTCCTGCTCGGCTTCGTCGGCGTCGCGCTGGTGGCGTACGGCTTCATCCGCCTGACCCAGCGCTACAACCATGCCGGATCGGCGTACGCACTCGTCGGCAAGACCCTGGGCCCCCGGCTCGGGTTCGTCGCCGGGTTCGCCCTGTTCGGCACGTACCTGTTCTTCACGATCTGTACGGCAGCCGTCTTCGGCGCGTTCCTGAACGCCTTCCTGGGCGACGTCGGGTCGATCCAGATCGGGTTCGGGATCTCGGCGCTCGTCTGCCTGATCCTCACCGTCTATCTGAATACCCGTGACACGAGCAGTGTCTCCCGGCTGTTGCTGGTGATCGAGGGCCTCGGCATCGCCGGCATGGTGGTGCTGGTCGTCGTCATCTTCGCCAAGGGTGGAGCTCCTGCCACCGGAATCGACTTCTCGGCGTTCAATCCCCAGGGCCTCGGCCTCGACCCGATCCTGGCGGCCGTCGTGGCGGCGTTTCTGTCCTGGGCCGGGTTCGAAGGGTGCGCCGCGCTCGGTGAGGAGACCGACGACCCGAAGCGGAACATCCCTCGCGCCCTGTTCGGATCGGTGCTGCTGACGGGCGTGCTGTTCGTGGTCGTGATGTTCGCCCAGACGATCGGATTCGGCACCGACGAAGCCGGTCTGGCTGCCTTCCAGGGATCGGGGAGCACGCTGGGCGATCTCGGCATGAGCTACGTCGGTTCCTGGTTCGGGCTCGCCCTGGTCGTGACGGCGGTGATGAGCGCGTTCGCGTCGAACCTGTCGTCGGTCGCGGCCGGTGCTCGGTTGATGATGGCGCTCGCCCGCGACGGGTTCGGCCCGGGTCAACTGGCCCATGTCAACCACCACCATGCGCCCCGTAACGCGGTGGTCGTGACGGGAGTGGTCGGGATCGTCGTCAACCTGATCTCGTGGCTGGCGGGGTGGCCCGACATGGGTACGGGCAATGCCGCCATCGACTCGTACTTCTTCTTCGCCGTAGTCGGCGCCGTCTGCCTGTTGTTCGTATACCTGCTCATGGAAATCGGCGTGATCGTCGGCTGGCGTCGGGGCCTCGTCGGCGGGAACGCCGCGGAGATGATCCTGCCCGGGCTCGGAGCGTTGTTCATCGTGGTTGTCATCTTCTACAACGTGAAGGACGCCACCGGGCTGTCTCCGGCGTTCGTCGCCATCGCCTGGGTCGTGGTTGGCGCGATCATCGCGGCGGTCGCCGGTGGGCTGGCCAAACGGATCGGAGCCTCGTTGTCGACCGAGCTCGAAGCCGTCGACGAAGGGACGTCGGTTCTCAACCCCGAGAACACCTGATGAGCGACCTCCTCGCCCGCGACCGGATCATCGCCGGTGTCGAGAAGCTGCGGTTCTTCCCGCTGGTGGTGGAGGCCGGGCGAGGGTGCTGGCTGATCGAGCCCGGCGGCCGGGAACTGCTCGACCTCAGCGCCACGTGGACCGCATCGGGTTTGGGGCACGGGCATCCGGCCGTGGCAGCGGCGTTGGCGCGGGTCAGCGCTGCTCCTCCAGGGGCGGGCGCGCTGTCGGCGATCCACCCCGACGCGGTCGGCTTGGCCGAGGACCTGGTACGGCTCACGCCCGGCTCAGGCGAGCGGCGGGTCTACTTCGGACACAGCGGATCCGACGCCAACGACGTGGCGATCCGGTGTGCGGTGCACGCGACAGGTCGGCCGCGCGTCGCGGCGTTCGAGGGCAGTTACCACGGCGGAATCGGGGTCGCGATGCGCGCGTCCGGCGTGCACGTGGCGGCCGGCAACGTCCCGGCCACGAGCGACGTGGCCTTCGTGCCGTACCCAGACCCGTATCGGGACGACGAACTCGCGTACGGCCGCGCGCTGGCCGCCCTCGACCACGCCTTGGCGGCGCGCGACGTGGCCTGTCTGCTCGTCGAACCGATCCTGTCCGACGGCGGCCTGATCGTGCCGCCGGACGGGTTCCTGCGGGACGTCGCCGATCGGTGCCGAGCCGCTGGCACCCTGCTGATCGTCGACGAGGTCAAGGTGGGGTTGGGCCGCAGCGGCACCCTGCACGCGTTCGAACACGACGGCATCACCCCCGACCTGGTGACGTTCGGCAAGTCGCTGGGCGCGGGTTTGCCGATCTCGGCGATCGTCGGTCCGGCTGAGGTTATCGACGAACCGGCCGCGAGTGCACTGCTCACCACGGCCGGGAACCCGTGGTCGACCGCGGTCGGCAGAGCCGTACTCGCTGCCATCGAATCCGAGGGGCTCGCGGGGCGGGCTGAGTCGGCGAGTCGTCGACTGAGGGACGGTCTGCGAACGGCGACGGCCGATCTCGGCTCGGTCGGAGAGGTCCGTGGGCGTGGGTTGGCGATCGGTGTCGACCTGGTCCGCGAGGCCGGGTCGACCGAGCGGGCCCCCGAGGTGGCGGCGAAGGTCGTCTACCGGGCGTGGCAACTCGGCGCCGTGGTCTACTACGTCGGCGGGAACGTGCTGGAGGTCACACCGCCGTTGGTGATCACCGACGCGGAGGTCGACCGGGCGGTTGACGTGCTGACCGCCGCGATCGCGACGCACGACGAAGTCGACGACGAGGAGGTGGGCCGGTATGCCGGCTGGTGACCGGATCTCGGAGTTCGCGGCCGACGTCGGACTCGTCGACCACCACGTGCACGGCGCCCTGCGGCAGAGCGTGCCGCGTTCGGACTTCGACGCGATGCTCACCGAAGCCCCTCGTGGCCCCAGTGTCGCGACCGTCTACGACTCACAGATCGGCTTCGCGATCCGGCGCTGGTGTGCACCACTGCTCGACCTGGCGCAGCATGCGACGGCCGAGTCGTACCTGGCCCGGCGACAGGAACTCGGCGAGGCGGAGGTGAACCGGCGTCTGCTGCGCGCGACGGGCGTGGAGACGTACGTCGTCGAGACCGGCTATCTCGGGGACGCCGTGCTGAGCCCGGCCGAGATGGCGGAGGTCACGGGCGCAGCCGCCGTCGAGGTCGTTCGTCTGGAGACTGTCGCGGAGTCGTTGCTGCACGAGTGCGGATCGGCGGAGGCGTTCGCGGCTCGGTACGTCGATGCGCTCGCCGATGCCACGGCGACGGCGGTGGGTACGAAGTCGGTCATGGCCTACCGGTCGGGCTTCGACGTGGCCGCCGAACGGCCGTCGACGCGGCAGGTGGTCGAGGCTGTCGGCGAGACGCTCGCGGGGACGTCCAGCGGCGAACGGCCGCGGATCACCCATCCCGTGTTGCTTCGGCACCTCCAGTGGTGCGGCATCGACCGGGGCCTTCCGGTCCAGATTCATTGTGGGTACGGCGATCCCGACCTGGACCTTCACCGCGCGAATCCGATTCTGCTGACCAGGTGGTTGAGGTTGACCGAGCCGTCAGGGGTGCCGGTGATGCTCCTGCACAACTACCCGTACCACCGTGAAGCCGGGTACCTGGCGCAGGTGTTCGACCATGTCTACTTCGACGTCGGGCTCGGCGTGAACTACAGCGGAGCCGCGAGTCGTGCAGTGATCGCCGAGTCGTTCGAACTCGGCCCCTTCCACAAGCAGATGTTCTCCTCCGATGCGTGGGGGCCGGGCGAGCTGCACTATCTCGGCGCGCTGCAGTGGCGCCGGGGCGTCGCATCGGTGATCGGGGGCTGGGTCGAGCAGGGCGAGTGGGACTTGGCTGACGCAGAGCGGGTCATCAGACTCGTCGCCCGGGACAACGCGATCCGGGCGTACGGGCTGGGCTGACACGGCCAACACTGTAGATGCGCGGTCGATGACGAAAACGGGTCGAAAACAGCCAATTTCGTCATCGACCGTGCATCTACAGTGTTGAGCGCCGATCAGCCCTTGCGGCCGAACATCCGATGGAGCGTGTGGACAGACCCGGCACCCACGGTGAAGGCGCCGAAGGCGGCGACACCGGCGACGAAGCCGGTTCCGTCGCGCATCGACGAGGCCGCCAGCATCCACAGCACGAGGCAACAGAACGCGCACACGGCCAACGTGAGCACCAGCACGTCGAACGCCGTACGAAGCGCTCGGGCCGCAGGATCGGCGGCACGGCTCGAGACCGTCGTCGCCGGCAGCGAGGATCGCTGCGCGGTCACCGCCTCTACCTCACCGAGCAAGGGCCAGCGCACGTCAGGGCGATCGGTGTGATCCTGCATCCGGCGGCTCTCGCGTCGTTCGGCGAGGTCGACGACTCTGATGGGATCAGCGGGGGAGATCGGGTTCATGACCGTCATCTTGGAGGCGGCTGGTGGCTGTGCAGCGGCGCCTCGGGTCATCCTCCGACCCGAGTCGCACGTGTCCGCAGCAGGACAGGTCTCCAGTCACAGACGGGGCTCAGCCCATCGGATCCCACGCCGACCCCCGGGTGCGACCACCACTCAGCAGATTCTTAGGCACACAAGAGCATCCGCCGCGACACTTCACGCGTCTTCAGAGTGAACCTCCGGCGGGAAGCGATACCTCGCCGGTTAGCATGAGTCGGCGGCTGCAGGGTGCCGTCACGTAAGGAGATCACGTGTCCAGGCGACCCACCCTCACGACCACAGCAGCGATGCTCGCCGTTTTCTCGGTGATGCTCCTCGCTGGCTGTGCCCAGACCTCGGTCAAGGGCTTGCCCGGCCCAGGCACCGAGACTCACGCGAGCGCCGCCGTACCCACCTCCGCCGTACCCGAGCCCAGCGAGACGCCGACTCCCACGCCGACCGCCCCGAGCTCGGTACCCACATCGACCGCTCCGGCCCCTCAGACGAACGACGCCGTGCTGGCACCCGGCGCGACGGGTGACCAGGTGCGCGAACTGCAGGCGCGGCTGGCCCAGCTCGAGTGGTACGACGGGCAGATCACCCCCACGTACGACCAGAAGACCCAGACCGCCGTCGAGGGGTTCCAGGCCAAGCGCGGCCTGCCGGTGACCGGCATCGTCGACCAGGCCACCTGGACCTCGCTGACCAGCATGACCCGGCAGCCGACGAGCGACGAGATGAACAACGTCGTCAAAGCGGGTCCTGCGTTGTTCAAGTCCGGCTCGGCCGGCACGGCGGTACGCGACCTGCAGGTACGGCTGCGCCAGCTGGCCTGGTATTCCGGCACGATCACCGGCACGTACGACGCCCAGACCGTGACGGCCGTCAACGGTTTCCAGGCCAAGCGCGGACTGCCCGTGACCGGCGAAGTCGACCAGCGGACCCTGGACCGTCTGACCTCGATGACCCGCAAGCCGACCACCGACGAGATGAACAACGTCAAGCCGACGGCTGCACCCGCGGGCAAGGTCGACGACCGCTGCATGACCGGTGTGGCGTTCTGCATCGACAAGACCACCCGCAAGTTGCGCTACATGATCGACGGTGGCGTCGTGCGCACCTTCGACGTGAGGTTCGGCTCCGAGCTCACGCCCACCCGCGAGGGAACGTTCAGCATCACGTACAAGGTGCGCGACGAGTGGAGCCGCCTCTACAACACCCCGATGCCCTTCGCCATGTACTTCTCGGGCGGTCAGGCCGTGCACTACTCCGCCGATTTCGCCGCACGGGGCTACAACGGGTCGTCGCACGGGTGCGTGAACGTGCGTGACTACAACGGCATCGCGTGGCTGTTCGACCAGGTTTCGGTCGGCACGAAAGTCATCGTCTATCGCTCGTGAGTCGGTTTGGCATGGGGTTGCTCGTCCGTGACAGAGTAGGCCGCATGTCACTGACCGCCGACTCCTGGCCCGAGCCGCGAGCGCGAGGTTGTCGGTGATCGGGCTCGCCGTCGTCCTCGCGGTGACCGCGTCGCTGTCGTTCGCTTCGGGGGCCACCGCCCAGCACCGAGGCGTCGACAAGACGGTAGGACCGGGCGGAGATCGGCGCATGACCGCCCGCCGAATGCTCCAGTTGGTCCGCACCCCGGTCTGGCTCTTGGGCATGTTCCTGATCGTCCTCGGCGCGACGATCCACGTGATCGCGCTCAAACTGGCTCCGCTCACGGTCGTCCAGCCCCTGGGCATCATGGCCGTACCGTTCTCGATCCTGCTCGCCGCCAGGCTGAAGCGAAAGCGCCCCGGCCCAATGATCTGGGTGGCCGTCGCGATCACGGTGCTCGGGATCGTGGGCTTCACGTATTTCTCGACCTCTCACGCGAGCACCGCCCCCGAGGTCATCGAAATGAGCATGCGGTGGGTCATGACCGCGGGGGTCTGGGTGTGGGCCATCGTGATGGGGTTCCTCGGCATCGTCGGGCCCCGGTGGCTCAAGTGCCTGGCCTGGGCCTGGGGTGGTGCGGCGTTGTACGGCCTAGGCTCCGGTTTCATCAAGATCCTCACCGAGATCGCCACGTCGGGCGCGATCCTGAGCCACCCGCGGTTCTGGTTCAGCGTCGGCGGTTTGGCTACGGCCTACGCGGTCGGGGGCTGGATGATCCAGCAGGCGTACGCCTCGGGCCCGGCCGAGATCGTGGTCGGCTCGATGACTACGGTCGATCCGCTGACCAGCGTGCTGTTCGGTCTGATCGTCCTGGGCGAGGGGGCGGCGATCACGGCCGGGGCTGGAATCGGTATGTTCGTCACCGGTGCCATTGCGTGCGGCGGGGTCATCCTGCTGTCGAAGCACCATCCCGACGCACATCGGGAATACGAGGACCCGGAGCCCGCAACCGAAGGAGTTTCGTGAGGATTCTGCTCGTCAGCGACACCTTTCCTCCCGATGTCAACGGCGCAGCCCGGTTCACCGAACGACTGGGCGCTGGGATGGTACGGCGTGGCCACGAAGTCCACCAGATCGCACCCGCGACCGGGCCTCGTGACGCCAACGAACTCCACGAGGGCGTGGTGATCCACCGCCTGCGGTCGGTTCGGTACCCGCTGGTGGAGAGCTTCCGGTTCGTCTACCCGTGGGACGCGTACCCCAAGGTGGCCACCGTGGTCCGGTCGATCCGGCCCGACGTCATCCACGTGCAGAACCACTTCATCCTAGGGCGGGCGGCTGCCTCGGCGGCCCGGCGACAGAACGTACCGCTCGTGGCGACCAACCACTTCATGCCCGAGAACCTCACCGACCATGCCAGGGTGCCGCGGGCGATGCAGCAGGCGGCAGCTCGGATCGCCTGGGCCGATTTGCGGCGCGTGTTCGGTTCGGCGAAGGTGCTGACCGCCCCGACCCCGCGGGCCGTGGAGCTGCTGGAACGGTCGGCCCGCCTCGCCGGAGCCCTGGCGATCTCATGCGGGATCGACACTGGGCTGTACGAGAAGGCGGCGGCCGCAGCCCAGCCCAATGCCGTACCCGTCATCTTGTTCGTGGGCCGCCTCGACCAGGAGAAACGGGTCAACGAACTGATCTCGGCGGTCGCCGCCCTGCCGGAGGATCTGCCGTACCACGTCGAAATCATCGGCGACGGAGCTCATCGAGAGAACTGGAAGAAGCTCGCCGATTCGCTGGGCCTCGGACCCGACCGAGTGGCGTTCCGGGGGTTCGTGGACGAAGACGAACTGGTCGAGGCGTACGGACGATGCGACATCTTCTGCATCCCGGGCGTCGCGGAGTTGCAATCGCTGGTGACGCTGGAGGCGATGAGCGCCGGAAAGCCCATCGTCGCGGCGAATGCGATGGCGTTGCCGCACCTGGTGCACCCGGGAAGCAACGGCTGGCTGTACGAACCCGGTGACGTCGCCGAACTCACCAGCCGCATCGAGCATCTCCTGCGCCACCCCGAAGAGCGCCGGCGAATGGGCGCTGAGTCGAAGAAGATCGTGGCGCCGCACGCCCTCGGAGGTACCCTCGACCGTTTCGAGGAGATCTACCACCAGGTCGCGGCCGTCTAGTCAGACGGCGAAGGCGGGACAAAACGCGACCTCAAACGCCTGACACGCCGACAAGACGGCGGGTCGGGGCGTTGAGGGGACGTTCTGTCCCGGTGACCGGGCGTGACCGTCGTGATGTGCAGCGACGTCGGCGGCGTCAGCCCTTGATCGGCAGGCCGGAGATCGGACGACGCAACGAATCGGTCAGGATCAACGTTCCGTTGCCCCGTGGGAGTTGGAAGGTGACCGTTCCTTGCGCTGTCTGACCGGGCGACAACTGCGAAGGCCTCAGCCCGGAATTGCTGTCGGGGTAGACCACCGCCGTGCCGTTGGCGTCATAGGCGTAGAAGTTGTAGCCCAAAATGCCCGATGTCACGGTGATCCGCACGGTGAGCGTGACCCGCGAGCTCGACCATTGCGTGTCGAGGATCTCCCAGGTTCCCTTGGCCTGCTGGCCGGTCGCCTCGAATGCCTGTCCGCTGGTGGGGAGGTCGCTCGAAACGGGGCTGGTCGGCGTCGGGGTGGGAGTAGGCCCGGCATCGCGGGTGGCGTAGCCGTACCCGATCACGCCGACGATGATCGACACCACCACGACGGCGAGCGCGATGATCAGGCCGATCGGTCGCTTGGGAGCGGCGTAGGCGTCGATCGACACTGACGGAGCCTTCGACGGGCCGATGGGGTTCGAGCCAGGTGGGGCGTACGGCGAGGGCTGCGGTTGTGTGGGTGGCTGTTGGGGCGAGGGTTGGCCGTACGACTGCACGCCCGACTGGGTTACGGGCGGGTACGGCTGCCCCTGGGGAGGGTAGGAGGGGCCCGGTTGCCGGAGGTACGACGGGGGCTGTGGGTACGACGGGCCCTGGGGGGTCTGGCCGTACGGGGGTTGCTGCGGGTACGACGGGCCCTGGGTGGTCTGGCCGTACGGGGGCTGCTGACCGTGCGGCCATCCAGACCCGGGTTGCTGCGACGGGCCTGGGTATCCGTACGGGTTGTTCGTCATCGGTGAAGAGACTACCCGCCGACGGGTACGGCACGGCAGGGCGTGCGAGCCGCAACAGGGGGTCACTGACCGACCGGACCGACCTTCCCGAGGGGATGAACCCGCGGTCGGGCCGACCCCGAGTTCGCCCAGCAGAACGAGCACTCTGGACTTGATCTCGTCGCGGATCGGCCGAACGGCTGCTACCGCGGCCGGGCGGTTGGTTCGAGACGACCGTCGCACATGGAGAACTGTCGATGCGTTGGTACGGTGTGCGGGTGAGCGTTCGGGAAGCTTTTTCGGCGGCGACCACTGACGTGTGCTGCCGGGGAGCGAATTGTGACTTGCTCCAGGTCGACCTGGCCGAGGGCCTCGCGTCGGTGTTCAAGGCCTTGGCCGATCCCACGCGGGTGCGACTGTTGCGCTACCTGGCCGAATCCGACGCTGGCACAGCCTGCGCCTGCCACCTGCCGGACGCCCTGGGGATCAGCCAACCGACGTTGTCCTTTCACATGGCCAAGCTCCACGACGCCGGGCTGGTCACCCGCGAGAAGCGTGGTCGGTGGGTGCACTGGACCGTACGTCCCGAGTCGTTGGTTGGCGTCCGGAGCTTCCTGACGTTGTCCCAGCCCTGTTGTTGACCTGCGCCGGAACCCCTGTCGGGGTGACTCCCAGAAGGTCGCGTTCAACCCAGGCCTGGGACACTCGTATTGACGATTCTCAATGTATGGGAGTAACGTCACGCATCGCAAAGGATCTATCTGGGAGGTGTCGATGGCCACCACGGGGACGCCCCCAGTCAAGACTCAGCCCAGGCTCCTGGCGGGCCTGGCGGCTGCGGCGGTCTCGTGGATCTGCGCCTACTGGCTCAACGAGTTCGTCTGGACCTGGCTATTTGCGCGATTCGGATGGGATCCCACGCAGGCGGTCGCCGGTGCCGTGCAGTTCTTTCTGTACGACACGGCCAAGGTCCTGTTGCTGCTGGTCGGAATGATTTTCGTCATCGCGATCTTTCGGACGACGATCAGACCCGAGACCGTGCGCGCGTACCTGTCAGGCAAACCCCTCCTCGTCTCGCTGGCGCTGGCTGCACTGTTCGGCGCGATCACACCGTTCTGCTCGTGTTCGTCCATTCCGCTGTTCATCGGGTTCGTCGCCGCTGGGATCCCGCTGTCGGTCACGTTGACGTTTCTCATCGCCTCGCCGTTGGTGAACGAAGTGGCCGTCGTCATGCTCGGCCAGTCGTTCGGTTGGGGAATCACGCTGACGTACGTCGCTTCCGGGCTCGGGCTTGCGATGCTCCTCGGAGCGATCTTCTCCCGACTCGACCTGGACGACCAGGTGGCCGACTTCGTCCGGTCGACGCCGACCGCTCGACTGCAGCGGGGCGACACCCGACCGACACTCGCCGAACGGATCGCCGCAGCCCGGGAAGAGACCCGCGAGATCGTCGGACGGGTCTGGACCTGGGTCATCGTCGGGGTGGCGATCGGAGCCTTCATCCATGGGTGGGTGCCGGCCGAACTGTTGGCGACGTACGCGGGCCCTGACAATCCCTTCGCGGTCCCGATCGTCACCCTGCTCGGCGTGCCGCTGTACTCGAACGCAGCAGGGGTCATACCGATTGCGGAAGCCCTGTGGGCCAAGGGAATGGGCACCGGCACGGTCCTCTCGTTCATGATGGCCACCGTCGCGCTTTCGCTGCCCGAGTTCATCCTGCTCAAGCAGGTGCTGAAACCTCGTCTGCTCGGTCTCTTCTTCGGCTCTTTGACAGCCGGGATCATGCTGATCGGATTCGCTGTCAACGCCCTCTTCTGAAATCACACCTCGCAAAGGAGACGACCGTGCACATCAAGATCCTCGGCCCAGGCTGTCGCAACTGCGTGAACCTCGAAAAGGAAGCTCGGGCAGCCGTCGAGCAGTTAGGTCTGGACGCGACGATCGATAAGGTCACCGGCTACCCCGAGATCGCGGCGTACGGAATCCTCTCGACGCCTGGCCTGGTGGTCGACGAGGAGGTCGTCGTGAGCGGGCGGGTGCCCAAGCGCGACGAGATCGCCGCACTCCTCACCCGTTGAGTCCTGCTGAGTTCGAGCCGAGCCTGATCGCGTGAGGCAACTCACAGGTGTGGCGCGCTGCTCGCGCTCGAGGCACAGTCAGCCCGCCGATAGGCTGACTACCCGTGGTCGAGTTGATTCTCCTCTCGCTGCCCAGTTTGGTCTACCTCGCCGTTCGTCGTCGGCACCTCAGGGATGCACGCCGCATCGTGGGACTGACGTGGCCCAGAGCCTCGGAGTTTGCGATTGCTCTGGGCGTCGGCGTGGCGCTATGGGGGGCCGGATGGGCCGTGTACCGGCTCATTCCTGCGGACGTCCTCAACCGTCCGGGGGTGATCGTGGTGCAGGCGTCGGCGGCCGGCGTCCTGGGCGCCTGTGCGCGCGCGGTGGGTGAGGAAATGCTGTTTCGCGGGTTCCTGCAAGGGCTCCTCGTGAAGCGGTTCGGATTTGCCTTGGGCAACCTGGCTCAAGCCGTGCTCTTCCTGGTGCCGCACCTGCTCCTGCTCTCGATCGACACTCGGTTGTGGCCCATCGTCCCGGTGCAAGCGATCTCAGGTTGGGTGCTCGGTTGGCTCCGTCATCGGTCCGACAGCATCTCGGGGCCGGCGCTCGTCCACGCGTTGGTCAACGTGTCGATGCTGCTGCGGTAGCGAGGCCAGGCTCAAGTGTTCGACGTTGTCCACAGGCCATCGCGGAACGGGATTGCCTGTGGAAGGCCGTGGATGATTCCGAGACGGAGGGCCCATAGTCCGGGCGTGAACACACCCCACGTCAAAGTGCGCACGCCGCACGAGATTCTGTCCGTCATCCCCTACCTCTTCGGCTTCCATCCCGACGAGTCCGTCGTCGTCCTGATGGTGAGCGATTCACTGGTCGGCATGGGCGCACGGCTCGATCTCTCGGACGCGGCCGTGCCCGGCCGAACCGCCGACTTGTTACTCGGCATGCTCGAGCAGGCGGACCGGGACGACGAGGTGATCCTGGTGGGGTACGGCGCCGATCGCTCCCAGGTCGACCTCGTCCTGACCACGGTGTCCGACGACGTCAGGTTCCCCGTCCAGCTGGCCATGACCGTGGTCGGCGACCGCTGGTTCGTGGCCTGGGAGCCGGGGGAGGGGGAGCCGTACGACCCACAGTCAAGTCAGATCGCCGCCGACGCGACCTATCTCGGCCTCGCCGCGTTCCCGAACCGAGACGAGCTCGAGCGCACCTTCGACTTGCCGAAAGGGGTTGCCCGAGCCTCACAGAACGTGTTGAGCCGTGCCTTTCGGAGCGTGTCCGCCATGACGTCCGACGATGCCGTCGCGCGGATGGTCGAGCTTCTGGAGGTCCACGCCGCAGTGGGCTCCGAGATTCAGCAGGAGCGCGGGTCGCTCGGTCTCAAGGACCTGGCCATGCTCTGGGCCCTTCTGTTCGACGGCGGGGCTCGTGACGTCGTGTGGTGCCTGGTCTCGGATGCGACGGCTGACCGGCTGCTCGACCTGTGGCTGGAGGTCGTACGACGATTGCCTCAGGAGGATGCGTTGCTGCCGCTGTGCGTCGTCGCGCTGGCCGCGTGGCAGGCAGGCCGGGGGCCGCTCATGACGATGGCGTTGGACAAGGCCAGTCGGCTCGGGGAGTCGCATCCCATGCTGGACGTGCTCCAGGCGATTCACATCAATGCGGTTCCACCGGGCGGTCTCGCGTCGATGCTGGAGTCGTGGGCGGCCTAGCCCGGTGATCCGCGCCCGACGTCGTCGACGAACAATCTGGATTCGGAGCTCACACGGCGATACCGACGAAGTGGCCGACCGCGTACGTCAAGCCCATCGCCAGCAACCCGACGACCAGGTTGCGCAGCATCGGGCGCATCGGATGGCCGCCGCCCAACTGCGCGCTAGCGAATCCGGTCAAGAGCAGAGCGAACGAGACCGCACCGACCGTGGCCCAGATCCGGTAGGGGGCCGGCGACAGCACGATCACCAGCAGCGGGATGATCGCGCCGACAGTGAAAGCGACCATCGAGGCCCAGGCGGCCTGCCATGGGCTGGTGCGCTCGTGAGCGTCGATGCCGAGTTCGATCTCGGCGTGGGCAGCGAGCGCATCGTGGGCGGTCAGTTCCTTGGCGACTTGGTGCGCCAGATCGACCGAGATGCCCTTCGCAGCCATCATGGCGGTGAGTTCGGCCAGTTCTCCGTCGGGATCCTCGGCCAGTTCCCTGCGTTCGAGCGCCAGGGCAGCCAACTCGGTGTCCTTCTGACTCGAGACCGAGACGTATTCGCCGCCTGCCATCGACAGCGCACCCGCGACGACCCCGGCCGCGCCTGCGATCAGCAGCGTCGTCGAGGAGGCCTGCGCGCCTGCGACGCCCATGACCAGGCCGGCGGTCGAGACGATACCGTCGTTGGCGCCTAGCACCCCGGCTCGCAGCCAGTTCAGCTTGCCGTGGATCTTGGTGCCGGAATCGGCTGTCGCCAATTCGTTCGCTGGTGCGGTCATAGGCGCATCATGAAACGATCTGATTGATCCTGCAAGCAAGGCAAGGCTTGCCTGCCTTGGCCCGAGCAAGCAGAAAGTTCTGCCGTACCAAGGATTTCGAGCGATCGGTCTGAACCGACGTCTCACGCGTCGGGAACAGGGGGTCGAGTCGCGGACGGCGTTCCGGGATCGGCCCCGTGGGGAGGTCAAGCGATCCAGACCGGCGGCACTAGACTCGCGTCCCGTGTGCGCGGCCTTCGGCCGCCCGGCCTTCAGTGGGGCCGTACCGAATCCGTCAGGAGGAACCGTGACCGAGGCAGGCGCTCAGTCACCGCGTGGCTACGACGCCGTCGCTGCCCAGGAGAAGTGGCAGGCGTTCTGGGAGGCGGACGGAACGTTCACGCCGCTCGACGACGGCAGCCGAGAGCGGCGGTACGTGCTCGACATGTTCCCGTACCCCTCCGGCGACCTCCACATGGGCCACGCCGAAGCGTTCGTCATGGGCGACGTGGTGGCTCGGTACTGGCGGCTCAAGGGGTACGACCTCATGCACCCGCTGGGCTGGGACAGCTTCGGGCTGCCGGCGGAGAACGCCGCGATCGCGCGCGACGCCCATCCGTCGGAATGGACGTACGCCAATATCGAGACCCAGGCCCGCTCGTTCCGCAGGTACGGGCTGAGCGTGGACTGGAACCGACGGCTGCACACCTCGGACGCCGACTACTACCGCTGGACCCAGTGGCTGTTCCTGCGGTTCTTCGAGCGGGGATTGGCCTATCGCAAGGCGTCGTACGTCAATTGGTGCCCCCAGGACCAGACCGTTCTGGCTAACGAGCAGGTCGTCCAGGGCTTGTGCGAGCGCTGCGGCGCGACCGTGACGAAGCGGCAGCTGACGCAGTGGTACTTCAAGATCACCGACTATGCCCAGCGGCTGCTCGACGACATGGGCCAGCTTGAGGGCGGATGGCCCGACCGGGTGCTGGCCATGCAGCGGAACTGGATCGGGCGAAGCGAGGGGGCGTACGTCGACTTCGTCGTCGCAGGCCGCGAGCAGCCGATCACGGTGTTCACGACGAGGCCGGACACCTTGTACGGCGCGACGTTCATGGTGGTGGCCCCCGACGCGGCGCTGGCCTCCGAATTGGTGACCGAGGAGCATCGGGCCGAGTTCGAGGCGTACCTCGAACGCACCAAGCAGGCGACGGAGATCGAGCGGCAATCCACCGAACGTCCGAAGACGGGCGTGTTCCTGGGCGTCACGGCGACCAACCCGGTCAACGGCGAGCAGGTGCCGATCTGGGCGGCCGACTACGTGCTGAGCGAGTACGGCACCGGCGCGATCATGGCCGTACCCGCCCACGACCAGCGCGACCTCGACTTTGCCCGTACGTACGGACTGCCCGTGCGCACGGTCATCGAGGTGCCCGGGGCCGACAACCCCGAGCAGACCGGCATCGCGACCGTCGGCGACGGCGCCTACGTCAACTCCGGCGTGCTCGATGGTCTGACCGACAAGCGCGCCGGCGTGGCGCGGATCAACGACGAACTGGCCGCGGACGGCACCGGCCAGGCCGCGATCACCTACCGCCTGCGCGACTGGCTGCTGAGCCGCCAGCGGTTCTGGGGCTGCCCGATCCCAATCGTGCACTGTCCGGTCCATGGCGAGGTCGCCGTACCCGACGACCAGCTGCCGGTGCTCCTGCCTGACCTGCGCGGGGCGGCCTTGGCGCCGAAGGGAACCTCGCCATTGGCGTCGGCGGTCGACTGGGTCGAGACGACCTGTCCGACCTGCGGCGGTCCGGCGAAACGGGACGCGGACACCATGGACACGTTCGTGGATTCGTCGTGGTACTTCTTCCGGTATTGCTCACCCGGTTTCGAGGCGGGGCCGTTCGACCCCGAGCAGGTGAAGACCTGGATGCCGGTCGACCAGTACGTCGGTGGGGTAGAGCACGCGATTCTCCACCTGCTGTATTCGCGGTTCTTCACCAAGGTGCTGCAGGACATGGGGATGGTCGACTTCGGCGAGCCGTTCACCCGTCTGATGAACCAGGGCCAGGTCATCAACCGAGGCAAGGCGATGTCGAAGTCGCTGGGCAATGGAGTCGACCTGGGAGAACAGATCGATCTGTACGGCGTGGACGCCATCCGCACCACTGTGGTTTTCGCCGGTCCTCCGGAAGACGACATCGACTGGGCGGACGTGTCCCCGAGCGCCACCTTGCGCTTCCTACAGCGGGCCTGGCGGGTGGCGGCCGACGTCGCTTCGAGACCGGGTGCCGATCCGGCAACCGGCGACCAGGCCTTGCGCCGTGTCTCCCACAAGACCCTGGGGGAGATCGGTGACCTGATCGACGGGCGGCGGTTCAACGTGGCGGTCGCCCGCCTGATGGAGCTCGTCAACGCGACCCGCAAGGCGATCGACAGCGGCTGCGGGCCTGCCGATCCCGCTGTACGGGAGGCTGCCGAGTTCACGGCAGTGGCGCTGAGTCTCTTTGCGCCGTACGTCGCCGAGGAAATGTGGGAGTTACTCGGTCAGCAGCCCTCGGTTGCGAACGCGGCGTGGCCGGTCGTCGATGCGGGGCTGCGTACGGCAGAACGCGTCACCCTGGTCGTGCAGGTGCAGGGGAAGGTACGAGCGAAGCTCGACGTGCCCGCCGACATCGTCGAGGAACAGGCGACCGCGTTGGCGTTGGCCGACGCGAACGTCCAACGGGCGTTGGCAGGGCGCGACGTGGCTCAGGTGATCGTACGGCTCCCCAAGATGGTCTCGATCGTCCCGAAGTGAGCCGCTGCGTCAGCGATCGCCGATGACGACACTGGCTTCGTCGGTGTGCACGAGGAACGTCAGCGACTCCTGGAGATAGAGCGTGATGCTGTCCGCGGTGTGGCCGAGGTAACCGATCGACAGGTCCTGGCCGAGGTGAAGGGCGTAGTCACCGCCCCGTGTGGTCACCAAGAGGGCCCCCTGAAGGGCGGGTGCCCAGATGATCTCGCCGTCGAGCAGCCGGGCGATGTGGTCGCGCACCGGGTAGCCGTGGTCGGTCGTCTCCGACACTTCGGTGTAGAGATCGGCGCTCAGGAGCAGCGTGTACGGTCCGTCGACACCGGCCAGCCTGAGTTCGGTGAGGGCCTTGGAGACGGTGTCCGGCAGGGCACGACATCGTCGGGCACCGTGAGCACCTCGTTGGAACTCCTCGGCACGATTCCCTCGATCGACGCCGCTTCGTTGCCGTAGAAGATCGTCGAGTCCTCCGCCTTGGCGATGTCGGCCACGGCGTCCTTGACCGGCTGCCAGTCGGAATCCTGGGCACCGCGTTCGACGTCGTCGACGGCCGCTCGGCTCACGTCGAACGGCGCCCGCAACTCGATGACCAAGCGCGCTTCGCGCTGCCGGGTCAGCACTCCGTCGTCGGAGATCCGGTGCAGGTGGCCGGTGCCGACCGCGGCCAGGGCTTCTCCCTCTGGGCCCTGCACGTCGACGACACGTCGGCCCGCGATCCAACGGGTGAACGTACGGCGAGCCTCCTCGTCGATCTGCTGCCAGGCCTGGTCGGAGATCGGGGCGAGGTTGCGGTGGAGGTTGTTCATGGCTGGCTCCTCTTCAGGTTGCCGATCCCGAGGGATCCGTCGTGGGCGGGCGTGGCTGGTGCGGCAGGGTCGGGTGGCGCGGCGGTGCCGTACACCTCGGGTGTTTCCAGGAAAGCGAACGGAGGTACGAAGAACAGGCACCCGGTCTTGGCCGTCGAGAAGTAGAGGATGCGGTCGTAGT
The DNA here is from genome assembly GCA_039811945.1 of Propionibacteriaceae bacterium. Taxonomy (GTDB): domain Bacteria; phylum Actinomycetota; class Actinomycetes; order Propionibacteriales; family Propionibacteriaceae; genus Fen-668. Next base: position 24,705 of record JBDHZQ010000006.1, read on the forward strand.
TGCCCGGCGGCCGGCCGACGAACATGTTGCGCAGCATCTCCTCGGTGACCGAGACGTCGGAGGCGTACGAGATGAAGTAGGTCCCGAACTCGCCCGCGCCGATCGAGCCGAACGGCAGATTGTCCCGCACGATCTGCCGATTCGTGCCGTCAGGATCGGTGATCGTGTTCGCCGCGACATGGGAGTTGAGGGGCTTCACGCCGTCGGGCAGTTCGATGTCGGCGAGCTTGGTGCGACCGATGACCCGTTCTTGTTCCTCGACGGGCAGCGCGTCCCAGGCGGCCAGGTCGTGGACGTACTTCTGGACGACGAGATAGCTGGATCCCTCGTACGGCGGATCGTCGGCCGCGAGCGCGGCCGGCACAGAGTCGCGTGGGTGGGACGGGCTTTCGGTGCCGTCGACGAATCCCAACAGGTCCCGCTCGTCGTAGTAGCGGAAGCCGTGGACCTCGTCGACCACCTCGAGGAGCCCGGCGAAGCGCTGCATCAACCGGTGCGCGAGTTCGAAACAGGGGTCGATGCGGGCTGCGCGCAGGTGGAAGAAGACATCGCCGGACGTGGCGGGTGCCGAATGCCGCGCACCGGCGAGCGGGACGAACGGGTGCAACTGGGCGGGCCGGGGCAGGTCGCCGTACGCCCGGTCCCAGAAGTCGGACCCGACGCCGATGACGCAGGTGAGCTGTAACTCCGGTGTCCGGAAGGCCACCGCCCTGGTGAGCGATGGGACGTCGGACAGGGCCTCACGGACCTCGGCGTCCCGGCCGGCTTGCACCGACGTGGTGAGGAAGATGGCGGCCATCGCCGGGTGTTCGAGGATGTCCTGGGCGAGGTCGACAGTGCTCACGGTCACGACCCTAACTCGGGTCGGAGTCGAGCGTGTTGTCCACAGGTGCCAAGTCCGTTGCAGATCTGTCCACAGGCCCAACGTCGTGCCGGCACGAGGAGAGGCCCACGGCCCACGGTCTCGTCATGCAGTTGCGATCCCGTTCCCCAGCCCAACCGGACGCGGACACGATCCGCCACCGCCTCGCCGCGTTGCTCGCCGAAGCGGCTCCGAGGCGCGCCCGCGAATCACCTGACTCCCGCCCCCCGTCAGACCGCGACGGTGGGACGACAACGCCTCATACCCCGGCGGAGGACGTCGATTCCATCGAGGTCGATGGGCCAGTCGGGCCCCGATCGATCGTCGAGCGACTGCGGCTGGTCACGCGCCGACATGCGGCGGCGGTGGCGATCGTTGCGGGTCTGGCCGTACTGCTCACGTTCGTCTGGGTTCTGAGGGCCCGACCGGTGGCTGCGGCCGTACCGATCGAGACGCTGACTCCGACAGCCGCCCCGGCCACGGCGACGCCGGCGGCGCCCAGTCCGCCGGTCCTGATCACGGTCCACATCGCCGGGGCGGTGGCAAATCCTGGGGTGGTGCACGTGCCGAGTACGGCGCGAGTCGCCGACGGGATCGCCGCCGCCGGCGGGTTCAGGGCCGATGCGGATGCGGCCGAACTCAACCTGGCGGCCCCGCTGGTCGACGGCTGCCAGGTCATCGTCGGCACGAAGGCACAACCTCGGGGGGAAGTGCGGGCGGGTACGGCAGGGCCGCCGGCGGCGGGAGGCACATCGAGCGTCGCAGGTGCCGCGAAGATCGATCTCAACACCGCGACCGAGCAGCAACTCGACGGTCTGCCCGGCGTCGGGCCGGTGACGGCGAAGGCGATCCTCGACTATCGGGCCAAACACGGCAGGTTCACCCGTGTGGAGCAGTTGCAGGAGGTCGACGGAATCGGGCCGAAGACGTACGCCCAGATCGCCGCCTATGTCCGCGTCTGAGCAGGTACAGCGGGCAGACCTGCGGCTGGTACCGGCGGCGCTGGCGGCCTGGGCCGGGATGTGGTTGGCATCGACCGGGGAGTGGTGGGCGATCGGGTCGGCTGCTCTCGCCGGGATGGTCGTCGGTGCGGCAGGGGTCGTACGGAGAAGGGCCTCGATCGGGATCGTCGGGTTGGTGCTGATCGGCGCGGCCGTGGCGGGAGGCGCTCGATCGCACCAACTCGCGACCGGGCCGCTCGCCGAGCTGGCTCGCGACCGTGCCGTCGTTCGGATGGTGGTCGAAGTGTCCGGGGATCCACGACGGATGTCAGGGCAGTTCGGAGACCGGACCTCCGTCGATGCCACCGTGGTGCAGGTGGAGGGACGCGACCTGGCCTGGCACCTACGCCAGCCGATCACGATCCAAGCGACCGGCGATCGTATGCGGGGCTGGGCTGCGGTCAAAGTGGGCGAGAGCGTCCGGCTCGACGCCCGCCTCGGGGCGGCCGAGGTCTCTGACGGCATCGCTGCTCGGGCCACGGCCTTGGGAGACCCGCACGTGACGGAACGATCGCCGCCGTGGCTCGAGGCCGTGGATCGGGTCAGAACGGGACTGCGTACGGCGATGGAACGATCGCCGGAGGATCAGGCTGCGCTGGTTCCGGCACTCACCGTCGGTGACACCACCAGTGTGAATCCGAGCATGGATTCCGCCTTCAAGGCGACAGCGCTCACGCATCTCATGGCCGTTTCGGGCGCCAATCTCACGTTGATGTTGGCGTTCCTGACCTTGGTGGTGGGTCGACTGGGGGTCCGCGGCCGCTGGCTGACCGTGGTGCAGGTGGTGTCGGTCGGCGGGTTCGTGCTGTTGTGTCGGGGCGAACCCAGCGTCTTGCGGGCGGCTGCGATGGGTCTGGTGGCCCTCGCGGGTCTGGGACAGGGGCCTCGGCAGGGCGGCGGAGTGCGGAACTTGGCCGTGGCGGTGGTCGTGTTGACGTTCGTGGATCCATGGTTGAGCCGGTCGTGGGGGTTCGCCTTGTCGGCCGGGGCAACGGCCGGGATCATCGCGTGGGGACGGCGGTGGGCCGACGCGATGGGCCGGTGGGCTCCGGCGTGGCTCGCCGAGGCGATCTCGATTCCTCTGGCCGCTCAGATCGCCACCCAGCCGTTGGTGACGGCGCTGTCGGGGTCGATCAGTCTGGTGGGATTGCCCGCGAACGCCCTCGCGGCACCGTTCGTGGGTCCGGCGACCGTGTTGGGGTTGGTCACGGCGTTGGTGGGTCCGGTGTTTCCGCTCGGGGCCCGGCTGATCGGCTGGGTTGCCGGGTGGGTGTGTGAGCCGATCCTCCAACTCGCCCGGCGTGGCGCTGACCTGCCAGGGGCCACGGTGGAGTGGCCGGCGAGTCCCTGGCTGCTGGTTGCGTTGGTGGCGAGTTGCCTGGCCCTGTCGGCGGCGGTGCCACACCTGCTGAGCCGGCGTTGGGCAGTCCTGTTCGTCGCTATGGGGTTGGTGGCGGTGCTGGTCAGGGCTCCGGTACGGCTCGGCTGGCCGGACGGCTGGCTGGTCGTCGGGTGCGACGTGGGCCAGGGGGACATGACGTTGATCCGGGCTGGACCTCGGCAGGCGATCGTGGTCGATACGGGCCCTGACCCGGCGGCGATGATGCGGTGTTTGCAGACGGCGGGGGTGGATTCGGTGCCTCTGCTCGTGCTGACGCACTACCACGCGGACCACATCGGCGGGTACGAACGGTTGGTGGAAGCCGTACCCGTGGCGCACGTGCTCGTGTCGGCGCTGTCCAGTCCATCGCGAACCGCTGCCGCTGTGAAGCAGTCTGCTCAGCGCCGAGGGATCCCGGTCACGGCGGCGCAGCCGGGGGAGCGGCTCCGGGTCGGAACGGCGACCTGGGAGACCGTGTCGGCTGGTGCCGAGGCTCCGACGTTGTCTATGGACGAGGGAGAGTCGGCGACGGAGAACAACGCCAGCGTCGTGGGTCGAGCGACGGTCGGTGGGTTGTCGGTCCTGGTCACCGGCGACATCGAGCCCGAGGCTCAGGACGCGATCGTGGCGGCCGGTGTCGATGTGCGGTCCGGGGTCCTGAAGGTGCCGCACCATGGCTCGGGCCGACAGTCGCCGGACTTCCTTGCGGCGACGGGCGCCTCGTTGGCTTTGGTCGAGGTCGGCGAGGGCAACACGTACGGCCACCCGGCCGCGAAGACGCTGCGATCCGTCGAAGGCCTGGGCATGCGGGTGCTCCGCACCGACCGTCACGGATCCATCGCGATCAGCCTTCGTGAAGGCCACACCGACGTCGTCGCACTCAAGTCAGGCTGACGGTCGTTCGCGCCGGTGGAGGCAGACCGTGTCTCGACTCGAAGGACCGTCGGTGGAAGGTGGGAAGCTGTCCCCATGACGGAATCGGTGTTCGGACGGCTCGTGCTGGTGGTGGGGCCGGAGGCGTACCTCGCCGAACGTGCGGTCGCCGATCTCGTGCATCGGGCGAAGCGGGAACATGCCGACGTCACCATCCGTACCTCCGAGGCTGCCGGACTCGACCCGGGGCAACTGTGGGAGATGACGGGCGGCGCCTTGATCTCCGACCAATCCGTCGTCGTCGTGACCGGCGCGGAGAACCTCCCGGCGGCCATGAACGACACCTTCACCGCCGTCGCCGGCGACCTGTCATCCGAGGTCGCCCTCGTCGTGGTTCATCAGGGAGGCGCGAAGGGCAAGGCCCTGCTCGACAAACTCCGGCCCTTGGCCGGCCAGGTCATCGACTGCCCGGCGCTCAAGACCTGGGAGATGACCGGCTTCGCCTCGGCCGAGGCCCGACGCCGAGGAACCCGACTCGATGCCGAATCGGCCCAGCAACTCGTCGACGCTGTCGGCGCCGACCCCCGAGCAGTGGCCGGCGCCGTCGAACAACTGGCGTCGGACGCGGCCGGCGCGGCACTCACTCCGGCCCACGTTCGCCGCTACTTCGCTGGTCGGGCCGAAGTCACCAGCTTCTCCGTCGCCGACGATGTGATGGAAGGTCGACAGACAGCGGCGGTCGAGAAGCTGCGCTGGGCCCTGTCGACTGGGGTGGCACCGGTTCTGGTCACGAGCGCCCTGGCCAATTCGTTGCGCCACGTGGGCAAATACCTCGACATGGCGGGCGAGCGCCGTCCCGAGGCCGCCATGGCCAAGGACATCGGGGTGCCGCCCTGGAAGGTGAAGGATGTCGCGCGGCAGGCCCGCGGCTGGTCTCCTTCGGCCATCGGTGCCGGCATCGTCGCTGTCGCCCAGGCCGATGCCGACGTGAAGGGAGCCGCTACCGACCCCGAGTTCGCCCTCGAACGCCTGCTGGTCAGGCTCGACCAGTGCCGGGAGTCCGCGAAGCGGCGCTGAGCCGTACCCGCACGCAGACACACAAACGAGCCGTGGCCAGTCGACCACGGCTCGCTCGGCGAGTGATCTAGAGTGCGGCGGCCTTGGAGGCGATCGCCGACTTGCGGTTGGCCGCGTTGTTGGCGTGGATGACGCCCTTGGTTACGGCCTTGTCGAGAGAGCGGCACGCGACCTTCGCCAACTCGGCGGCCTTCTCGGCGTCACCGGCGGCTGCGGCCTCGTTGAAGCGGCGCACGTTGGTGCGCAACAGCGACTTCACGGCCTTATTGCGCTGACGAGCCTTCTCGTTCGTCTTGATCCGCTTCATCTGGGACTTGATGTTCGCCACGGGGCAAGCCTCTTTGGTTCGATCGATTCGGGTGTGCACCCCGTGGGGCGCGGTGGGACCACGACGGTCCGAAGGAGCAATCTATCTCACCGGCCGTACCCGCCCCAAATCCCGGCCGTTCGGCCCGCATCGGCGGTCGGGGGAGTGTGAGAGGATTGAGAGTCCCGCTCACGTCCATGAGGAAGCGCATGCCCGAACAGGCCCCCGGCAGCACCGAGGTGTCGCTCATCCGCAACTTCTCGATCATCGCCCACATCGACCACGGGAAGTCGACTCTGGCGGATCGGATGCTCCAACTGACCGGCATCGTGGATGCCCGCCAGATGCGTTCCCAGTACCTCGACCGTATGGATATCGAGCGCGAGCGTGGCATCACAATCAAGTCGCAGGCCGTACGGCTGCCCTGGAAGGTGGGCGATCAGCCGTACGTGCTCAACATGATCGACACCCCCGGTCACGTCGACTTCACCTACGAAGTGTCCAGATCGCTCGCCGCGTGTGAGGGAGCCGTCCTCCTCGTGGATGCGGCCCAGGGGATCGAAGCCCAGACGCTGGCGAACCTCTACCTCGCGCTCGAGGCGGACCTGCACATCATCCCGGTGCTCAACAAGATCGACCTGCCGAGCGCACAGCCGGAGAAGTACGCCGCCGAACTCGCCCACATCATCGGCGGCTCACCCGACGACGTGCTGCAGGTGTCGGCCAAGACCGGTGCCGGGGTCAAGGAACTCCTCGACGAGATCGTCGTCCAGGTGCCCGCCCCCGTGGGCAACCCCGCGGCTCCTGCCCGCGCCTTGATCTTCGACTCGGTCTACGACACCTACCGCGGCGTCGTCACGTACGTGCGTGTCGTCGACGGCAACCTCAACCACCGAGAACGCATCCTCATGATGAGCACCAAGGCCACCCACGAGGTGCTCGAAGTCGGCGTCATCAGCCCCGAACCGGTCAAGGCGAAGGGGCTCGGCGTGGGGGAAGTCGGCTACCTCATCACGGGCGTCAAAGACGTACGGCAATCCCGAGTCGGCGACACCGTCACCACCGCGGTGAAGCCCGCGACCACGCCGCTCGGTGGCTATCGCCACCCCAACCCGATGGTCTACGCCGGCCTGTACCCGATCGACGGCGACGACTTCCCCGAATTGCGCGAGTCGTTGGAGAAGCTCCAGCTCAACGACGCCTCACTGGTCTACGAACCTGAGACCAGTTCGGCCCTCGGATTCGGATTCCGGATCGGCTTCCTCGGCCTGCTTCACATGGAGATCATCCGGGAGCGGCTGGAGCGCGAGTTCAACCTCGACCTGATCTCGACCGCGCCCAACGTGGTCTACCGAGTCATCATGGAGGACCGCACCGAGCACGTCGTCACCAACCCGTCGGAGTTCCCCGACGGCAAGGTGGCCACGGTCTACGAGCCGGTCGTTAAGGCGTCGATCCTCAGCCCTACCGACTACATCGGCACGTTGATGGAGCTGTGCCAGGCTCGCCGCGGCGTGCAGACCGGCATGGACTACCTGTCGGAGGACCGGGTCGAACTCCACTACCGGCTGCCCCTGGCCGAGATCGTGTTCGACTTCTTCGACGCCCTCAAGAGCCGCACCAAGGGCTACGCCTCCCTCGACTACGAGCCCGACGGCGAGCAGGAGTCCGACCTGGTCAAGGTCGACATCCTCTTGCACGGTGATCCGGTCGACGCGTTCAGCGCCATCGTCCACAAGGACAAGGCCTACTCGTACGGCGTGATGATGGCCGAGAAGCTCAAGGGGCTGATTCCCCGGCAGCAGTTCGAGGTGCCGATCCAGGCGGCGATCGGGTCCCGCGTCATCGCGCGCGAGACCGTACGTGCGATGCGCAAGGACGTGCTCGCCAAGTGCTACGGCGGTGACATCACGCGCAAGCGGAAGCTGCTGGAGAAGCAGAAGGAGGGCAAGAAGCGGATGAAGATGGTCGGTCGCGTCGAGGTGCCCCAGGAAGCCTTCGTCGCCGCACTGTCGACCGGTGGAGAGGCCTCGGACAAACGCTGAGGCGCGGGTCCTCGGCTCTGATCGCCGGACGGCGACCGCTCTCTTCCCCCTAGAATTCGGACCATGGCGCCTCCCTCCACGACCCCTCGGTGGCTCGACAAGGCGACCTTCGTACCCATCCTCGCCATCGCCGGCCTCGCCGCCACCTGGTCCTGGAAGAGCCCTGCCCCTCGTGCTGGTGCTCGTTGGCGCGCTGCTCGTCGGCGCGGTCCTGACCGCCGTGCACCATGCCGAAGTGCTGGCTCACAGACTCGGGGAGCCGTACGGCTCTCTCCTGCTCGCGGTCGCCGTCACCGTGATCGAAGTCGGCATGATCATGATGCTGATGACCGGAGGCTCTCACGGGGCTGAGTCGCTGGCCCGCGACACGGTGTTCGCGGCGGTCATGATCACCTGCAACGGCATCGCCGGATTGGCTCTGCTCGTGGGTGACCTGCGTCACCATGCTCCCAGGTTTCGCACCGAGGGCACCAGCTCGGCGCTCGCCACCGTCGCTGCCCTCACGGGCCTGACACTGGTCCTGCCGTCGTTCACGACCACCACGTCGGGCGATACCTACGCCCTGAGCCAGTTGATCTTCGCCTCCGTGGCCTCCCTGGTGTTGTGGGGTGGCTACGTCAGTTCCGAGACCGGCCGGCACCGCGACTTCTTTCTCCCCAACGAGGACCCGAAGGCCACCGGGCACGTCGACAGACCATCGAAGCGTGAGTCGACCTGGAGCCTGGTGCTCCTCCTGGTCGCGCTCGTCGCGGTCGTCGGGTTGGCGAAAGTCCTGTCCCCGTCGATCGAGGCCGGGGTCGCGGCCGCCGGACTTCCGCATGCCGTCGTGGGCGTGGTCATCGCTTTCGTCGTGTTGTTGCCCGAGAGCTTGGCGGCCTACAACAACGCCACACGCAACCGCGTGCAGGTCAGCTTGAATTTGGCGTACGGCTCTGCCATCGCTTCGATCGGGCTCACCATTCCGACGATCTCGATCGTGGCCTCCGTCATGGGGATGCCGCTGATCCTCGGGCTCGGCGACGTTCACCTGGTGCTGCTGCTGCTGACCTTGTTCGTGTGCGTGATGACGATCGCCGGCGGCAGGGCGACCCGGGTGGAGGCCTCCGTACACCTGACGATTCTGACCGCCTACGTGTTCCTGACCGCCGTTCCGTAACCCGCCGGGCTGCCTCCGCCGACCGCGCCTGTTCGGCACTCGGGGCGCCCGCTGAGGTAGAATGACCGGCGGTGAGCCGGGAAGTCTGGTCGGCATTCGTTTTCGTCCAAGATCTCTGGGGTCCTCTCTATGCCACCTACGCTGACACGTCTCCTCGCCCGCGGCAGCAAGCGCGAAGTCAGGCGGATTGCCTCCGTTCTGCGCACCGAGACCGTCGGTGGGCTGATTCTGGTCGGCGCGGCCGTGATCGCCTTGGTATGGGCGAACTCGCCGTGGGGTGAGACGTACCTGGCGATCCGTGACACCAAGCTCGGGCCTGAGTCACTTCACCTGAGTCTCACAGTCGGCCACTGGGCTGCCGACGGGTTGCTGGCCGTGTTCTTCTTCCTGGTCGGGCTGGAACTGAAGCACGAGTTCGTGGCGGGCGACCTGCGAACCCCGGGTAAGGCGATCGTGCCGGTGGCGGCTGCCGTGGGCGGGGTAGTCGTTCCGTCTGCTCTCTACCTGGCGTTCAATCTCGGCGGTCCGGGGCAGCACGGCTGGGCCATCCCGGCGGCCACCGACATCGCGTTCGCGCTTGCCGTGCTGGCGATCATCTCCTCGCATCTGCCGACGGCCTTGCGCACGTTCTTGCTCACGTTGGCGGTCGTCGACGACCTCATCGCGATCCTGATCATCGCCTTCGTCTACACCGAGCAGATCTCGATCCTGCCGCTCGCGCTGGCTCTGCTGCCGATCGGACTCTTCGCCTTTCTGGTGCAGAAGTGGCCGACCTACTTCTCGGTGCGTCCCTGGGCCATGTGGGCGATTCTGCTGCCGATCGGGATCGTCGCGTGGGCCCTCGTGCATGCGTCCGGCATCCACGCCACGATCGCCGGCGTCGTGCTCGGCATGATGATCCCGGTCCGGCGGACGCGCCGTCAGGACTCGAACCGCCCGTCTCTCGCGAGCCGGATCGAACACCTGGTACGGCCGATCTCGTCGGGAGTTGCCGTACCCCTGTTCGCGCTGTTCTCCGCCGGCGTTGTGGTCGGCAGCCTGTCGGAGTTCGCACTGGCCCTGCGCGATCCCGTCACGGTCGGTGTCATCGCCGGCCTCGTCGTCGGCAAGCCGATCGGCATCGTCGCCACGACGTTCCTCGTGACCCGTCTGCAGAATGCGAACCTGGACGAATCCTTGGGCTGGCTGGATGTGGCGGGGCTTGGGTTGCTGGCCGGCGTCGGGTTCACCGTCTCGTTACTCGTGGCCGAACTCAGTTTCTCGGCTGGGGACCCGATGATGGAACACGGCAAGTTGGGTGTGCTGCTCGCTTCGCTTCTCGCGGCCCTCGGTGCCGCTGTGTTGCTCGGCCTCCGGAACCGCCGTTACCGAACGCTCGAAGACGCCGAGGCTCAGACGGCGGACCTCTGACGTTTCGTGGCTCGGCTGTGTAGCCACCAGGCGGCGAGCAGTCCACCGACGGCGCCGCCGAGGTGGCCCTGCCACGACACACCGGTCGCGCCCGGGAAGACGCCGAGCAGCACCGAGCCGTACACGAAGGCCACGACCAAGCCCAACACGATGTGTTTCCAGTCACGGCTGAGGAAACCCCGCACGATGAGATAGACGAGCCAGCCGAAGATCAGCCCGGACGCCCCGATCACGAGGTAGTGGATCGGCGTCAACAGCCAGGCGAAGATCCCCGAGGTGATCCAGCTCGTCACGGTCGTCACGATCCACTGCCGGATCCCCGAGGCCCATAGCGCCGTGCCGAGCACGAACAGGGGTACGGAGTTGGCCGCCAGGTGGGCGAACCCAGCGTGCAGCAACGGCGCAAACACGATCCCGTCGAGACCGTCGACCTGCCACGGCCGGATCCCGAACCCGTCCAAGGCATGCGCGGTGATCGTGTCGGCCACTTCGATCAGCCAGAGCACAGCGACCGCGATGGCCATCACGAGAGCGCCTTGTTTGAGCCGGGGAACGTCGATGCCGAGCGAGTTCATGAATCCAGGATGGCAGCACCGCTCAACGAACTGACCAGCGCCGACCCGGTTAGGCTGTCGCGGTGCCGTACCGGACGATCTCCTGATGGCGGGGCCTGCGCTGGCCGGCGAGCCGGTGCCGGCCGACGGCTCCTTGCCGGAGTCCGCCCTGGCTGGGTCGGCGTCCCGACCGCTGTCGATCTACGTTCACGTGCCGTTCTGCCGTACCCGCTGCGGTTACTGCGACTTCAACACCTACACCGCCGGGGAGTTGGGAGCGGCCGCGGGTCGGTCGCAGGACCGGTTCGTGGCGTCGGCACGGGCCGAGGTACGGCTGGCGCGCCGGATTCTGGGGCCCCGGCACGTCGACACCGTGTTCTTCGGGGGAGGCACGCCCACGTTGCTGCCGAGCGGCGACTTGGTGGCGGTCCTCGACGAGATCCGGTCAAGCTTCGACCTGACGGCTGATGCCGAAGTCACGACCGAGGCCAACCCGGAATCGGTCACACCCGATTCGTTGGCCGACCTGAGCAGGGGCGGCTTCACACGGGTCTCCTTCGGGATGCAATCCGCTGTCCGACACGTGTTGGTCGCCCTAGACCGGGTGCACACCCCCGGCCGAGCCGCCGAGGCCCTGGCCGAGGCTCGGTCAGCCGGCTTCGGCGACGTGTCGCTCGACCTCATCTACGGCACCCCGGGCGAGTCGGTCGACGACTGGCGGCGGTCGCTCGACACTGCGGTGGCGGCGGGGCCCGACCACGTGAGCGCCTATGCGTTGATCGTCGAGGAGGGGACTCCGCTCGCCCGGCGGATCCGGCGCGGTGAGGTGTCGGCCCCTGACGACGACGACCTGGCCGACAAGTACCTGGTGGCCGACGAAGTGCTCCGCGACGCGGGGTACGCCTGGTACGAGCTGAGCAACTGGGCGAAACCAGGCCACGAGTGCCGCCACAACCTCGCCTATTGGCGGTCGGCCGACTGGTGGGGGGTCGGCCCGGGTGCCCACTCCCACGTCGGGGGGACCCGATGGTGGAACGTGAGACACCCCACCCTGTACTCCGACCGGTTGTCCGCCGAAAGGAGCCCGGGCCAGGCCCGAGAGATCGTTGCGGACGACGATCGTCGAGTAGAGCGCGTGCTCCTCCAGCTCAGGTTGGTCGAAGGCTTGGCGACCGCCGACCTGACCTCGTCGGAGGTGCAGCGGCTCCCGGACCTGGAACGTCGTGGCTTGATCCGGCGAACCGACGACCGGCTCCTCCTCACCCTTGAGGGGCGCCTCCTCGCCGACGCGGTGATCCGAGACTTGCTGGACTGACATCGGACCAAGGCCGAGATCGATCGTTGGTTTCGAAATCAGTGGGAACGAAAGGTCGATCATCAGAACGCTTCCGCCTCGCGGCCACGCAACGCTACTAGTGGTTGCGCGAATCAGTAAGAGATAGCGCACCCCACTCGCTCCCGTAAACCGCTTTCGTGGCGCCCGGGTCCGTGTCACCGTAGGTTGCATGACACCGACAACCTGCACGACCCCCGGTAGGAACTCCCACGCCATGGGACAGGTGACTCGCATCTACTGGACACCACTCGTCGACTCAGGCCCGGACCGATGACCGCCACCGCTTTCCACCCTCGGCCCGCGCGGATCAGCAATCGCCACGTCAAACGCGCTGCGCTCTTCCTTGCCCTGGTGGTTCTCGGAGTCTTGATCGTCAATCTCTGGCTCGTGGTGCGCTGACGTCCGTTTCGACCAGCGCGTCTCGGTCCATCTAGACGGACAGATCCGCCTCGACCATCGCCGCGACGACATCTGCGAACGCTTTCGTCGGTTCCCAGCCCAGGTCCCGCTTGGCCTTGCGCCAGTCGGCTCGCAGGTCGACGGCGTCGGCCGGCCGGACCAACGCAGGGTCGACTTTGACGTACCCCGTCCAGTCACGAATGCCGACCCGAGCGAACGCCGCGGCGACGAAGTCTCGCACGCTGTGACTTGCGCCCGTACCGATGACGTAGTCGCCTGGTCGGTCGCACGCTCTCACCATCGCGTCGACCACGTCGGGCGCCCAGCCCCAGTCTCGTTTGGCGTTGAGATTCCCCAGCACGAGCCGGTCGGTTTCGCCCCGCGAGATGGCCACCACGGTGCTGGTGATCTTGCGGGTCACGAAGCGATGCGGTCGCCGGGGCGACTCGTGGTTGTAGAGGATCAGGCTGGACGCGCCCAGTCCCCGCCCTCGGTAGACCCCGACCATCAGGTGGGCGTACGCCTTCGCCGCACCGTACGGGTTCACCGGCCGCAGCGGCGTGTCCTCGTCCTGCGGCGCACGTGGGGGGTCGCCGAACATCTCCGCGCTCGAGGCCTGCACGAAGGTCACCTCGCGGCCGGTGCTCTGTTGCACCTGCCACGAACTCTCGAGCAGGGCGACCGCTCCCTGGGCGTTGACCCGGCTGGTCAGGTCCGGCTGCTCCCAGCTCTGCCACACCGAACTGATCGCGGCCAGGTTGTAGACCTGGTCCGGAGCCAGGTCGAGCATGAGCCGTCGCGTCTCGTCGACCTCGGTGACGTCGCCGGTGTGCACGACCACTTCGGGCGGGCAGAACTCGGGCGGGTCGTCGGCCCTGGTCAGGGCATGCACCTCGTGGCCGGCTGCGAGCAGTCGCTCGGCGAGGTACGACCCGTCCTGCCCCGAGATGCCAGTGACGAACGCCCGCACCGCTCAGACTCCGGCGAGAAGGCGCTGCTCGGCGAGATCGTGGTCGACCATCATCGCGACGAGTTCGGCGAAGCCCACCTTGGGCTCCCAGCCGAGCACGCGCTTCGCCTTCGAGTAGTCGCCTCTCAGTTCGTCGACCTCGGCAGGGCGCATGAACCGCGGATCCTGCCGTACGTAGCGCTGCCAATCGTCGATCCCGGCGTGAGCGAACGCGGCGGCGAGCAATTCACCGACCGAGTGCGTATGGCCGGTCGCGATCACGTAGTCGTCGCCGGTCGGGTGCTGCAGCATCAACCACATCGCCTCGACGTAGTCACCGGCAAAACCCCAGTCCCGCTTGGCGTCGAGGTTGCCCATCACGATCTCGTCCTGCAGGCCGAGCTTGATCCGGGCGACGGCTTGGGTGACTTTTCGGGTCACGAACTCGGGGCCGCGCCGGGGTGATTCGTGGTTGAACAGGATCCCCGAGCTGGCGTGCATGCCGTACGACTCGCGGTAGTTGATCGTCAGGTAGTGCGCGAAGACCTTGGCCACGCCGTACGGCGAACGCGGCCACAGCAGCGTGGTCTCCTTCTGGGGCACCTCCTGCACCTTGCCGAACATCTCCGAACTGCTCGCCTGGTAGTAGCGGATGGCGGTCGGGTCGTCGCCGGTGTGGAGGCGGACCGCCTCCAGCAGGTTCAGCACCCCCTTGCCAGTGACGTCGGTCGTGACGTAGGCGTTGTCCCACGAATAGGCGACGAACGAGATCGCGCCCAGGTTGTAGACCTCGCTGGGGTTCGCGGCCCGCAAGGCGCGGAGCAGGCTCGACGGATCGGTCAGGTCGCCGGTGTGGAGCTGTACGTCGGGCACCAAGGCCTGGACCATGTCCCGCTTCGGATTGTTCTGGCCCCGGATGACTCCGTGGACGTCGTACCCCTTGCTCAACAGCAGTTCGGCCAGGTACGGCCCGTCCTGCCCGGTGATCCCGGTGATCAGTGCACTCGGCATGGTTCCCCTCCTTCTCAGAACCACTGCTCGAGACGCTCGAGCGCGATCCAGAATCCTTCTCCGTTGTTGACGTGGCCCTGCCAGATCTCCGGGATGAAGCTGGCCTGGGGAGCGTACCGATCCAGCAGCATCGCCAACTCTGGCCAATCGATGTCACCCTCGCCGACCTGGACCCCCTCGCCGTCGACCCCGACCGCGTCGACGAGATGAAGGTGTTCGGCGTACGGCGCCAGGAGCGACACCGTGGTCGAGAACGGCTGGCTGCGATGGTTGGCCGCGAGCTTCGAATGCGAGACGTCCAGGCAGATCCGCCGGCCGTACTGCTCGGCCCAGGCGGCCGTGTCCTCGGCTCCGACGAAGAGATTGCAGTAGAGCTGGCCGCCCATGTACCACGGGTACGGCGGCAAGGTCTGGGCGCAGAGCCGTACCCCCTCGTCGTCGACCCGATCCAGACCGGCGGCGACCCTCGCGTACATGTCGGGCAGCTCGTCGGGCCTGACGAAGGCGTCCTTGGTGAACCCGCCCAGGCTGGCGATGATCACCGGCTTGTCGTCGGCCTGGGCGAACCACTGCTTCATCTGCCGGGTCAGGTCGACCACGCGCTGGAGTTCGGCGATCGAGCGCTCCCAATGAGCGTCGTCCTCGCTGGCCAGGTTGAGGATGAAGTCGCCGGAGAACAGGTCGGGGGAGTGGGTGGTGAACCCCATCGGCAGCGCCCGGTCGAACACGGTAGTCGGATCGATATCCAAGTCCTGGTAGGAGAAATGGAACTCCAAGAAGTCGGGGATCACGTCCGCGGTCATCGACGCGATGTCGTGGTAGCGCACCGGCAGACCCCAGGGCCGGCGGAACGAGAACGGCCGTCCCTTCGCGACGTGGTCGCTCAGGTCGGTGGCGTAGAAGAAGTCACCGGGGTCGAGTGGCCGGCGGGCGACCCGGCCGACGAGCGCGTCGTACGAGTTCGGCTGCAAGCCGCGCCCGGGGCTCTTGATGTCGATGTCTTCGGGGGTCAGCCGGGTGCCGACCTCGATCCGGCGCGAGGCCACCAGCGACTTGGCGAGGTTGACCCGGTTCATCATCTCTCCGGTGGAGATCTGACGCGGGGCGGACGTACCGAGGGCCTCCTCGACCTCGCGGATTTGTTTGACCATCTGGGCCAGCTCGGCCGGCAACAGACTCACCTTGTGGTCGTTGCCCTCCAGGGACCGGTCGGTCGTGAAGTGCTTTTCGACGATCTTGGCGCCCATGGCCACGGCGGCGATCGGTACGTGGAACCCCCGCTCGTGGCCCGAATAGCCCACCGGGCACTGGCCGAGCTGGGCGAGCCGCTTGAGATAGGCGAGGTTGATGTCCTTGAACGGGGCTGGGTACGTCGACTGGCAATGCAGGAGTGCGTACGGCACACCCGTCCCCCGCAGCAGGTCGACCGACGCCTGGATCTCCGACTCGGTGGCCATGCCGGTCGAGACGACCATGGGGAGGGCATAAGCGGCCATGTGCCGAAGCAGCGCATGGTTCGTCAGATCCGCGGAAGCGACCTTGAAGGCGGCGATGCCGTACTCGGCCAAGCGGTCGACGCTCGGCGGGTCCCACGGCGTACACATGATCTCGATGCCCTGTCCGCGCGCGTGGTCGAACACCTCGAACAGTTGGTCGGGTTCCAGGTTGAACCGGCGGAGTAGGTCGAGGGTGTACTGGGGGCCGAGGTCCTCCCCAGCGGCGCCGTCGCCCCGGTAGAGCGCGCCCATGTCACGCAACTGGAACTTGACGACGTCGGCACCGGCCGAGACCGACAGGTCGACCAATTCCTTGGCGAAGGAGACTGACCCGTTGTGGTTGATCCCGATCTCGCTGATCACGACCGCGGGGCTGTCGGAGTCGATCCGCAGCTGTCCGATCCGGAACCCCTCCGCGTGGTCGATGGCGACGGCCACGAGTCGTCCCTGGTCGTCGACCAGCGGCACGTGGTCGACGGCCGAGGTGAACAACCCGGCGATGTCGCCGGCCGGTGCCGTGACCAGGGCCTTGACCGGATCCGTGTTGGCCGCTTCGATCGCCGGCCGGTCGAGGTCGATCGGTGACTGCCGCGTCACCCACCGGCGGAAGTCGCCGTCGGACAGCGAACCGTCGAGGTGGCCGTACGCATCGACGCAGAAGACGATCCGTTCCTTGTTCGCGGTGATCTTCTCCAACGCCCGCAACACCGGATCCTGCGCATAGACCACGTACGCCGACGGGTTCCGATCGATCATCACGGAAGGCATCCTAAGTGCCGTACCCGTCGGCGGCTGGGCCCGGCAGGGCGGTGTGAGCAAAGCCTCACCCGACGACATTCGCGAGACTGCCTGGCGCGTCGCCAAACTTCGGCGCGGACCGGCTGGCTAGCCTGGCGCGATGCCAACGGATCGGTACCGTGACGTGCTCGCGCCCAGACCTGCTCCGCAGGCCCCGCCGAAGGTCACGGTCGAGCGTGACCTCGTCGTCGAGGAGGGCCTGACCGGGTTCTGCGGGGCGGTCGTGGCCTGGGAGAACGGCCTGGTCGTGCTGGAGGATCGGCGGCTCAAGAAGCGCGCGTTCCCGCTCGGACGAGGCTTCTTGTTCGAAGGCAGACCGGTCGAGCTCGTCGCGCCGACCAGAGCGCGGCCAGCCGCGCCCACCCATACGGCGTCGGGTTCCCGGATCGCTCAGAACGCTCGGGCCAAGGTGGCGTTGCCCAGCCGGATCTACGTCGAGGGTCGCCACGACGCCGAACTCGTCGAGAAGGTCTGGGGCGACGACCTTCGTCATGTCGGCGTGGCGGTCGAGTTCCTGGGCGGTGTCGACGACTTACCGACCGTCGTCGAACGCTTCGCACCGACGGCGACGAGACGCCTCGGCGTCCTGGTCGACCACTTGGTGCCCGGCTCCAAAGAGTCTCGGCTGGTGGATTCGGTGAGGCGCGGACCGTACGCGGCCCACGTGTTCGTCACCGGCCATTCCTACATCGACATCTGGCAAGCCGTACGTCCGCAGCGGTTGGGCATCGAAGCGTGGCCTGACGTGCCGAAGGGGACCGATTGGAAGACCGGGACGTGCCGGGCGCTGGGGTGGCCGTACGGCTCCCAAGCCGAGATCGCTGCCGTCTGGCGATCAATTCTGGGCCAGGTGTCGAGTTGGCGTGACCTCGATCGAAGGCTGGTGACCGAAGTCGAGAAGCTGATCGATTTCACCCAGGATCTCGTCTGAGTGAGCCCAGTACGCTGACCCGAGTGACGACGACACCTGCCCCGCCGCTGAACCGGCAGGTGCCGAGCCTGCCCGCGGTGCCGCCGGGTCTCGGCGGCGGCCTCACCGCCGCGGAGGTCGACGCGCGGGTCGCCGCGGGGGAGACCAACCACACCGAGCAGGTGACGAGCCGGCCTCTGTCGGAAATCGTCAAGGCCAACGTCTTCACCCGGTTCAACGGGCTCTTGGGCGGGTTGCTGGTTCTGGTGTTGCTGACCGGGTCTTACCGAAACGCCCTGTTCGGGATCGCCCTCGTCTTCAACTCTCTGCTCGGGATCGCTCAGGAGTGGCACGCCAAACGGAAACTCGACTCACTCGCGGTGCTCCATAGTCCGACAGCGGTCGTCCTGCGTGACGGCGTCCCGGTGGAAGTGCCGAGCGGCCAGGTGGTCCGGGCGGACATCGTCGCCTTGAGGGCCGGTGACCAGGTCAGCGCCGACGGCACGGTGCTGATCTCGGATCATCTGGAGATCGACGAGTCGAACCTGACCGGCGAATCCGACGCCATCGACAAGGATCCCGGCGATCCGGTGTCCAGCGGTACGGCCGTCGTCGCCGGTGGCGGGTGGTTCCGAGCCGATGTGGTCGGCAGTGAAGCGACCGCCCAGAAGCTCGCGACCGAGGCGAGGCAGTTCACACGGGCCCACTCCGAAGTGCAGCACTCGACGAACGTGCTCCTGCGGTGGCTCACGTGGATCGTGCTGGTGATGCTGCCGATCTCGATCTGGTCGCAATACCGGGTCTTGGCCGACGACGGCTGGCGCGCCATCGTGTTGCGTACGGCAGCCGGGATGGTCGGGCTCGTGCCCGAGGGGCTCGTGGTGCTGACCACGCTCGCCTTCCTGCTCGCGGCCGTGCAACTCACCCGTCAGCAGGCCTTGGTGCAGGAACTGCCCGCCGTCGAGGGGCTGGCCCGCGTCGACGTGATCTGCGTCGACAAGACCGGCACCCTCACCGAGGGCGAGATCGCCTTCGAATCGGTGGAGCCACTGGGCGCGTTCGGATCCGTCGAGGTCGAGCGAGTCCTGGGGGCCTGCTGCCACGACGACGCGGGCAACCAGACCGCCCGCGCGATCGCAGCGGCCCTGCCGCACCCTGGTCTGGTCGTGACCGACCGAGCTGCCTTCTCGTCAGCCCGCAAGTGGAGCGGTGCCGTGGTCGACGGGCAGGCCTGGTTGCTCGGGGCACCCGACGTCTTGCTGGCCCAGGCTCGCGGCGCCGACGACCTCGCCGGCCGGATCGGTGCGATGGCCGACCAGGGCCGAAGGGTGCTGTTGCTGGCTCGGGCGCGGTCACTGCCCGATCAAGGAGTTCAACCCGAGCGGGTCGAACCCGCCGCGTTGATCGAACTGTCCGAAGTCGTGCGCGACGACGCGAAGATGACGCTCGACTTCTTCCGCGCGCAAGACGTCCGAGTCGTGGTGATCTCCGGCGACACGCCCCGAACCGTTGCGGCGGTCGCCGCCCGCGTTGGGCTCGACGTCGGTCACCCGATCGACGCTCGTACGCTCCCCGACGATCCGTCAGAGCTGGCCGACCTCGTCGATCACACCACCGTCTTCGGCCGGGTGACACCGTCACAGAAGCGTTCGCTCGTGCGCGCCCTGCAGTCGAAAGGCCACGTAGTAGCGATGACCGGCGACGGCGTGAACGACGTTCTCGCCCTGAAAGACGCCGACATTGGGATCGCCATGGGCAACGGCGCGCAAGCGACCAAGGCGGTCGCCCAGCTTGTGCTCCTGGATTCGAAGTTCAGCCATCTGCCGTCGGTGCTGGCCGAGGGTCGGCGGTTGATCGGCAACGTCGAACGGGTGGCCAGCCTGTTCGTCACCAAGAACGTGATGAGCGCCGTGTCGATCCTGGCCGCGGCGGTATTCGGCCTGGCGTACCCGTTCCTGCCCGCCCAACTCACGCTGGTGTCCACGCTGACGATCGGGATTCCGGCGGCGATCTTGGCCCTGGGTCCCAACCGGCGCCGATACCAGCCCGGCTTCCTGCGTCGGGTGCTCGCGATTTCCATTCCCGCCGGGATGATCGGCGGTGTCACGGCGTTCGCGGTCTATGCGCGTCTCAGCCACGGGGTGGGCGCCGATCCCGAGGCGTCCACCGCGTCGCTGACCGCCCTGCTGGTCGTCTTCTTCTGGCTGCTCGGATGTCTGGCGAGGCCGTACCAAGCTTGGAA
This sequence comes from Propionibacteriaceae bacterium, assembly GCA_039811945.1. Lineage (GTDB taxonomy): Bacteria > Actinomycetota > Actinomycetes > Propionibacteriales > Propionibacteriaceae > Fen-668. Next base: position 44,512 of record JBDHZQ010000006.1, read on the forward strand.
GGTAGCGGTCTGGGCCACGATGGTGGGCCTGGCAGCCCTCGCCTACGTTCTGCCCGCCGGCCAGAGCTTCTTCAGCCTCCAGGTCACGCCCGACGTGCTGCGAGCCGGACTGGTCGCCGGTGCGATCGGGGCGGCCGTCGTCGAGATCGCTTTCCGGCTGTCTCGGCGGCAGACTCCCGAGGTCGAGGCCGGCCACCGACACCCCAAGGTCGGGGAATTGCCGTCGACGAGCAATCGCCCGCTCGGCACCCGCCCCTACGACGATTCGAGGTCGGGCAAGCGCGTGCCCGACGTGAGGAGCCCCCGATGACCGACCAGATCCTCGACCTGATGAAGCACGTGGCAGCCACGATCGTGACGCCACGGTTCCGGGCCTTGGCCAACGACGAGATCGACGAGAAGCGGCCGGGCGACTACGTGACGATCGCCGACCGGGAATCCGAGGAGGCGCTGACCGCGGCGCTGACGGGCATGCACCCGGGCGCGCTGATCGTGGGCGAAGAGGCCAGCTTCACCAATCCCCGGCTGCTCGCGGCGTTGCCCCTCGCCGACCACGCGTTCGTCGTCGACCCGGTCGACGGCACCCGCAACTTCGTGCAAGGCAATCCCGACCACGCGGTCATGGTGTCGGAGTTGCGGGGAGGTGAGGCCGTGAGGGCGTGGATCTGGCAGCCGGAGCATCAGACGGCCTACGTGTCCGAGCGGGGCAGCGGCGTGTGGCGTGACGACGAGCGGCTGGCGCCGATCCCGCGCGGCCCCCGCCCGCGAGTGCGCGCGTCGAACCGCAACCTGGTCGGGATCGACGAACCCGTGCTGGCCGAACCCATCCGCTGGACGTGGTTCTGCTGCGGGATCGACTATCCGAAATTGCTGACGAACGAGGTCGACGCTTTGGTGTACGGCCCACCCAAGCCCTGGGATCATGCCGGCTGTTCCCTCATGGTCCGTGAGCTGGGCGGGGTGGTTCGGCTGCTCGACGGCACCGAGTATTCCGCCGGCACCCACGGCCCCCGTCTCGTGGCCGCAGCCGACCCTGCGCTGTGGGACATCGCCCGCTCGGTTCTGCCCGACGCGTGACCGAGAGCGCCGGGCCCGATCTGGCCGACCGCGTCTCTGCGGTGGTACGGCTGATCCCGCCCGGGCGCGTGGTGTCGTACGGCGACATCGCCGAGCTGCTCGGAATCGGCCCGCGGATCGTGGGGCGCGTCATGGCGCTCAACACCGATCCCGAGCTGCCGTGGTGGCGGGTCGTGAACGCTGCCGGCCGTCTTCCGTCGCACCTTGTCGACGACGCAATCCGCCATTGGGCCGCCGAGGGAATCGTGACCGGACCGAGTGGGCCCGGTGTCTCGATGAGCCGCTACCGCGCCGAGCTCGGTGCGTGGGCAGACGACGCCGAAACGGCGCTGGGGCCGCTGCCGGGCGCAGGGGAGTAGCAGTTCGGCGACTCGCGCACATGTGGCAACCCCGCTTGGGGGTGGTGGACGAGTCACTACCGTGACGCTGAGGCGAAGGAGGCTATATGGAGACTGTTCCCACCGATTCGGGTCCGGTCACGGTCGTGGTCTCCCGGCATGTGAAGCCGGGGTTGGAGTCGGACTACGAGCGGTGGATCGCCGAATCGATCACGGTGATGCAGAAGTTCCCCGGTTTCCTCGGAGCGTCGGTCACCAAGCCGACCTCCACCAATCCGAAGTGGGTCTTCATGCCCCGGTGGGTCGACGCCGCTGCTCTCGACCGATGGGACGGTTCACCGGAACTGGAGCATCGCCTGCGGGCGCTCGAACCGCTCATCGAGGGTGGAACCGAACGCAACTACCAAGCCGGTGGCCTGGACTTCTGGTTCCCACCGCCACCGGGTCACGCCAAGGCTCCGGGCTGGAAGATGATGGTCGTCACGGTGGTCGTGATGTGGCCTTCGTTGTTGATCCTCGGCCCGATTCTCGCGCCGATCAGCGCCGCGTTGCCGTGGTTCCTGTCGCCGCTGCCCATGCTGGCCGTTCTGATCCCGCTCATGGAGTACGTCCTCATGCCCGGTGTCATCCGGATCTTCAGGAACTGGCTGTTCCCCAAGGCCTGAAACAAGCATCAGGTTCGCCTGCCGTCAGGCCGGTGTCAGCGGAATGCGACGGTGTCGGACGGAATAGCGAAGGCTATTGGCGCCTTCTGTGAAGAGCCGGCTATTGATGAGCCGGCCAGGCCTCGGCGATGTCGCCAGCCAGGTCAACCCAACCCTTAACCCTGCTTTGTGTGAGCCGATCTCAAAGGGTCAATCCAATTGGCTGACTAGCTTGACTTGATAGATATCCTGCACTACCCTCAAGCAATGCGAAGAGATTGGATCCTCGAAAGCGGCTCGCGGCTCGCGGCCTGGTCGGTGTTAGGGTTTCGGCCGCTGTCGTGTGTTTGACTATCGCAATAGCTACGACGCCTATCAGGACTGTGTGGGGGCCTTTGGCTCCCAGAAGGTCTGTGTGCAATTGTGGTACCTGGACTACTATTCCAATCCATCGGCGATCAGCACGATGTCGTGCAATGGAACTACGGTGGCGACGCATGCCTATACCGGCCGCTCGTTGAGTTGCGCGGCGATTGGTGAAGGCCACGTCCGATATTTCACCAAGGCAACGACCTATGCCTACCCCAATGGATCTTCAGTGACCAAGAGCGGCCAAAGCAACAGTGCGTATCTCTGTTGATTCTGCTGGTAGCAGGTTTGGAGAGCGACGCTTCGGCGCTAAAGTCCATGCTTTCGGATCCCCTTACCACGCCTTGAACGGCTGCTCCTTCGTGGTGTTCATGCGGGACGGCGACGAGCAATGGCGGGTCGCCACAAGCGAGGGCGAGACCATCGAGTTGTCAGGGTTGAATGACCGCACGGCGGCCGAGGCAGAAGTCGAATTGGTTCCGAGCCCCTGGGGGTTGCTGATGTCGGTGCTGTCGCCGGAAGTGCATATCCAGGCGGCTCGGTCGGAATCGATGAGGCAAATTGGGACACCGTTTGGATTGTTAGTTTCTTACACCCTGCCTCACGACACGGAAGCG
>JBDHZQ010000007.1:0-47549 GCA_039811945.1 Propionibacteriaceae bacterium
CACGTCCCTGACAGCCGGCGCCATTCGCCGGGCTGCACCGTAGAGCATGTACTCGGCCACGACCGGATCGTCACCGCGAGCCAACTCGGCCGCCCGTGCGGCGTGGGCAGCGGCACCGAGCATGTGACGAACCTGGGCGGCGTCCGCGAGCGGGTGCAAGTACGCCGAGGCCGCGGCGTCTCCCGTTGCGATGGCGGCGTGCCGCGATGCATCGTTCGGCGCCTCCCGGCCCGCCCGGTGCGCGTCGGCGGCAGCAAGGCGCAGGGCAGTGGACCGGGGGCCGCCTTGGGCGAACGAGACCGCAGCGTCGAGGGCCGCGGCCGGCCGCGGATCTCCTGGCGCCGCCTGCTCCGCGATGCTCAGCGTCGTGCGGGCACACGCCTCGGCGTGGGCCGTGACCTGACGAAGTTCCTCCATCGTGAGTGCGACGTCTCCAGTTCTGCCCATCGCGACAGTGTCGCAGGTGTCACCGTGTGACCCCAGATCCTGCGCTACACGAGGTTCGTGTGATACGGGCGTGACGCAGATGCCGATGACGTCATCGAGTGTCTTGCACGGATGCTCGAACAAGCCGAGAGCCTCGATCCGACGCCGTGATCGGCACCGAGGTCCTGCTCGAGTGGTATTCGATGGTGAAACGTGCGTCGGTCAATGCGCCGGCGAAGCCGGGCGCGGGAGGCAGACGTTGTCGAGAGCGGCCCCGCTGAAGCCCGGAAAGCTCGCCGCGCACCACGCGGTGGCCGCCGGTTGACCCGAGAAGGATCCGGGGTCGTAGATCGTGACGTACAAGGGCTCCCCGGCCGGGATCTTGGGGTTGACCGCCTGCTTGCCGAAGGTGCTCGCGAGCACCAGATGCACGTTCGGCCCGAACCGTGCTTTGAGCCCTCTGTACTCGGCCAGGATGTCCGGCGCGTAGAACGTGCTCGTCCCGTTGGCGGCGGTCTGCGACGGGTCGTAGGCCCCGACCCACTTGGCCGACAGCTCGACCAGGTAGTGGTCGTCGGTACGCACCGCGTACGACGCCACCTCTGAGTTCAACAGACGCCTGGCCTCCGTGTCGCTCATCTGTGTGGTCGTGGCCGTCGCCGTGTTCGTGACGGTCCGCGTCGCTGCCGCGGTCGTCGTCCGTACGGCCGTCGCGCCCGTCGTCGCCTGCCGTACCGAGGTGCTGACCCCAGCCGGTGTATCAGCCGACGAGAGCCCCATCATCGCCAGCAGGCTTCCGAAGAACAGCAGGTACGCGAGAATCGTCACCGCGATCGGCACCAGGAACGTGATCCAGAATGCTCGCCAGACCGGCTTCGTGGGGTGCCCGGTCGCGCGCGCCTGCGACGCCGCACTGCTCGCCGGGATCAGACCCCACAGTCCGAAGAAGAACGTGATCACAATCGTGAGGACCGTGGACGGGGGCGGCCCCAGCGGCTGGTTCTGCCACGGCGTGGCGGCGAAGGGTGGACCCGCCGGCCCGGGCGGTGTGCCGTACGACCCCGACCCCGGGTACGGCCCACCCGCGGATCCGCCGTACAGGGTCGCTGCCGCATCGAGATCACGGGACGCGCCGAAACTGCCGTACCGCTGCACAGCCGAGGCGGGCCTGGTTGATTCGTACGGCTGAACCGCACCGACGTCGACGTTCGCGCCGCAGCGCGCGCAGAACGGTGGCAGTGTCACCCGTTCGCCACACTCGTGGCAGAAGCGTGCCTCCACGATCCCCCCTTCCACGGTCCGGTCACCCCGGTTCCGCAGCCCCAACCGCTATCTTCGCAGCCTCTCGAGTCAGTCGCCCAACGGCGCGAACACCAGTCCGAGCGCCGCGAGGTCGGCCTCCCCGCCGTCTGGCGCCGTCAAGACCCAGGCCCCCTTGGATGTGATCGCCACCGTGTGTTCCCAGTGTGCGGCCACCGACGAGTCAACCGTGACCACGGTCCACTCGTCGTCCATCACCTCCGTACCCGCCTGACCGAGCGTCACGATCGGCTCGATCGCGACGACGACTCCGGCAGGAAGCACCGGCCCCCGCCGCGGCCGTCCCAGATTCGGAACGTCAGGTGACATGTGCATGCGCGTGCCGATCCCGTGCCCGGTGTATTCGGCCACGATGCCGTACCTGCGATCCGCCGAGCGGATCGACGCTTCGACCGCCGCCGAGATGTCGCCGACCTGCACCTGCGGGCGGACCGTCGCGATTCCCCGCCAGAGCGCGCTCCGCGTCACCGCCGACAACTCCTCCAGGGCCGCCTCCACCGACCCGACCGCCACGGTGATCGCCGCGTCGCCGTGCCAACCGTCGACGACGGCGCCGAAGTCGATCGACACCAAATCTCCGTCGACCAACACTCGGCTGCTCGGGATTCCGTGCACCACCTCGTCGTTGACCGAGATGCAGATGGTGGCCGGGTAGGGAGGAATCCCGTACCCGATGTCGTACCCGAGGAACGAGGACGTCGCCCCGGCGCTGGCGAGCACATCCCGCGCGATCGCGTCGATGTCACTCGTGGTGGCGCCGGCGACAGTCGCGAGGCGCATCTCCTCCAATGCCTGCGCGACCACGAGCCCAGCTCGGCGCATCGCCCTGATCTCGTCGGGCGACTTGATCTCCAAACCGCGCTCGTGTCGTGCCATCAGGTGCTCAGGCCGACGTCGAGCGGAGCGGCACGATCTTGGCCTGAATCCGCTCCGCGACCTCGTCGACCGTGCCGTGTCCGTCGATCGGGACCAGCACCCCGAGGGTCCGGTAGTGGTTCAGGAGCGGCTCCGTCGCCTCCTCGTAGACCGCCATCCGGTGCCGGATCGTCTCTTCGGTGTCGTCGGCGCGCCCTTCGACCTCGGCTCGGTGAAGCATGCGCGCCACGAGATCGTCGGTGTCGGCGTCGAGTGAGATCACCGCATCGAGCTTCGCCTCACCCATGAGCCGCTGCAGCGCCTCCGCCTGGTGCACGGTTCGGGGAAAGCCGTCGAGCAAGAACCCGCCTGCCGCATCGGGCTCGGTCAGGCGTTCGGCCACGATCCGCTCCACGAGCGAGTCGGGTACGTAGTCTCCGGCCTCGATCAGACGCTGCACCTCCTGGCCCAACTCCGTGCCGCGCTGCACGTGAGAGCGGAAGATCTGACCGGTGGAGATGGTAGGAATCCCCAGCGCCGTCGCGAGAAGACGGGCCTGGGTGCCCTTCCCCGCTCCGGGGGGGCCCATGATGAGCAGTCGCATGTGAGGTCCTCGAACGTTGAAACCAGGCTCACAGTAGCCAACTGGGTACGGCTCCACACGTTCGGGGTGCTACCGCAGGAAGCCCTCGTAGTTGCGCTGCTGCAGCTGGCTTTCGATCTGCTTCACCGTGTCGAGACCGACGCCGACGATGATCAGGATCGACGTACCGCCGAACACGAACTTCTGGTTCGCGTTGAGCATCACGATCGCCAGCGTCGGGATCATCGCGATCATCGCCAGGTACAACGATCCCGGGAACGTCAGCCGGCTCAGCACGTAGGCCAGGTAGCGCTCGGTCGGCTTACCCGCCCGGTAGCTGGGGATGAAGCCGCCGTACTTCTTCATGTTGTCGGCGACCTCTTCGGGGTTGAAGGTGATCGCGACGTAGAAGTAGGCGAACGCGATGATCATCAGGAAGAAGGCCAAGTTGTACGCCCAGTGGTCGCCGCGCACGAAGTTCTGCGCGATCCACTGCGAGACCTTGTTGTCGGGCTGGAACTGGGCATACAGCACCGGCAGGTAGAGCATCGAGCTGGCGAAGATGACCGGGATCACGCCGGCTTGGTTGACCTTGAGCGGGATGTAGGTCGTCGTACCCCCGAACATCCGCCGGCCGACCATCCTCTTGGCGTATTGCACCGGGATCCTGCGCTGCGCCTGCTCCATGAAGATGACGCCGGCCATGACCAGCAGACCGACGGCGATCACGACCAGGAAGACGAACCAGCCCTTGGTCGCGTCGGCCTCGTGAGAGACTTTGATGCCCCACAGCGAGGCCGGGAACTGGGCGGCGATCTGCGAGAAGATCATGACGCTCATGCCGTTGCCCACGCCGCGGTCGGTGATCAACTCACCCATCCACATGATGATGCCGGTGCCCGCGACCATCGTCAGGATCATGACCACGATCGGGAAGATGGACTTGTCGTACACCACGCCCTGGCAGCCCTGGAACAGCTGGTCGTTGACCGCCAAGGTGACGAACGCGGTCGCCTGAATCAGGCCGAGCACGAGCGTCAGGTACCGGGTGTACTGGGTGATCTTCGCGGTGCCCGCAGCGCCTTCCTTCTTCAGGGCTTCCAGGCGCGGCACTACGACGGTCATCAGCTGCAAGATGATGCTCGCGGTGATGTACGGCATGATCCCGAGCGCGAAGATGGCCAGTTGCAGAAGCGCCCCACCCGAGAACAAGTTGATCATCGAGTAGAGACCGGCGTTCTCGCCGGACGTCGCCTGGGTACGGCAGACGTTCAGCTGCTGGATGTTCACGTTGGGCACCGGGATCGTCGCGCCGACGCGCGACAACACGATGATGAACAGGGTGAACAGGATCTTCTTGCGCAGATCCGGCGTTCGGAAGGCGTTAGCGAAGGCGGAAAGCATCGAAGGCCCTCTCCTCACGGTCGATTCGTCGGCGTGCGTGACAAACCTGCACGGCCGTCGGCAACCGCCAAATCGTAGCAAGCGGTGACCGGGCTCCCGACCACGCGTCAGATCGGCTCCTCAGGGCCTGGGGTATCAGCGGCCACCTTCAGGGCTCTGGATCTTCGACCGAGCCGGAGGAGAAGGCCATGGATCCCAGGTATGTCAACGAAGTGCGCTACTCGCACCTGATCGCGTTCCCCGACAGCGCGAACGAGTCCGACTCGAGCGTCGCAGGCACGGCTCAGGCCCAGTTCGACCAGGCCCAGGCCCATCTGCATCGCGAGGAGTACGGCCTCGCCCTCGCCAGCTTCCGCGAACTGTCGACGACGATCCTGCGCTGGCTTCGGCCCTCGTTCACCGGAGGAGGGGTGAAGATCTTCCCGCATTCGAAGGACCTCGTGACCGAACTGGTGGGGTTGTCGTCGCGCATGGTGAACGTCCTTCCCGGCCCGGCGCCGACCCGGCCACCGGTGGAGCCGGTCACGGTCGCGCCCGGGGTCGCGAGCATGCTCGACGCGCTCGGAGCGAGCGCCCTGTCGGTCACGTCGTTCCAGTCGGCGGTCACGCCGACGTTGGTCGCTGCGCAGCAGCGCGCCCAGGTCGAGGACTGGTCCGGCGCCCTGCAGTTGTACGACCAGGCGCTCGGTCAGGTACCGGCGGACCAGGTTGCCGTACGCGCTGCCCTGACCCAGGACATGGCCCTGCTGACCGAAAAGAGTGGTGACGCAGCCGGTGCCGTGGACCTCGCCACGCGCGCCGTCGATCTGGCCGGCAACACCGACGCCACCACGCGGCTGGCCTCGATCGACGTCGCGGCCGGGATCGCGCAGCGGGCCGGCCACCCCGATCTCGCCACCACCTTCTCGACCCAGGCGCAGTCGATCCGGGCCACGAACAACCTCAACGTGCTCGTCGCGGCCACTCCGCTGGCCCGGGCCGGGCTGTTCACCCGGCTCTTCCCCACTGATGCAGCCCCCGCCCGGGTCGCCCCGGCACCGGTCAACACCGGCATCGTGCCCCCGACCGACTTCGTGGAGAGTCCCGTGCTGACCGCAGGGGACGTCGTCGCCGCAGCGCCGGCCAGCAAGGTGCTCACGGTTTTCGGTACGTCCGCGGAACTCACGGTCACCCTGGACGACCCCACCTCGATCACCACGATGTTCGAGAAGTACCGCGTGTCCGACGATCTCGGGCTGGTCACGAAGTACCTGGTGGACCCGACGGTGAGGATCGCCTTCCTGCCGCACCTGTACTCGTACGCGATTCCGATGGCGATCGGCGACTGCCTGGTGGGGCTCGGGGATCTCAGTGGGGCGATCGCGTCGTACGCGAGCGTGCTCACCGACCCGTACCTCAACCAGGCGGTCGAAGTGCCGGCCGTCTGGCTGCGCCTCGCGCAGACGATCCTCGACTCCGGCGACATCGCCTACCGCGAGGCACACGACGACGTCACCGCCTACGCCACGGCTCGTGACCTGTACCAGCAGATCGTCACCACCGCCGGCGCCGTGCCGGCTGGAGGTCCTTTGTACGGCGATGCCCAGTTTGCGCCGATGGCGACCCGGGTGCAGTCCTTCCTCGCTGCCGCCGACCCGACCACGCACGACGACAACCCGGCGCTGGGCTCGATCGTGCTGCAGGCTCGCTCCCGACTGGCCCAGATCCAGTCCGGTCTCAACTTCTTCGGGTTCTCCCCCGAGTACGTCCCGCCGTTCGGCTTCGACTATCTGCAGACCACCGCTCGGTACTTCGCCCAGCAGGCATCCCAGATCGAGCAGCGCTACATCCAGTTCAAGAGCCAGGCCGAGAACGCCCAGCTGCAGCGCGACCAACTCGCCCAGCAGGCCGAGGTCGCCCGCCAGAGCGTCGTCCTCGAACAACGCGGTGTCGACGAGGCAGTCCGAGGGGTCGCCGCCGCGAACGCCAGCGTCGGCTATGCGCAAACCCAGCTCGACAACGCCAACCAGGCCAAGCAGGACTTCCAGGGTGCGCGCTGGGAGCTGCTCGAGCTCACCGAGGCGGAGGCCTGGTCGAGCGCGGCGGCGATGGACTCCGACGACGAGGTGTCCCAGACCTGGAACGGGAACTACTACTCGGCGAAGAACAAGAACCGCAGCCAAGTGCTTCAAGATCTCGCCTACCGCCGGGCGCGACTGTCCCAGGATCTGGAGAGCAACCGGCTGAACCGCGAAGCGGCGTCGGCGGCGTCGTACCTGTCGGTCGCCAACGCCCAGCGGGCCCAGGCCCAGGCCCGAGTCGAGGTCGCCCGGCAGCGCGTGGCGATCGCTGCCCTCCAGCAACGACAGGCGGAGCAGAACCGCGACTTCCTGGACTTGGCGGACTTCGGCGCCCAACGGTGGTACGACCTGGCCATCCTGGCCGGGCGATTACGCCGCCGCTACCTCGACATGGCCACCGAAATGGCGTTCCTGACCGAGCGTGCCTACAACGCCGAGACCGGCCGCGGCGTCCACGTGGTGCAGTACGACTACGAACGCACCGAGGCAGGCAATCTGCTGGGCGGCGACCTGCTGCTCGCCGATCTCGACTACTTCACCTACGACCACCTGACGACCACCCGGACCCGCAAACAGCCGATCAAGACCACGATCAGCCTCGCCGACCGGTACCCGGCCAGCTTCGACACGTTCACCCGCACCGGGCGCTGCCTGTTCGAGACGACGCTCGCCGACTTCGACCGGGCCATGCCCGGCCTCTACCTGGCGAAGCTGCGCAACGTCGAACTCGTCTTCGTGGGCGTCACCTCCGCGACCGGCATCAGCGGCACTTTGCGCAACATCGGGGTGTCGAAGTTCCGCGACGCGACCGGGGCCGAAGTCGACCGCCTCTACCCCGCCGACGTGCTGATGCTGTCGCAGTTCGACCTGCGCACCGACGCCCTCGTGCTCCCGGTGAGCCCGAACGACTTGCGGCTGTTCGAGAACAACGGCGTCGCTACGGCGTGGCAGTTGGACCTGCCGCCCGGCGCCAACGACCTCGACTACTCCCAGATCCTCGACGTGCACCTCGTGCTTTACGCCGACGGCTTCGTCGACGCCGACCTCGAGAAGTCGGTCACCGCGAGCCTGCCGACGACCGGCAGTGCATCCCGCGTCGTGTCGCTGGCGTTGTCGTACCCCGAAGAGCTGTTCTACCTGCTGAACCAGGGGACGGCCGAACTGCGCCTCGACCCGTCGATGTTCCCGACCAGCCAGACCGGGCTCACCTGCACTCGGGCGTTGCTCCGGCTGTCTGGTCCGGGGGCTGCGCAGGCGCGGGTACGGCTCACGTCGCCCGCGATCGGGGCCCAGCCCCTCGACCTGACGCTCGATGGCGACGGTCAAGCCGCTCTTGCGGCCTGGGTCGGAAAGCCGCTCGCCCAGGCGCTCACGATCGACCTCGACCCGGCCGCCAATCCGGGTTTGGTCACCGACGGCGTTCTCGACCCCTCGAAGGTCGGCGACGTGCAGTTGTTCGTCGAATACTCGTTCACCTACCGCTGAGGACGGTTCCGCCATGGCCGACACACAGCATGCCTCGCCGCCGGGCGGCACCGGCCCTTCCGCAGGGGTCGGCGCGGCCTTCGACGTCAACCTGTCGACGGGTACGGCAACCCACGCCTACAGCCTGATGCTCCCCGCTGGGGTCGCGGGTCACGGGCCGAAGCTGGCCCTCGACTACGTGCACACGGGCGGGCCGGGACCCTTCGGGAACGGCTGGCGCCTCGCGACCCGAGCGATCGACCTCGCGCTCGACCACGGCACGCCGACGGCGGGCCGCGTGGCCCGGTTCCTCGACGGCGGCACCGAGATCGCGCCGGCCGGAGACGGCACGTACCGGGCTGTGCGCGAGACCGCGTTCTCCCGCTACACCCGGCACGGCGACGGGTGGCGGGTGGAGGAACGCAACGGCGTCGTGCACGACCTGGGCACGGGGCCGGAGGCACGCGTGGCCGATCCCGACCATCCCGATCGCGCCGTCTCCTGGCTCCTGGAGACCAGCACCGACGTCTCGGGCAACCAGGTGTCGTACCGCTACCTGCGCGACCGCGGCACCGTCTACCTGGCCAGCGTCGGGTGGGCTCGGTACGAGGTTCGCTTCGGGTACGGCCAACGTCCCGACGTGCGTCACGACGGTCGCGCGGGGTTCAGCCGATGGCTGGGATTGCGCTGCGACCAGATCAACCTGGTGCTCGACCCCGGCCCGAGTGAGCAGCCGATCCGTACCTGGGTGCTCGAGTACGGCCACGTCGGCCAGGTCACGGCGCTGAAGGCGATCCGCCTCACCGCCCACGGACACCTCGGGGAGCCGGACGTCGTGCGGCCGACGGTTTCGTTCGACTACACCGCTTTCGACCCCGATGCGTTCACCGCACGGATCATGGCCGCCGACGGTGCTCCTCCCCCGTCTCTCACCGACCCCGACGTGGCCCTGGTCACCCTGGACGACGGTCCGCTGCCCGGCATTCTGGCCGCCCGCAATGGTCGGCAGTACTACTGGCCCAACCTCGGCGACGGCCGATTCGGGCGACCGCGCCCGGTCACCCGGACGCCGCTGGTCGCCGGGTTCCAGCGCGCCGGGTTGGCCTTCGTCGACCTCGACGGTTCGGGCACGAGCGACCTCATGGTGGCCGGGGGACACGGCCCCGCCGGCTACTACCGCAACCTCGGTCGCGACGGCTGGGACCGCTTCGTGCCTTATCCGTCGTCGTCGGCGGCTCCCCGGTGGGCCGACCCGTCGATGCGGCTGGTCGACGCCGACGCCGACGGACTGGTCGACGCGATGGCCGGAGCGCGCGGTGGAACCGCCGTCTGGCGCAACCAAGGCTCGGCAGGTTGGTCACGCCCCGAACTTGCGCTCTCGCCTTCGTTGGCCGGCGTCGACCTCGCGGGTGCCGACATTCAACTGGCCGACATGACCGGCGACGGCCTCTCAGACCTCGTGCGCGTGCGCAGCGGCCGGGTCGAGTATTGGCCGAGCCTGGGCAACGGTCGTTTCGGCGCGCGGGTCGCGATGTCCCACAGCCCACGATTCGATACGGCTTCGGAACCCCTGCTCGCCGACCTCGACGGAGACGGCTGCGCGGACCTGGTGGTGGTCGAGGCAGGTCACGTCTCGGTGTTCGGGAACGCCAACGGGGCATCGTTCTCCGCGCCCACGACGCACCGAGTTCCGACGCCGACTCCCGGCAGCGTCAGGGTCGTCGCCATGAGCGGCCGAGCCACGACAGGCCTGGTCTGGACCACCCCGACCAGCCGCGGCTCTCGCTACGTGACCTGGTCGGCCGGCGGGCCTGCGCCGTACCTCCTGACCACCGTGGACAACGGAGCAGGTCTCGTCACCCGACTGACGTACGACGACGCGGTCACAGACTTGACCCGCGACCGAGCCGCGCGCGAAACGGCCTGGCGGACGAACTTCCCCTTCCCGTACGTCGTCGTCCGCCAGCTGGACGAGACCGACCAGGTGACCGGGCGCGTCACCCGGATCACCTACCGCTACCACGAGGCCCACTTCGAGGCGACCACCCGCCAGTTCCAGGGTTTCCGCCGTACCGAACGCCTCACCGTCGGCGACGACAGCCGCCCGACCGTGCGCGAGGAACACACGTTCAGGATGGCCGAGGAGCGCCAGCCCGGTCGAGGACCTGAGTACGGCCTGCTCAACGGACTGCTCCAACGCGTGGAGACGTACGCCGAGGACGGGTCCCCGCTCGCCGACCGACCGCTGCGCGTGGAGACGTGCGTGAGCGACCTCACCGTGCTCGAGACGTTGCCCGACGGTCGCCGACGGGTCTTCGTGCACGCCGTCGAACAGCACCGGGAGGACACCGAACGGACCGACGACGTGCGCTCCGAAGTGTCGACCTACACCTACGACGACTCGGGCAACGTGGTCCGGGAGGTCAAGACCTGCGCCGGCCGCCGCGACGGGGTCGACGTGACACCGATCGTGACGGTGCGCGAGGTCGCCTACGCCGGCGGCGGCCCCCGCTATCTGGTGGACAAGCCGTACCGGATCGTCACCCGTGACGGAACCGGTGCCCTGCTGACCGAGCAGCGTCAGCACTACACCGAGGACGGCGTCACCGACCTCCCGCCGGGAGAGGTCGGCCGTGGCTTGGTCACCCGGCACGAGGAACTGGTCGACGAGGCGACGGCGTTCGCGAGCCACTACGACGGGATGGACGCCGTCGCCCTGGGGTTCCACGACGCAACCGACGCCGACGGCACGCCGTCTGTGTTCGCGACGCCGAAGCAGTCCCGGTACGACGCGCGCGGGTTGTGCGTGGAGACGATCGATCCACTGGGGGTGTCGTCGCGGACCACGTACGACGCCGCCGGCCTGTTCCGGACCGGTCTCGACGACACGTACGGGCACACCACGTTCGTCTACGACGACATCACCGGGCAGATCTTGACGACGACCACGGCCGACGGCGCGGTCACGCGCTTCGCGTACGACGCTCAAGGCCGGGTGCTGCGAAGTGCCTTGCCAGGCCAGGATCTGGACGACCCGACGACGCGGTACGGCTACGACGAGACCGTGGTTCCTCATCGGCGCACAGCCGACCAACGCCAGTCCGACGGCACCCTGACCCGTAACGTGACGTATTTCGACGGCTCGGGCCAGGAGATCCAACACCGGGTCACGCTATCGCCCGGGGTGGTGCTGGTCTCCGGCGCGACGACTCCGAACCCCTGGGGCGACCCGGTCAGCGAGGGGGAGCCGTACTACGCATCCGACCTGGAGTACGGACCAGCACCCGCCGGGCCCGTGCGCCGCTTCTCCTACGACGCAGCCGGCCGGGTCGTGCGGTGCGAGAACTACGACGGCACGCTCTCGACCGCAGTCTTCCGACCGTTCTCGGCGATGACGCGCGACGCGGCCTCCTACGACCCGGCCAGCGGCCGCCGCGGGGTCGTGCACACGGAGGACTTCGACGCGTCGCTCAGAGTGGTCGCCGTGTCGGAGGTTGCCCCGACCGGGGTGCTGGAACGCGTCACCTACACCCCCGGCCCGACCGGGGAGATCCTGGAGGTCTCCAGCGGAGGCACGCACCTGTTCGGCTACCTCTACGACAAGCGCGGCTCGCGACTGGTCGTCGAGTCACCTGAGGCCGGCCGCCGCAGGATCTGGTACGACGCACGGAAGAACCCCGTCCGTACGGTCGACGGCAACGGCCACGACCTCGCCGCCACGTGGGACGAGGCGGGCCGGTTGTCCGCGCTGGCCGACGGTCCCGACGTCCTCGAGCGGTACACGTACGACTCCCCTGACGTCCATGCCCTGGGCCACCTCGCTCGCGTCGACTACGCGGGCGGATCGCAGAGCTTCGCCTACTCGGCCGACGGCCGGCTGACGGCCAAGACGTACGCCTTCGACGGCGGGCCGAAGGAGACCCTCTCCTACGAGTACGACCCGCTCGGCCGCCAGACCGCGGTCGTGCACGGCGACGGTCACCGGGTGGAACACGAGCTGACCGCCAACGGTTGGATCTCGGCGATTCCCGGGATCCTGGACGAGGTCGTCTACGACGCGCGCGGGCTGCCGACCCGGATTGCCGGTGCCAACGGCGTCGTCACCGAACTGGCGTACGCGCCCGGTCCGGGCCGGATCAGCCACCGCCGGATCGTGTCGAAGTCGGGCACGGTCATCGAGGACTCGTCGTTCGACTACGCCGGCGAACTCCTCGTCGGCGAGACCGACACTGTCGCGCGTGGCACCCGGACCTACACCTACGACGGCCTCGGGCAGGTGACGGGTTTCGCGCACGACGGGCAGACGACCACGTACGGGTATTCGAGCCGCAACCTCGTGCGCAACGGGGAAGCCTCTGCGAGTCTCACGTACGACCCGCTGCGCCCGCAGCGTCCGACCCGGTTCGCCGTCGACGAGAGTGCCCCGCTCGGCCTTCGTCACGATGCGGGCGGCAACCTGCTCACCCTGCCTGGAATGACGTTGTCGTACAACGCGAAGAACGAATTGGTACGGCTCGGCAAGACCGACGGTACGGTCGCGAGCTACACGTACGACCACCTCGGGCTCCGCGCGAGCAAGACCGTCGAGCGCAACGGCGTGGGCGAGACGACGTGGTACGTCGGTGACCAGTCGGAGATCCGCGACGGCAACCGCACACTCTTCGTCGGATTCGGCGGGGTGCGGATCGCGGTCGTCGACCCCGGCGGAGTGCGCCTCCTGCATCCCGACGCGTCAGGCACCACGTTGTTCGTCACCGACCACAGCGGCGAGACGGTCGGTTCGGTCGACCGGGCTCCGTACGGCGGAGAACGCGGGTCCGCGGGGGTCGTGACGAGTGACACGTACGGGTTGCACCCCGTCGATCCCGAGTCGGGCCTGGTCTACATGATGCGCCGGTACTACTCACCTCTGCTGGGACGATTCCTCACGCCCGATCTCATGGCGGTCTACCAGGGGGAGAAGTACGTGCACCAGCCCGCGGGATTGCACCTGTACTCCTACGTGGCCAACGATCCGCTCAATCGCACCGATCCCGACGGGCTCAGTTTCTGGAGCGTCGTCGGTGCGGTGGCCGGCGTGGTCGTCGGCATCGTGGCGGGCATCCTCGTCGCCGCAGCGGTCGTGGCCACGGGCGGGATCGCAGGTGTGCTGATCGGGATCGGCCTCGCCTTCGCGGCGTCGTTGGTGGTGACGGGTGTGTCGTACGTCATCGCCAGCAACGTCGATCCCAACGGCGGCTTCGGTCAGTTCATGCGGGGCTTCATGATCGGGTTCAACGCCGGCCTGAACGGCGTGCTCGCGTCGGCGTTCTTCGGGCCGTACGTCGGGGTCACGCTGGGCGTGATCAACTTCCTGGCCGCGTTCGACACGATCGCCAAGAACAAGGTGTACCAAGGGATCCTGGGCTGGACGAGTTGGATCATGCCCCAGTCTTGGGGGGCGACCGGCTTGGGCCTGGTGTTCTACGTCGTCAATCTGCTCGGCGCGCTCTTCACCGCCCAGCAGGTCGACGCGCTCAAGATCGACCGGCTCGGCGTCGACTGGAAGACGGGAACCCTCGTCATGAGCGGTGGCCTGATCCGCAATCCGACGGCATTCAACATGGGTCACTTCGTGTTCATGAACCCGTCGTACGTCAACGGCAGCACCCCGGATCGCACGTACGACGCGGTCCTCGACCACGAGACGGGCCACACGCTCACGGTGGCCGCCTTCGGATCGGCGTTCAGTCTCTGCGACCTGATCGGCGAGAACATCGTCGGTTCCGGCGTCAACGACTACGGCGAGTTGCTCGCCGAGAGCCACGCCAACCGGTCGAACCGGCCGACGATCCCGATGTGGGGCTGAGCCACGAACGAGTGCAGGCAGCCCCCGACGGGACCGCCTGCACTGGTTGCCGGATGACTACAGCTCGTTGGCCGAGCCACCCGCCTTCTCGATCTTCGCCTTCGCCGACGCGGAGAACGCGTGAGCGCTCACCTGCAGGGCGACGGAAAGCTCGCCGGTACCGAGCACCTTGACGAGTTCGCCGTCGCGCACGGCACCCTTGGCGACCAAGTCCTCGACGCGGACTTCGCCGCCTTCGGGGTACAGGTCACCGAGCGTCGCCACGTTGACGACCTGGTAGGACACCCTGAACGGGTTCTTGAACCCCTTCAGCTTGGGCAACCGCATGTGCAACGGCATCTGCCCGCCCTCGAAGTTCTCGGGGACGTTCTTGCGCGCCCCTGAGCCCTTGGTGCCACGGCCGGCGGTCTTGCCCTTCGAGCCCTCACCGCGGCCGACACGCGTCTTCGGCGTGTGGGCACCCGGCGCGGGTCGCAGGTGGTGAACCTTCAACGCCATGATCAGACCTCCTCAACGGTCACCAGGTGCGCCACGGCCTTCACCATGCCGCGCACCTCGGGACGATCCTCGTGCACCTTGCTCTGCCCGATCTTGCGCAGACCGAGCGTCTTCAGGGTGGCCTTCTGGTTGTGGGTGCCACTGACGCCGGACTTGACCTGGGTCACCTTCAACTGCGCCATCTCAGTGCGCTCCTTCCGCACGGGCCCTGAGCAGCGCGGCCGGCGTGACGTCCTCGACGGACTTGCCACGTCGACGGGCCACCTGCTCGGGCTCCTCGAGGCTCTTGAGCGCGGCGACCGTCGCGTGCACGACGTTGATCGCGTTCGACGAGCCCAGCGACTTCGCCAAGACGTCATGGACACCGGCGCACTCCAGCACGGCGCGCGCGGAGCCACCGGCGATGACGCCGGTACCCGGCGATGCTGGCCTCAGCATGACGACCCCGGCTGCCTTCTCGCCCTGCACCGGGTGGGGAATGGTCCCTTGGATCCGGGGAACGCGGAAGAAGTGCTTCTTCGCTTCCTCGACGCCCTTGGCGATCGCCGCCGGCACTTCCTTGGCTTTGCCGTACCCGACACCCACGGTGCCGTTGCCGTCGCCGACCACGACCAGCGCGGTGAAGCTGAACCGCCGGCCGCCCTGGACGACCTTGGCGACCCGGTTGATCGCGACGACGCGCTCCAGGTACGGGCTCTTCTCCCGTTCGGCCTCGTTCCGGTTGCCCCGACGGTCGTCACGACCCCGACGCTGTTCGCCACCGCGGCGTTGCTGCATCTCACTCATGGTGCGTGTTCCTTCCGTCAGAACCCGAGTCCGGCCTCGCGAGCACCCTCGGCGAGGGCAGCCACACGGCCGTGGTACTTGTTGCCGGCCCGGTCGAAGACGACAGCCTCGACGCCGGCCTTCTTGGCACGTTCGGCGACCAGCTTGCCGACCTCGCGTGCCTTCGCGGACTTGTCGCCGTCGCTGCCCCGCAGGGCCGCTTCCATCGTCGACGCAGCGGCCAGCGTGTGACCCGTCGTGTCGTCGACGACCTGGGCGAGCACGTGACGCGCCGACCGGGTGACGACCAGACGCGGCCGTTCGGTCGTACCGCTGATCGTCTTGCGACCGCGGGTCTGACGCCGCAGGCGCGAAGCAGTCTTGTCTGCCAGACCTTTGCGAACTCCGAGGGAGATTCCCATGGTCACTTACCTGCCTTTCCGGCCTTGCGGCGGACCTGTTCGCCCGCGTAGCGGACGCCCTTGCCCTTGTACGGCTCAGGCTTGCGGAGCTTGCGAATATTGGCGGCCACTTCGCCCACCCGCTGCTTGTCGATGCCGTGCACCGAGAACCGGGTGTTGGTCTCGACCGCGAACGTCACGCCTTCGGGCGCGTTCACGACGACCGGGTGGCTGAAGCCGAGCGCGAACTCGAGCTGCGTGGGGCTCTTGGCGATGACGCGATAGCCGACGCCGACGATCTCCAGCTTCTTGACGAACCCGTCGGTCACGCCGGTGACCATGTTCGAGATCAGGGTCCGGGTCAGGCCGTGCAGCGACTTGTTCAGGCGTTCGTCGTTGGGACGAGCGACTTCGAGCTGACCGTCGTCGTTGCGCGAAACCGTGATCGGTTCGGGTACGACGTGGTTGAGAGAGCCCTTCGGGCCCTTGACGGCGACATCTTGGCCGTCGAGCGTGACTTCCACGCCGGACGGCACGGTGATGGGGAGCCTACCGATGCGAGACATTGTCAGTTCCTCTCGTCACCACACGAAGGCGAGGACTTCCCCGCCGACGCTCTTGTGGTTGGCTTCCTTGTCGGTCAGCAGACCTTGGCTCGTCGAAATGATCGCTATGCCGAGGCCACCGAGCACCTTGGGCAGGTCGTTCGACTTGGCGTAGACCCGCAGGCCCGGCTTGGAGATCCGCCGTACGCCTGCGATCGAGCGCTCCCGGTTGCGGCCGTACTTGAGCGTGATCTGCAGGGTCTTGCCGACCTCGCCCTCAGCGGGATCGTTCACGCTGTAGTCGGAGATGTAGCCCTCCTGCTTGAGGATCTTGGCGATCCCCACCTTGATCTTGGAGTGTGGCATCGACGTCGAGTCGTGGTACGCCTGGTTGGCGTTCCGCAGACGGGTCAGCATGTCTGCGATCGGGTCTGTCATCGTCATGGCGTGGTTCGCCTCTCTCTCGCGGCGGTTTCTCCCTGACGGTTGACCTGCCGCGTTCTGATCTGGGCTCGTGCCCAGACGGTGGTGTGGGTGTGGTGGGTGTTCGTGCTCACCAAGACGACTTGGTGATGCCGGGCAGTTCGCCACGATGGGCGAGGGTACGCAGGCAGATTCGGCACAGGCCGAACTTGCGGTACACCGCCTTGGGCCGGCCACACCGCTGGCAACGGGTGTAGGCGCGGACGCCGAACTTTGGCTTGCGGGACTGCTTGACCTTCAGCGCTGTCTTGGCCACGGGTGCTTCCTCGTCACTTCTTCTTCGTGATGACCTTGCGGCCCTTCATCATCGGGCGGCCCTTCTTCTTGACCTTCGCCACCACGTCGGCGTCGGCCTTGAAGGGGAAACCCAGATGACGCAGCAGCGCACGGCCTTCGTCGTCATTGGTCGCAGTGGTCACGAACGTGATGTCCATGCCCCGCAGGCGGTCGATCCTGTCCTGGTCGATCTCGTGGAACATGACCTGCTCCGTCAGACCGAACGTGTAGTTGCCGCGGCCGTCGAACTGCCGGGGCGACAGGCCACGGAAGTCACGGATCCGGGGCAGCGCTAGCGTGAGCAGCCGATCGGCGAACTCCCACATCCGGTCGCCGCGCAGGGTCACGTGGCACCCGATCGGCATGCCTTCGCGCAGTTTGAACTGGGCGATCGACTTGCGAGCTTTGGTCACCTGGGGCTTCTGACCGGTGATGGCGGTCAGATCGCGCACGGCGGCGTCGATGATCTTCGAGTCACGGGCTGCCTCACCGACGCCCATGTTGACGACGATCTTGACCAGGCCCGGGATCTGCATCACATTGCCGTACGAGAATTCCTCGTTCAGCGCCTTGCTGATCTCCGTGCGGTACCGCTGCTTGAGGCGCGGCTGCGTCTTGACGGGCTTCGCCTCGGCGGCGCCCACCTTCTCCTCGATGGTCGCGGTCATCAGATCTTCTCCCCGGTCTTGCGCGCGATGCGCACCGAACGCGTGGCGGTGTACTCGGTGCCGTCGGAGCGACGCTTGGTGACTTCCTCGCGCTCGTAACCCACGCGTGTGGTCACTTCCTTGCCGTCCACCTTCACGACGAGCGCCACGTTGGACACGTGGATCGGCGCCTCGGACGAGATAATCCCGCCCTTGACGACCTTGCCGCTCTGCGGCTGGCTGGCCGAGTCCTTCTTGTGGCGCTTGACGATGTTGACACCGGACACGGTGACCCGGGCCCTCTCGACGTCGACCCGCAGGACCTCACCCACGAGGCCCTTGTCCTTGCCGGCGATGACGCGCACGCGGTCGCCCTTCTTCACATGGAGCGAATTGGCCATGTCAGATCACCTCGGGGGCCAGCGACACGATGCGCATGAACTTCCGCTCGCGGAGTTCACGGGCCACCGGGCCGAAGATTCGGGTACCGCGGGGTTCGCCATCGTTCTTGAGGATGACGGCCGCGTTCTCGTCGAACTTGATGTACGAGCCGTCGCCCCGGCGGTGCTCCTTGACGGTGCGCACGACCACGGCCTTGACGACGTCGCCCTTCTTCACGTTGCCACCGGGAATCGCGTCCTTGACGGTCGCGACGATGGTGTCACCGAGGTGGGCGTAGCGACGCTTCGAGCCGCCGAGCACCCGGATGCACAAGATCTCCTTGGCTCCGGTGTTGTCGGCGACCTTGAGTCGCGTCTCCTGCTGGATCATTACCTTCTCCTCTGTCTCGCCGGTTCCCTCTCAGGCCTGGCGGAACTTCTCTGTTGCCCCTGGATTCCGACCCAGCGGCCATGGCAGCTGAGCTGCCCGACCTGGAAGCAAGCCTCCAGGTTTTTCTACTTGGCCTTCTCCACGATCTCGACCAGCCGCCACCGCTTGGACGCGGACAGCGGACGGGTCTCCATGACACGCACGCGGTCGCCCACGCCAGCCTCGTTGGCTTCGTCGTGGACCTTGAGGCGTTCGGTCTTCGTCATGACCTTGCCGTACAGGGCGTGCTTCACACGGTCCTCGACGGCGACAACGACGGTCTTGTCCATCTTGTCGGAGACGACGAGGCCCTCACGAACCTTGCGGCCCCCACGCTGGGTGTCGGTCATCAGTTAGTCCCTTCGTCCGGGTCAGGCACGATCCCCAGGACGCGCTCGGAGATCACGGTGTAGATGCGCGCGATGTCCTTGCGAACTTCGCGGAGGCGGCCGTGCGACTCCAGTTGCCCGGTCTGGTGCTGGAAGCGGAGGCTGAACAGCTCCTCCTTCAGCTCCACGACCTTGGCATCGAGTTCGGAGCGGCTCATGGTGCGCAGATCGGCGACAGTCACCGTCTTGGCCATCAGAGGTCACCTGCTTCCCGCTTGATGAAGCGCGCCTTGAACGGCAGCTTGTGGATGGCGAGTCGCATGGCCTCGCGGGCCACGTCTTCGCCGACGCCGGAGAGTTCGAACAGAACCCGCCCCGGCTTGATATTGGCAATCCACCACTCAGGCGAACCCTTGCCGGAACCCATCCGGGT
Organism: Propionibacteriaceae bacterium; assembly: GCA_039811945.1. GTDB lineage: Bacteria > Actinomycetota > Actinomycetes > Propionibacteriales > Propionibacteriaceae > Fen-668. Next base: position 19,148 of record JBDHZQ010000007.1, read on the forward strand.
CTCGGCGGGCTTCTTGGTGAGCGGACGGTCCGGGTACACGTTGATCCAGACCTTGCCGCCACGACGGATGTGGCGGGTCATCGCGATACGCGCGGCCTCGATCTGACGGTTGGTCAGGTACGACGACTCGAGCGCCTGGATGCCGTACTCACCGAAGGCGAGCTTGGTGCCGCCCTTGGCAGCGCCGTCCCGCTTGGGGTGGTGCTGCTTACGGTGCTTGACACGACGCGGAATCAGCATGGTCAGGCTCCTACGTTCTCCGTGGCGGGCGCATCCGACGACGCGCCGGCCTCATCGGCGCGGCGACGTCCGCCACGCTCGGGGCGACCGCCACCACCTTCGCGGCCCGGGCGGCGGGTCGGCCGCTGACGACCGGTCGCTGCCTGGCGAGCGGCCTTCTGGGTCGCGCGCTCGGCGCGAGTACCCACGACGTCGCCCTTGTAGATCCAGACCTTCACGCCGATGCGGCCGAACGTCGTCTTGGCCTCGTAGAAGCCGTAGTCGATGTCGGCGCGCAGCGTATGAAGCGGCACCCGGCCCTCGCGGTAGAACTCCGAGCGGCTCATCTCGGCACCGCCGAGACGGCCGGAGCACTGGATCCGGATGCCCTGGGCGCCGGCCCGCATGGCGGACTGCTGCGCCTTGCGCATCGCGCGACGGAAGGCCACGCGCGCGCCGAGCTGTTCGGCTACGCCCTGGGCGACGAGCTGAGCGTCGATCTCGGGGTTCTTCACCTCGAGGATGTTCAGCTGCACCTGCTTGCCGGTCAGCTTCTCCAGTTGCGCCCGAACCCGCTCGGCCTCGGCGCCGTTGCGGCCGATGACGATGCCAGGACGTGCGGCGTACAGGAAGATCGACACCCGGTCGCTGCGACGCTCGATCTCGACCGAGCTGATGCCCGCCCGCTCCAGCGTCTTGTGCAGGTACTCGCGGATCTTGACGTCCTCGCCGACCAGCGAGGCGTACTGCTTGTCGGAGTACCAGCGCGTCTTGTGGTCGGTCGTGATGCCGAGACGGAAGCCGTTCGGATTGATCTTCTGACCCATGCTCAGGCCTCCTTCTTCTTCTCGGACGACTTCTTCGTGGCCGGCTTGGCCTTGGGTACGGCGTCGGCGTGCGGCTCGACCACCACGGTGATGTGGCTGGCGCGCTTCAGGATCCGGCTCGCCGAACCCTTGGCCCGCGGACGAATCCGGCGCATGGTCACGCCCTCGTCGACGAACGCCGCGCTGATGAACAGGTCTTCACGACGCAGGCGCTCGGTGTTCTCGGCATTGGCCGCGGCCGAGGCGACGACCTTGTACACGGGCTCGCTGGCCGCCTGCGGTGCGAACTGCAGCGCGGTAAGCGCGTCCACGACGTCCATGCCACGAACCAGGTCGATGACGCGCCGTACCTTCATCGGGGTCATCCGCACGTGGCGAGCGATCGCGTACGAGCCGGGACGGTCCCCGAGCAGCGCCGAGCGACGCGACGGCCGCTGGGTGTTGGTGCTCATTGTGTTATCCCTCTCCTACCGACGACGCGACTTCTTGTCGTCCTTCACGTGCCCGCGGAACGTGCGCGTGGGGGCGAACTCGCCGAGTTTGTGACCGATCATCGACTCGGTCACGAAGACCGGGATGTGCTTGCGCCCGTCGTGCACGGCGATCGTGTGCCCGATCATGTCGGGGCTGATCATCGAGCGACGCGACCAGGTCTTGATGACGTTCTTGGTGCCCTTCTCGTTCTGCAACTCCACCTTCTTGGCGAGGTGGTCGTCGATGAACGGGCCCTTCTTCAGACTGCGTGGCATTCCTCAGTTGCTCCTGCTCAGCGCTTCTTGCCGGACTTGCGGCGACGGACGATCAGGCGAGTGGACGCCTTGTTCTGGTCACGGGTACGACCCTCGGGCTTGCCCCACGGCGACACCGGGTGCCGACCGCCGGAGGTCTTGCCTTCGCCACCACCGTGCGGGTGGTCGATGGGGTTCATGGCGACACCGCGGACGGTCGGGCGAACGCCCTTCCAGCGCATCCGGCCCGCCTTGCCCCAGTTGATGTTGGACTGCTCGGCGTTGCCGACCACTCCGACCGTGGCGCGGCAGCGGACGTCGACCATCCGCATCTCGCCTGACGGCATGCGCAGCGTGGCGAGCTTGCCTTCGCGGGCCACCAGCTGGATGCCCACACCCGCGGACCTTCCGAGCTTGGCGCCGCCACCCGGGCGGAGCTCGACGGCGTGAACCGTCGTGCCGACCGGGATGTTGCGCAGCGGCAGGTTGTTCCCGGGACGGATGTCGGCGGCCTCGCCGGCCTCCACGGTCGCGCCTTGGTTCAGGCCGTTCGGAGCGATGATGTAGCGCTTCTCGCCGTCGGCGTAGTGGAGCAGTGCGATCCGGGCGGTGCGGTTCGGGTCGTACTCGATGTGAGCGACCTTGGCCGGAACGCCGTCCTTGTCGTACCGCTTGAAATCGACCAGCCGGTAGGCCTGCTTGTGGCCTCCACCGATGTGCCGGGTCGTGATCCGGCCGGAGTTGTTGCGACCGCCGGTCTTCGGCTTCGGGGCGAGCAGCGACTTCTCCGGCGTCGACCGCGTGACCTCGACGAAGTCGGCCACGCTCGAACCGCGGCGACCTGGCGTGGTCGGCTTGTACTTACGGATACCCATAGCAGTGTGTTCCTGTTCTGGTTACGCGGAACCGAAGAGGTCGATGCGCTCGCCGTCGGCGACGGTGACGATCGCCCGCTTGGTGTCGGGACGCTTACCGATCCCGTAGCGGGTCCGGCGCTTCTTGCCCGGCCGGTTGATCGTGTTCACGCCGGTCACCTTGACCTTGAACACCTTCTCGACGGCGATCTTGATCTCCGTCTTGTTCGCCTGCGGGGCGACCAGGAAGGTGTACTTGTTCTCGTCGATGAGCCCGTAGCTCTTCTCGCTCACGACCGGCGCCAACAGGATGTCGCGCGGGTCGGCGATCTTGACAGCGTTGCTCACTGGGCGTCCTCCTCGACCTCGGCGGACTTCTTGGACTTCTTCTCAGCCTGGTCGGCCTTGTCCTTCTTGTCCGCCTTGTCCTTCTTCGCGGCCTTGTCCTTCTCAGCCTTGGCCGGCTTCTCGGTCTCGACGACCTGGACCTCGATCTCGGCCTCGTCCTCGGCCGACGACGCGACCGCCTTGACTGACTTGCCGCTCTGCGGGCCGGAGACGTACTGCTCGAGAGCCTTGCTCGTGAACACGACCGCCTCGTTGACCAAGACGTCGTAGACATTCAGCTGGTCGATCGCGAGCGCATGCACGTGGGCGACGTTGCGCAGGCTCAGCCAGGCGAGGTCCTCGTCACGGTGCAGTACGACGATCGCGGAGCGCGCGTCGCCGATGACGTCGAGGGCTTTGAGAGCCGCCTTGGTGCTTGGCACCTCGCCGGCGACGATGCTGTCCAGCACGAAGAAGCGCCCGTCGCGGACACGATCCGACAGCACGGCCCGTAGGGCGGCAGCGATCATCTTCTTGGGGGTGCGCTGGGCGTACGACCGCGGCTGCGGCCCGTGGACGATGCCACCACCGGTCCACTGCGGCGCGCGACGCGAACCCTGTCGGGCGCGGCCGGTGCCCTTCTGCCGCCACGGCTTGGCGCCACCGCCGGACACCTCGCCCCGAGTCTTCGTGGAGTGGGTTCCCTGACGCGCAGCGGCCTGTTGGGCCACGACGACCTGGTGGATCAGCGGAATGTTGACCTGTACGTCGAACAGGTGACCGGGCAGTTCGGTCGAGGACGTCTTCTTGCCGTCGGCGTCGAGCACGTCGATCTTCACGGTGTCACTCATGCCTTCTCGCCCTTCTTCGCAGCGGAGCGGATGACGACGAGTGCGCCCTTGGGCCCGGGGACTGCGCCCTTGACCAGGATCAGGTTGCGCTCGGCATCGACCGCGTGCACGGTCAGGTTCTGCACGGTCTTCTTCTCGACGCCCATCCGGCCCGCCATCCGAAGGCCCTTGAAGACCTTGGACGGGGTCGACGACTGGCCGATCGAGCCTGGCGAGCGGTGCTTGCGGTGCACACCGTGGGCAGCGCCGAGGCCACCGAAGCCGTGTCGCTTCATGACACCCGCGGTGCCCTTGCCCTTCGTCACGCCGGTCACGTCGACCACGTCGGCCGCGGCGAACACGTCGCTGGACACTTCCTGGCCCAGCTCGTACGTGCTGGCATCGGCGGTACGAATCTCCAGCAGGTGCTTGCGCGGCGTCACGCCGGCCTTTTCGAAGTGACCGGCCGCCGGCTTGCGGACAGCCTTCGGCTTGATCGCGCCGAAGCCCAACTGCACGGCGGAGTAGCCGTCCGCCTCGGGGGTCCGAACCTGCGTCACGACGCAGGGACCCGCCTGGATCACGGTCACCGGGACGAGCTTGTTGCTCTCGTCCCACAACTGGGTCATGCCGAGCTTGGTGCCCAGCAGCCCCTTCACGGTTCGTTCGTTCGTCATCTGGCCAGACCTCACGGAAGCTTGATCTCGATATCGACGCCGGCCGGGAGGTCGAGACGCATCAGCGAATCCACCGTCTTCGGGGTCGGGTCGAGGATGTCGATCAGCCGCTTGTGCGTGCGCATCTCGAAATGCTCGCGGCTGTCCTTGTACTTATGAGGCGAGCGGATCACGCAGTACACGTTCTTCTCGGTCGGCAACGGCACCGGGCCGGCAACCTTGGCGCCCGTGCGGGTCACCGTGTCTACGATCTTGCGCGCCGAGGAGTCGATGACCTCGTGGTCATAGGCCCTGAGCCTGATGCGGATCTTTTGTCCCGCCACGGTCCGTTCCCTCTCGTCGGTGCTCCACACCGGCTCCACACCGGCTTTCGCTAGTCGTTGCCTCCGACCCACGCGGTCGGGCGTGTCGCGTCTTCAGGCCGCAAGAACCCCCACGCTTTGCTCGCAATGGACGCCGTGCCGCTTGAGAAGCGGGCACCCGCGAGTCTCTTGGTTCGGCGCCTACGGCGAAGCATTTCCGCACGCATGACACCCCAGCGACCCGTCGGGGCAACCTGACGATTGTTTCACCGATCATGATCTCGGGCAAATCCGGGGCGATGGGCTCCTCGCGTCGTCGGAACGCGGTATGAAACGACCATGCAGCGGCCACGATCCCACCGACGAGGCAGCCAGGTCAGAACCGGGCTTCCGGAGGTTCTGCGCGACCGGGCCCGCGACCGCTGCTGCGACGCGCTGGCTGCCGTACCCGCATCGGCGCCCACGCTCTGCGAGGGCTGGACCGCCTTCGACCTCGCGGTCCATCTCTGGACTCTCCAGTGCGACCCGCTGGGCTGGGCCGGCACGCTCCCGCTGGGCTGCGCGAAGGCGTACGGAGAAAAGCGCGCCGCGGCCGTACAAGCGGCCATGCCGTACGACCGTGTCCTCGCGAAGCTGCGCGACCTACCAGGTTCGTTCCCGTGCATGCCGCTGGACCCCTTCTTCGGGTATCGGCACGCCCTCGGCGAGTGGTACGTGCACACCCAAGACGTCGCCCGGGCCAACGGATTGACCCAGCCCGACGTCGATGCTCCCCTGGCCGAGGCGCTGTGGCTGCGGGCTCAAGCGGCCGCACGGATCCTGCATCCGCGCATCCGGGGATTGAGGTTCCAGCGCCCCGACGGCTCACAGGCCGTCGTCAATCGCGGCGCCACGACCCTGACCGTGATCGGCGAACCGAGCGAGATCATGTGCTGGGTGTACGGCCGAGTCGCCGACGTAGCCCTCCAGCCCGCCTGAGGGTACGGCTTCCCGCCCGAGCTAGATGGTGGCTCGCAGCGCCTTCAACCGGGACACGGTCTTCTCCCGACCCAGGATCTCCATCGACTCGAACAGCGGCGGCGACACGCGCTTGCCGGTGATCGCCACCCGCAGCGGCCCGAACGCGAACCGTGGTTTGAGTCCCAGGTCGTCGACCAGGACCGCCCTCAACACCCGTTGGATCGAGTCGTGGGTGAAGTCGTCCAACCCCGACAGCTCCAGGCAGGCAGCGTCGAGTACGGCAGGGGCGTCGTCGCCGAGTTGAGCCCTGGCGTCAGCGTCGATCGAGAAGTCAGCCTCGTCGACGAGCAGGTAGTCCAGTTGCGGCAGGGCGTCGGCGAGCAGCACGAGCCGTTCGGCGAGCATGGGTACGGCACGGCGCACGATCTCGGCGTGGTCGTCGCTAAAGGTGGCGTCGCCGTACGTGCGGATGTAGTCGACGATCCGGTTCCCCAACTCCTCGGGCGACAAGGCCCGGATGTAGGTGCCGTTGAGCCACTTCAGCTTCTCGACGTCGAAGACCGGCCCGACCGTGTTCACCTTGCCCCAGTCGAACGTGGCGACGAACTCCTCGAACGTCGACACCTCACTCGTGCCGTCGGCGGGCGGATATCCCATCAGCTGCAGGAAGTTGCGCAGGGCCTCGGGCAGGAACCCCTGTTCGGCGAACCACAGCAACCGCGCAGCCGGGTTCTTTCGCTTGCTGATCTTCGACTTGTCTGTGTTGCGCAGCAGCGGCATGTGGGCGAACTTCGTGGGCTCCCAACCCAGCCAGCGATACAGCAGCAGGTGCTTCGGGGTCGAACTGATCCACTCCTCGCCCCGCACTGCGTGTGTGATCCCCATCAGGTGGTCGTCCACCACGAGCGCCATGTGGTACGTGGGGAAGCCGTCAGCCTTGAGGATCACTTGGTCGTCGGGGTACGGCGCTGCCACCCGGCCCCGCACGAGGTCGTCGAACTCCAGCTCGACGTCGTCGGGGATCAGCATCCTCACGACCGGGGTCTCTTGGAAGCCGGGCAGCTCCGCCCGCTGCTCGCGGGTGAGCCCGACGCACAACCTGTCGTACCCCGTCTTCGATGCCTTCTCGCGCTCCTGGCTCTTGCGCAGTTCGGCCAGCCGCTCGGGCGAACACCAGCAGTAGTACGCATGGCCTGCCTCGATCAGGCGATCGACGTACGGACGGTACAGATCCAGCCGCTCGCTCTGTCGGTACGGGCCGTACGGACCGCCCACGTCGGGGCCCTCGTCCCAGTCGAATCCCAGCCACCGCAGGGAATCGAAGATCTGTTGCTCGGAGTCTGCGACGTACCGATTGCGGTCGGTGTCCTCGATCCTCAGCACGAACTGACCGCCGGTCTGACGCGCGAACGCAAGGTTGAACAGGGACATGTAGGCGGTTCCGACGTGCGGATCACCGGTCGGCGACGGTGCGATCCGTGTGCGGACAGGAGGTTGGGTCTCAGTCATGGCCTGCGTCAGCCTAGTCGTCGGCCAACCGATCCTTGACCTGTCACGTTCGGTGCGCTGAGATGCTCCCCATGAACGGACCAGGCTGGCCGCCACCCGCGCAAGGCTGGCCGCCTCCTGCCCAGGGCCGGCGTGTTTCCGCCCCGCAGCCCACTGCGCCCCCGCAGAGGCCTGAGCGTCGCCGAATGAGCGACGGCGTCAAGGCGGCGATCGTGGGTTCGATCTGTACCGCCCTCGCCGCCGCGGTCATTACCTCCGGTCGTGTCGACCAACTGATCGACTGGGCCACAGGCCGCGCGACGGCCACCCCGACACCGTCGGCCCCGGCGTCGTCCAGCGCGGGAGCGACCAAGACGGTCACAGACCGGCAGGGCAGCCTCCACGTGACGGTGCCCGGCGACTGGGGCGTCGGCACGTCGAACTGGAACGTCTCGTTCGGTGGCATGACCGATCCTGGTGCGGGCATTCGCACCGGGTCGGGAGCCGGGGTGGAGACACGCACGTACGACGTGACCACCTTCTGGCTCGGCGCCAGCCGGAGCGCCGCGACACGGCTGCTTCTGCGCCTACACCCGGAAGAACTGCCTGACTGGTTGCGGGATGTCGTCGGCGAGGACTACTCGATCGACGGCTGTGTCTTCGTCCGCGACGCCCCACTGGAGAAGCGGGGGCACGTGGGATGGTTCCGAGAATGGAAGGGGTGTGCGGGCCTGCCCGATGCCCGCCTATACGTCCTGGCCGCGGCGGCCCTGGACGGGTCAGTGCTCGTCATGGGCCAGTTGCAGCCCGGACCGCTGAGCGAGGCCGAAGCCGAAGCCGTACTCACCTCGTTCGAGATTCGCACCGAACTCCTGCCCGTCGGCGCGGCCCAGCCGGTGTCTGGCTCGAGCGGCTTCCCGGCGCCGGCCTGGGTGCCGGTCCCGAGCAGCGCCCCGTCGAAGTCGTAGCGCACGTGAACCACGGCGGGTCGAGCCGTACCCACTCAGTACTGTGTCGCCCATGACTCAAGCTGCTGCAGGGGATTTCATCCGGGACGCGGTCCGGAGGGACAACGAGCAGCAGACGTACGGCGGGCGTGTTCAAACGCGGTTCCCACCCGAGCCCAACGGGTACCTGCACATCGGTCACGCCAAAGCGATCACCGTCGACTTCGGGATCGCCGCGGACTTTGGCGGCATCTGCATGCTGCGCCTCGACGACACGAACCCTGACACCGAGCAGGTCGAATACGTCGACGCGATCGTCGCCGACATCGAGTGGCTGGGTTTCCACCCGGCCGCGGTCGTGCATGCGAGCGACTACTTCCAGACCCTGTACGAGTGGGCAGAGCACCTGGTCACGACCGGTTTCGCGTACGTCGACGACCAGGACGGCGAAACGATCTCTGCGCAGCGTGGAGGGTTCGGCAAGCCGGGTCTGGAGTCGCCGTACCGGAATCGGACCCCCGAGGAGAACCTCGACCTCCTGCGCCGGATGCGCGCCGGCGAGTTCGCCGAGGGCTCGCGCGTGCTGCGCGCCAAGATCGACATGCAGCACGAGAACATGCAGATGCGCGACCCGGTGATGTATCGGATCCGGTATAGCCACCACTTCAACACCGGCGACGAATGGTGTATCTATCCCACGTACGACTGGGCTCACGGCCAGTCCGACGCGATCGAGGGGGTCACCCACTCGATCTGCACGTTGGAGTTCGACTCGCACAGACCGTTGTACGACTGGTACCTCGGGCACCTTCCGCTGCCCGGTGACCAACCTCGGCAGATCGAGTTCGCGCGCCTGGAACTGACTCACACCGTCACGTCGAAGAGACGGCTCAAGACGCTCGTCGACGAGGGGATCGTCGACGGCTGGGACGACCCGCGGATGCCGACGTTGCAGGGGCTTCGGCGGCGCGGGTACCCCGCGTCGGCGATCACAGACTTCTGCCGAGACATCGGCACGACACGGACGAACTCGAGGCAGTCGATCGAAGCCTTGGAGTCGTACGTGCGGCGCGAGTTGAACCGTACGGCGCAACGCCGGATGGCGGTCACTCGACCGCTCAGGCTGGTGTTGACGAACTGGCCGACCGACGAGGGCGGCGCCCCGGTCGTCGAGTGGTTCGACATCGCCAACAACCCCGAGAACGAGACAGACGGGGTGCGCTCGGTCGCATTCACCGGGGACTTGTGGATCGAGGCCGACGATTTCGCCGAAGTGCCGCCGCCGAAGTTCTTCCGGCTGTCGCCGGGCCGGGAGGTCAGGCTGCGGGGGGCGTACCTCGTGACGTGCACGGGGGTGGTCAAGGACGAGGCCGGACAGATCGTCGCGGTCGAGGCGACGTACGACCCCGCCAGCCGAGGCGGAACCTCACCTGACGGACGCAAGGTGAAGTCCACGATGCACTGGGTCTCGGCGCAGCACGCGGTGGACGCGACCGTCGCCCTGTACGAACGACTCTTCAGCGCGCCGTACCCGGGTGAACGTACGGGCGAACCTCTCGACGACCTCGACCATGCGTCCCGCGAGGTGCTCCACGCCAAGGCGGAGACCGCACTCGTCGACACCGCCCCCGGCGAGGTGGTGCAATTCGAACGCCTCGGCTACTTCGCGCTCGACCCCGACCAGCCCATGCTGTTCCATCGCACCGTCGGCCTCCGCGACGAGTGGGCAGCGATCCAGCGTCGAGGCTGACCCTTCGGAGTTACGGCCCTCGGTCACCGGCTTGGCCCAGCAGTGGGACAAAACAAGACCTCAACGCACGCTCAAGCCGTCCTAAGCGGCGTGTCGCGCGTTGAGGGGACGCCCTGTCCCGCTCTTCCAAGCCAAGCTGCCCCGAACACACGCCAGAACCCACTCCGGGTCGTGCGCGATCTGCCGGGGGGTGAAACGCAGAAGGTGCCAGCCGGCGAGACTGAGTTCGTTGTGCCGGAAGCGATCGCGCTCGATCACATCCCTGGCCGAATGTATGGAGTAGCCGTCGACTTCCAGGCCTACACCGTGCCGGGTGAACGCGATGTCGAGGTAGAACAAGCGTCCTGCCGCCCGCGTTGCTACGTTGGTTCGCCACCCTCCGATGCCCGCTGATCGCAACAGCGAATGGAGTTCACGTTCGGGCGGCGACCACGGTTCGTCTCGGGAGGCGAACACCACCTGGCGCCTCAGCTGCTGGCCCCTCCGGTGAGGGAGCGTTCCCAGTGCCTCAACGAGATCCGCATACCGTACCCACCTGCGTCTCAGGAAGTCGTCGATCGTCGCTCCCCCGTCTCGATCGGCAAGGTCGACCGCCGTGAGAGCAGGTACGGTCACCGACACGCCGCCCACGTCCGACCGCCAGGCCGACGGGATTTCCCGCCGCTGCGCCACACACCACGGCACCGGGCTCCCGCTCTTGACGGTGAGGGCCACCTGAACCACCGGCTCGCTGGGTACGAGACCCGTGTGCAGGGCAACTGCGGTCTGGCCCCAGAAGACACCCTCTGGTCGCCACAGACTCACGGCCCTCAGCCGGGTCACCCAGTCAGTCGCCAGTTCCCGACGGGCCACGACCCCGGGCAGCATCCTCACCAGCGACCCGGACTGCACCCGTCGGCTCACGGCGCTCTTGAGGTGCCTGTCGGCGCTGGAACTGATCACTCCGTGCCCTGCGAGCAGGGCGTCTTTCAATGAGCTCTTCACAACCTAAAGGCGGACTTCTCCGGCACTTTGTGAGGTGGGACCAGGTGTTGCCAGGAGTCCCGTGCTGAGGACGGCGACTCACGGAGGCTCGGTCTCGTCCTCAGAGCGGGACAGGACGCGACCTCAACGAGCGACACGCCGGGTTCGAGGCCCTGTCGTACGACATCCGCCGCAGATTGTCCCGATCTCGTTCGTCGGACACACCAGAGGGCCCCGTACCGGTCGGTACGGGGCCCTCTGCTTGCCTGTTAGGCGAGGATCACTTGAGGATCTTCGTCACGCGGCCGGCGCCCACGGTACGGCCACCCTCACGGATAGCGAACTTGAGGCCGTCCTCCATGGCGATCGGCTTGTCGAGGTGAACCGTCATGTCGGTGTTGTCACCTGGCATGACCATTTCCTTGCCCTCGGGGAGCTCGACCTTGCCGGTCACGTCCGTCGTGCGGAAGTAGAACTGCGGCGAGTAGTTCGAGAAGAACGGCTTGTGACGGCCACCCTCCTCCTTGGTCAGCACGTAGACGTTGCCCTCGAAGTCGGTGTGCGGCGTGGTGCTGCCCGGCTTGATGACGACCATGCCGCGTTCCACGTCTTCCTTCTTCGTGCCACGAAGCAGGAGGCCGACGTTCTCGCCCGCGCGACCCTCGTCGAGGATCTTGCGGAACATCTCGACGCCGGTGACGGTCGAGGTCTGCTTCTGCGGACGGATGCCGATGATCTCGACAGCCTCGCCGGTCTTGACGATGCCGCGCTCGATACGACCGGTGATGACGGTGCCACGACCGGTGATCGTGAACACGTCCTCCACGGGCATGAGGAACGGCTTGTCGGTCTCGCGCTCCGGCTGCGGGATGTAATCGTCGACAGCCTGCATGAGTTCGAGGATCGACTCCGACCACGTGGCGTCGCCGTTCATCGCCGGGAAGGCGGCGACACGCACGACGGGGCAGTCGTCGCCGTCGAACTCCTGAGCGCTCAGCAGTTCGCGAACCTCCATCTCGACGAGCTCGATGAGCTCCTCGTCGTCGACCATGTCGCACTTGTTGAGGGCGACAACCATGGCCGGCACGCCGACCTGGCGGGCCAGGAGGACATGCTCGCGGGTCTGAGGCATCGGGCCGTCAGTGGCCGCGACCACGAGGATCGCGCCGTCCATCTGAGCGGCACCGGTGATCATGTTCTTGACGTAGTCGGCGTGACCGGGGCAGTCGACGTGAGCGTAGTGACGGTTTTCCGTCTGGTACTCGACGTGCGCGATCGAGATCGTGATGCCGCGCTGCCGCTCCTCGGGCGCCTTGTCGATCTGGTCGAAGGCCGACACGGCGTTGAGCTTCGGGTACTTGTCGTGGAGCACCTTCGTGATCGCCGCGGTGAGCGTGGTCTTGCCGTGGTCGATATGCCCGATGGTGCCGATGTTGCAGTGCGGCTTAGTCCGCTCGAACTTGGCCTTTGCCACTTGGGCTCCTATTCCCAGATGTCGCCACGCGGGGTGCGCGGCGCACTCGTTTTCTTCTCCCCGCACGGCAAGGGCCGTACGGAACGTCTTGATTGGGGTCTGACCCCCACGCAGGGGACCAAACAAGTGTCCCGGACTTCGAGCGGCTGAGTCAAACCGCTGCGGGCCCGAGGGGGATCACCCAGCGTACCGGGCGACCTTGCAACAGCGAAGCCGCAACCTGCTCCGGCTCACAGACCGCCACGAACCTTCGCGACGATCTCGTCGGACACGGTCCTCGGCGTCTCGTTGTAGGAGTCGAACTCCATCGAGTACGACGCCTGGCCCGACGTCTTCGAGCGCAGGTCGCCGACGTAGCCGAACATCTCCGACAACGGCACCAAAGCCCGTACGACTCGGTTGCCGTGCTGCTCGTCCATCGACTGGATGTGCCCACGACGGCTGTTGAGGTCGCCGATGACCGTGCCGAGGTAGTCCTCGGGGGTCGTCACCTCGACGGCCATCATCGGCTCGAGCAGAGCCGGATCAGCCTTGCGAGCGGCTTCCTTGAAGCCCATCGACCCGGCGATCTTGAACGCCAGCTCCGAAGAGTCGACGTCGTGGTAGGCGCCGTCGACCAGCGTCACCCGTACGTCCTCCACCGGATAGCCGGCCAAGACGCCAAATTGCATGGCGTCCTGCACGCCGGCGTCGACGGCCGGGATGTACTCCTTGGGGATCCGACCACCAGTGACGGCGTTGACGAACTCGTACCCCGTCCCGGCCGGGAGCGGCTCGATGCTCAAGATGACCTTGCCGTACTGGCCAGAGCCGCCGGACTGCTTCTTGTGCGTGTATTCGGCCTTCTCGACCGGGCGACGCAGGGTCTCCCGGTAGGCGACCTGCGGCTTGCCGACGTTCGCCTCGACCTTGAACTCGCGCTTCATGCGGTCGATCAAGATGTCGAGGTGCAACTCGCCCATCCCGGCGATGATGGTCTGACCGGTCTCGTCGTCGGTGTGCACACGGAACGTCGGATCCTCTTCGGCGAGCCTCTGGATCGCCGTCGACAGCTTCTCCTGGTCGGACTTCGTCTTCGGCTCGATGGCCTGCTCGATGACCGGCTTGGGGAACTCCATCGACTCCAGCACGATCGGGTGCTGCGGGTCGCACAGCGTCTCGCCGGTCGAGGTGTCCTTGAGACCCATGACCGCACAGATCATGCCGGCGCCCATGGCGTCGACCTCTTCACGCTTGTTGGCGTGCATCTGGTAGATCTTGCCGATCCGCTCCTTGCGGCCCTTGGTCGCGTTGAGCACCTGGGACCCGGAGTTGAGCACACCGGAGTAGACCCGCACGAACGTGAGCTTGCCCAGGTGCGGATCGGCAGCGATCTTGAACGCCAGCGCCGACATCGGGTCGGAGTTGGACGGATGGCGCTCCAACGTGACCGACTCGTCGCCCGGCTTGAAGCCGTCGATGGCGGGGATGTCGAGCGGGCTCGGCAAGTAGTCGATGACCGCGTCGAGCAGGGGCTGCACGCCCTTGTTCTTGAACGAGGTGCCACAGACGACAGCGTTGGCGAGGCTGGCGAGCACGCACCGGCGGATCGCCGCCTTGAGCTCGGCCACCGTCAGTTCCTCGCCGGAGTCTTCCTTCTCCAGCCACAACTCGGCGAACTCGTCGTCGAGGTCGGCTAGTTGCGTGATCAGTTCCTCACGCGCCTCGGCCGCCTGGTCGGCCATCTCGGCCGGGATTTCTTCGACCTCGTAGTCCTCGCCGATCTTCGTCTCGCCGCGCCAGGTCAGGGCCCGCATTCCGACGACGTCGACGACCCCGAGGAAGTTGGCCTCGGCGCCGATGGGCAGCTGGATGATGAGCGGCGTCGCGTTGAGGCGTTCGCGGATCGTCTTGACGCAGTGATCGAACGATGCGCCCGTACGGTCGAGCTTGTTGATGTAGCAGATGCGGGGTACGGCGTACTTGGTCGCCTGGCGCCACACCGTCATCGACTGCGGCTCGACGCCGGCCACACCGTCGAACACCGCCACGGCACCGTCGAGCACCCGCAGGGACCGTTCGACCTCCATCGTGAAGTCGACGTGCCCAGGCGTGTCGATGATGTTGATCTGGATGCCCTTCCAGAAGCACGTCGTCGCAGCGGACGTAATTGTGATGCCGCGCTCCTGCTCCTGCTCCATCCAGTCCATCGTCGCGGCACCGTCGTGCACTTCGCCGATCTTGTAGTTGATGCCGGTGTAGAACAGAATCCGTTCGGTCGTGGTGGTCTTGCCCGCGTCGATGTGGGCCATGATCCCGATGTTGCGGACCTTGGCGAGGTCGGTGGTCTTCTCAGCAGCCACGAGCGTGTTCCTTCTGCGTCATGAGTTCTTGTCGGATGCGGGCATGGTTCCGCCCTCGGACCGGCGACGCTGCCGTGACCGAGGGCGGCAAAGAATCACCAGCGGTAGTGGGCGAACGCGCGGTTGGCTTCGGCCATCTTGTGGGTGTCTTCGCGACGCTTGACTGCGGCGCCGAGACCGTTGGCGGCATCCAAGATCTCGTTGCGGAGCCGCTCGGCCATCGTCTTCTCGCGGCGAGCGCGAGAGAAGCTGACCAGCCAGCGCATGGCCAAGGTGTTGGCCCGGGCGGGCTTCACCTCGACCGGCACCTGGTAGGTCGCACCGCCGACGCGACGGCTCTTGACCTCGATGCTGGGACGCACGTTGTCCAGGGCCCGCTTGAGCGTTTGGACGGGGTCGACACCGCCGGTCTTCTCGCGGGCGCCCTCAAGGGCGGTGTAGACGATGTTCTGGGCGATGGTCTTCTTGCCGTCCAGCAGGATCTTGCTGACGAGCTGGGACACCAGCGGCGACCCGTACACCGGGTCGACCATCACCGGGCGCTTCGGCGCCGGTCCCTTGCGCGGCATTACTTCTCCTTCTTCGCGCCGTAGCGGCTGCGAGCCTGCTTGCGGTTCTTGACCGCCTGGGTATCCAGCGCGCCGCGGATGATCTTGTAACGCACGCCGGGGAGGTCCTTCACACGGCCGCCACGCACGAGCACCATCGAGTGCTCCTGCAGGTTGTGGCCGACGCCGGGGATGTAGGCCGTCACCTCGACGCCGCTGGACAGGCGTACGCGCGCCACCTTGCGGAGAGCCGAGTTCGGCTTCTTCGGCGTCGTCGTGTACACGCGGGTGCACACACCACGACGCTGCGGCGAGCCCTTGAGGGCAGGCGTCTTGGTCTTGCTGACCTTGTCCGACCGGCCCTTCCGGACCAGCTGCTGAATCGTAGGCACCTGGGTCTATCTCTTTCCCATGTCGAAGAACACATGCTGTCGTGGCTCTGGGGCTCGAACCCCGTCACCGGATGCTTCGCTCGGTCTCATCTGCACGCGCGATGGACGCGTTTTCATACACGATGAACCGAATCGTTGCGGTCGTGCGCGCTGCCAGGTGCTCCCAGAACGGGTCTACCGGTGCGTGCACGGGCTCGGGCAGGCCGAACCCACCGTGCAAGGCTAGTCGCTGACGCCGGACCGGTCAAAACGCCGGTGCAGCCGTACCCGCTCCGGGCTCGGCGTCCAGGCCGTACGTCGACCTCTTCTCAAGCTTGGCCACGAGTTCGCCTTCCAGGTACGGCCGAGCGCGAAGCGCCTGC
This sequence comes from Propionibacteriaceae bacterium, assembly GCA_039811945.1. Lineage (GTDB taxonomy): Bacteria > Actinomycetota > Actinomycetes > Propionibacteriales > Propionibacteriaceae > Fen-668. The sequence continues at coordinate 35,138 of JBDHZQ010000007.1, forward strand.
TCGGCCCATCGTGGGTCGGTCGTGATGGCCCGGAACAGCATCGGGACGGTCACGCCGTGGTCGGGCTGCGACAGGATGTCGACGGCATCGGCTTCGGTCACGATCCCGGGCCGCTCGACGGCGAGGTACGACCCGGTCCTCCCCCGTTCGGCGAACCGTTTGACCCAGCCCTGTTCCTGCATGGTCAGACGGAAGACGTTGCACGGAATGCGGGGGCCGGTGACACGTACGATCGGGCCGTCTTCGCCCCCGATCCGCCAGCGCTCCCCGATGATCGCGGCATCCACGTCGAGACCGACGGTGGTGAGGTTCTCGCCGAACGAGCCGGGCGGCAGGTCGCGGCCCAATACCCCGGCCCACCAGGCGAGTTCTTCGGAGGCGAAGGCGTACACCGCCTGGGTCGACCCCCCGTGATGGCGTCCGTCGCCGACGACATCGCCGGCCACCCCGCTCACCCCCAGTCCACCCTCGACCCGCTTGGGTCCCGGATCCTGCAGATACGCCGACCGCACGGGCACCTTGTGGATGCCTGTGTCGGGGCCAGTCCCCTTCGGGTTGGGCCGCGCGGAGCCCACGTTGACGGACATGATGCGGGCTTGGAGCACCGCAGGAGTGTACCGACCGCCCTCGCGCGTCGATCACCGTCTGAGACACGGGGTGATCGACGCGTCAAGGTGGCGACATCGGGTGCACCGGCGTGGCACACCTGCCCATCCGAGCACGGCTAACGCCTGGGCGACGTCCCGCGCGGCCAGGCAGGGTCCACCGACGACGTGTTTCCACCCGAATCGCAAGGTTGACAAGCCCTGCAGCGCGTGCTGGTTGTCGCGGCTCATATCGTCGTACGCCTTGGCGCCGAAATGGGTGCTGCCGTCGAGTTCGACCACCAACCCGAATGGGTCGTAGTAGGCGTCACACCGGACGCCACCCAACCGGTACTGGCGTGATGCCATGGGTAAACCGTGGGCCTTCTCCACGTTGCGCGTGTAGCGAGATTCGAGAGGACTGTGGAAACCGGAGGAGACTTCACCCAGGACCTCACGCAACAAAGCACCACCCCGAATGCGTGTGCGACCGCGGACTGCGGCCCGCAACTGACGCTCTGAGGTCCTGCCCCAAGCCACCGCATCAGCCACCAGACTCAGGAGGTCGTCCGACGACAACTCTGCAGCCAAGTCGAGGATGGTGTCCGGAACGCGGGTCCTCGTCGGATCGCCTCGACCGGTCCGATCCCCACCGATGAAGCGAAGCCCGGGACGTTGCTTCACCTCATGACCTACTCCGACCCACACCTCGACCTGGTCTGGCACCGGCAACAGCCCGTCCAGGTAGGCTGCCGTCCGGCGGCCGAGCACTGCTGCTCTGCCTCCAAGCAGGATGCCTGCCCAAGCACGACCCTGGAAGGTCAGTTCGCCGACGTGGTAGATGCCGGGATAAGCCACCTGCCACGAGCCGTCGGCCAAGACCCGATCGAGCGCCGACTCCCCCATCCCGACGCCCATCGCCTGCGAGCGAGCCAGGACGCCACCCTGCATGCGCATCAGGCGGGGGACCTCCGGAGGAACTACCTGTCGCTGTCTCATGAGCGGACTATGTGCCCATCCACCGTTGCCGACCCGCCGAAAACCGCCCCTGTGGAAAGCGCTGCGCGTGAAGTTTGTCCTGTGGATGAGTGATTGCGCTTCTTCGCGCGTCGATCACCTTCCGAGACAAGGGGTGATCGACGCGCGTAGGGAAGCGCCGGTCTTTGGGGTTGTTGGGGCGTTGACTTAGCGGCGCGGCGGCCGGACGGCGGGTACGGCGAGCATCGCTGGAATCACCAGGGCACCGACGACGAGCAAAGCGTGGAGGATGCCGACGTGGTCGCCCAGGTACCCCAACAAGGGAGGTCCGCCGAGGAAGGCGAGATAGCCGATCGTCGACACGACACTGAGTCGGGCCGCCGCGCGTTCTGGCTCGTCGGACGCCGCGCTCATCCCGACGGGGAAGCCGAGCGACGCTCCGACCCCCCACAGCACCGCTCCCCCGAACGCGACGGCAGCGTTGCCGAACACCACCATCACACTCCCCACGAGGGCGAGGGCGAACAGGCTGATCAGCACCGGCACTCGCCCAAATTTGTCGAGCACGCCCGTACCGAGGATTCGTCCGATCGTCATCGCGGTCAGGAACGTGGCCATGCCGAGCACGCCGGCCCAGGTCGGCAGGTGGTGTCCTTCCGTGAACGCGATCGCCACCCAGTCGTTGGCCGTACCCTCGGCGAAAGCTGCGACGAGTACGACAAAGCCGACGATCAGAGTGCGCGGTTCGGTCCACGCGCTCCTGCCGCGCGTTGTTCCCGGATCAGCGGCCGGCCCAGCCGGGATCTCTGGGAGGAAGTGCCGTACCCCGCCGAAAGCGACGTAGACGACGAAAGCCAGCGGTAGCAGGATGTGAGCCCAGATCGGGACCCGTAACCCGGTCATCAGGCTTCCCACCAGGGCGCCGGCGACGGTGGCCAAACTGAACGCCGCGTGGAACCAGGGCATCGTCGCCTTGCCCCGATGCCGCTCGACGGTCGCGCCCTCGTGGTTCATGGCGACGTCCCAGGTGCCCATGCCCGTACCCAGCACGAACATGCCGACCAGAATCATCGGCACCGAACCGACGACGCTGACCCCCAGCGCTGCGACCAACAGTCCGAGACCGAAGACGCGGGCAGCGTTCTCCACGGTGCGGCGGGTTCCGATGCGTTCGATGATCCTGCCCGCGATCGGCAGCCCGAGTACCGAGCCGAGCGCCGACGCGAGCAGGATCCGGCCCAGTTCCGACGGTTGCAAGTCGAGCATGTTCTTGACGTCTGGCAACCGGCTGGCCCACGAGGCGAAGGCGAAGCCGGTCGTGGCGAAGGCGACGTACACGTCCACCAGAGCACGCCTCACTTGGAGGTCGGAGATCGGCGACGCAGGCGTTTCGAAGGCGGCTGCGGGCACCTCGGACGGATCGAGCACGGACACGATCGGACTCTTTCGAAGAGAGGAGCGGGGTGATCAACCCAGGGTAACGACAATTGGATCGATCAAACAACCGGGTACGAGGGCAAGGCCCTGCGAACGGAAAGCGCGACGGGCGCCCCCGCATGAGGAGCGCCCGCCGTCGATACGTCAGCGCAGGTCGCCGAGGTCGAAGTCCTCGAGCGGCACGACTGCGCCGGTGCCGTTACCGAAGTCGTAGTCGAAGGGATCGTACGTGATCGCGTACGCCTTCGCCCTGGCTTCGGCGGTGGGCTCGACCCGGATGTTCCGGTATCGGTCTAGGCCCGTGCCGGCGGGGATCAGCTTGCCGAGGATGACGTTCTCCTTCAGGCCCAGCAGCGAATCCGACTTGCCGTGAATCGCTGCGTCGGTCAGCACCTTCGTCGTCTCCTGGAACGAAGCCGCAGACAGCCACGATTCGGTCGCGAGGGACGCCTTGGTGATGCCCATGAGCACCGGACGTCCCTGGGCAGGAGTGTTGCCCTCGGTCACGACCGCACGGTTCTCCGACTCGTACGAGTTCCGGTCCACCAACTCACCGGGCAGCATGTTCGTGTCGCCCGACTCGATCACGGTGATCCGGCGCAACATCTGCCGAATGATGATCTCGATGTGCTTGTCGTGGATCGGAGCGCCCTGGGTCCGGTAGACCTGCTGCACTTCCTCGACCAGGTGTTCCTGCACGCGCCGCACACCCCGCACCCGCAGGACGTCCTGCGGGTCGATCGTGCCGGCCGTGAGCTGCTGGCCCACCTCGACGTGATCGCCGTCCTTGATCGAGTGGCGGACGTTGTTCGCGTCGTCCCACTCGAGCCGGGCGCGCCTGGGCACCGGGTACGCCAGATCCTCACCCCCGTCGTCACGCACCAGGACGAGCTTGCGCATGCGATCCGTCTCGTCGACCTTGATCCGCCCGGATGCCTCCGCGATCGGCGCCTTGCCCTTGGGAGTGCGGGCCTCGAACAACTCGACCACACGAGGCAGACCCTGGGTGATGTCGTCGCCGGCCACACCACCGGTGTGGAAGGTACGCATCGTCAACTGCGTGCCGGGCTCGCCGATGGACTGGGCCGCGACGATGCCGACCGCCTCGCCGACGTCGACGAGCTTGCCGGTCGCCAGCGAACGGCCGTAGCACATCGCGCACGTGCCGGTAGCCGCCTCACAGGTGAGCACGGACCGTACCTTGACCTCGGTCACCCCGGCGTCGACCAGCTTGTCGATGATCACGTCGCCCAAGTCGATGCCCGCCTCGGCGAGCACGGTGCCGTCGGCATCGGTGATCGACTGCGCCAGGGTACGGGCGTACACGCTGGTCTCGACGTTGTCGGCCGCGACCAGCTTGCCCCGAGCATTCGGGACCGCGATCGTCTTCGAGAGACCGCGCTCGGTGAGGCAGTCCTCCTCGCGGATGATCACGTCCTGGCTGACGTCGACGAGTCGACGGGTGAGGTATCCGGAGTCGGCGGTCCGCAGAGCGGTGTCGGCCTGACCCTTACGACCACCGTGGGTCGAGATGAAGTACTCCAGAACGCTCAGGCCCTCCCGGAAGTTGGACTTGATCGGCGTCGGGATGATCTCGCCCTTCGGGTTGGCCACCAGGCCTCGCATGGCGGCGATCTGACGCATCTGCGTCATGTTTCCGCGAGCACCCGAGTGAACCATCATGAAGATGGGATTCTCGCGGGTGAAGTTGGCCTCCATGGCAGCGGTCAGCTCGGCGGTCGCGTCGTTCCAGACCTGGATCAGTTCCTGGCGGCGCTCCTCCTCGGTAACCTGACCACGCTCGTACATGCGGTCGATCTTCGAGGCCTTCGACTCGTACCCGGCGAGGATCTCCTTCTTCGTCGGCGGCGTCTGCACGTCGGAGATCGACACGGTCACGCCCGACCGAGTCGCCCAGCGGAAGCCGAGATCCTTCAGGTTGTCGAGGGTGTTGGCAACTTCGACCTTGTGGTAACGCTCCGCGAGATCGTTGATGATCGCGCCGAGCCGCTTGCGGCCCACTTCCATGTCGACGAACGGGTAATCCGCCGGCAGGGCCTCGTTGAACAGGGCCCGTCCGAGCGTCGTCTCCAGCAGGATCGAACCGTCAGCACGCAGTTCCTTGCCCGCCGGGGGTACGACATCGGTCAAGCGAAGTTTGATCTTCGTGCCGATCTCGATCTCGTGGCGGTCGAACGCCATGATCGCCTCGGCCACCGACGCGAACGCACGCCCTTCACCGATCAGCCCGTCGCGCTGCAGCGTCAGGAAGTAGTGGCCGATGATCATGTCCTGGGTCGGCATCGTCACCGGTCGGCCGTCGGCCGGCTTGAGGATGTTGTTCGTGCTCAGCATCAGGATGCGGGCCTCGGCCTGAGCCTCGGCGCTCAACGGCAGATGGACCGCCATCTGGTCGCCGTCGAAGTCGGCGTTGAAAGCCGTACAGACGAGCGGATGAATCTGGATCGCCTTGCCCTCGATCAACTGCGGCTCGAACGCCTGGATACCCAGTCGGTGCAGAGTCGGGGCACGGTTCAGCAGCACCGGATGTTCCGCGATGACCTCTTCGAGCACGTCCCAGACGACCGGCCGCTGCCGCTCCACCATGCGCTTGGCGCTCTTGATGTTCTGGGCGTGGTTGAGATCGTCGAGCCGCTTCATCACGAAAGGCTTGAACAGCTCCAGGGCCATCGCCTTGGGCAGACCGCACTGATGCAACTTGAGCTGCGGGCCGACCACGATGACCGAACGGCCGGAGTAGTCGACGCGCTTGCCGAGCAGATTCTGGCGGAATCGACCCTGCTTGCCCTTGAGCATGTCGGAGATCGACTTCAGCGGGCGGTTGCCCGGGCCCGTCACGGGGCGACCCCGACGACCGTTGTCGAAGAGTGAATCGACCGCTTCCTGCAGCATCCGCTTCTCGTTGTTCACGATGATCTCGGGCGCGCCGAGATCGAGCAGGCGCTTGAGTCGGTTGTTGCGGTTGATCACCCGGCGGTACAGGTCGTTCAGGTCGGAGGTCGCGAACCGGCCACCGTCGAGCTGGACCATCGGCCGCAGGTCGGGCGGGATCACCGGAACCGCGTCCAGCACCATGCCGGACGGAGAGTTGCTCGTGTTGAGGAAGGCCGAGACGACCTTGAGCCGCTTGAGCGCGCGCGTCTTGCGCTGGCCCTTGCCGGTCTGGATGGTCTCGCGCAGGATCTCCGCCTCGCGCTCCAGGTCGAACGTGGCGAGACGAGCCTTGATGGCCTCGGCGCCCATCGAACCCGAGAAGTACTTGCCGAACCGCGCCTTCATTTCCCGGTAGAGGATCTCGTCGCCCTCGAGGTCTTGCACCTTGAGGGTCTTGAACCGGTTCCAGACCGCCTCGATCCGGTCGAGTTCGCGCTGGGCGCGGTCGCGGACGAGCTTCATCTCCTTCTCGGCGGAGTCACGAACCCGCTTCTTGACGTCGGCCTTGGCGCCCTCCTCCTCCAGCTTGGCGAGGTCCTCTTCCACCTTCGCCATGCGGACGTTGAGGTCGTGGTCGCGGCGCGCCTCGAGGTGCTTGCGCTCGGTCTCGACCTTCGCCTCCAACGACGGCAGGTCCCGATGACGGGCCTCGTCGTCGACGGCGGTGATCATGTACGCAGCGAAGTAGATGACCTTCTCCAGGTCCTTCGGCGCGACATCCAGCAGGTAGCCCAAGCGCGACGGAACGCCCTTGAAGTACCAAATGTGCGTCACGGGGGCGGCCAGCTCGATGTGGCCCATGCGCTCGCGGCGCACGTTGGAGCGGGTGACCTCGACGCCACACCGCTCACACACGATGCCCTTGAAGCGCACCCGCTTGTACTTGCCGCAGTAGCACTCCCAGTCCCTGGTGGGACCGAAGATCTTCTCGCAGAACAGCCCGTCACGCTCCGGTTTGAGCGTCCGGTAGTTGATCGTCTCCGGCTTCTTGACTTCGCCGAACGACCACTCGCGGATCTGATCCGCGGTAGCCAGCCCGATGCGCAACTCGTCGTAGAAGTTGACGTCCAGCACGTTTGCCGTCACTTTCTTTCGTTGATTCGTTCGTGGACTGAGCGTGCTCAGACTTCGTCGAGGACGCCGAAGTGGTCGGATCCCGGGCGCCGGGACAGGTCGATGCCGAACTCCTCGCTGGCCCGGTAGTCGTCTTCGGAGTCACGCAGTTCGACGACCTGACCGTCGGAGGACAACACCTCGACGTTCAAGCAGAGCGACTTCATCTCCTTGACGAGCACCTTGAAGGACTCGGGGATCCCCGGCTCGGGGATGTTCTCGCCCTTGACGATCGCCTCGTACACCTTGACGCGACCGGGCACGTCGTCGGACTTGATGGTCAGGAGTTCCTGCAAAGCCCAGGCAGCGCCGTACGCCTCCAGGGCCCACACCTCCATCTCACCGAACCGCTGACCGCCGAACTGAGCCTTACCGCCCAGCGGCTGCTGGGTGATCATCGAGTACGGGCCGGTCGACCGAGCATGGATCTTGTCGTCGACCAGGTGGTGCAGCTTCAGCATGTAGATGTAGCCGACACCGACCCGGTCCGGGTACGGCTCTCCCGAGCGCCCGTCGAACAGCTGCACCTTGCCACCGGCATCCATGAGCACGTCACCGTCGCGGTTAGGCAAGCCGTGCTGGAGCAGACCGGTGATCTCCTCCTCGTTGGCGCCGTCGAACACCGGCGTCGCGAGCCGGGAATCGCCCTCGACGCGCTCCAGACCGACGTCGCGCAGACGTTCGGCCCACGGCTCGTCGACATCCGAGATGTCCCAACCGGTCTTGGCAACCCAGCCGAGATGGGTTTCCAGCACCTGACCGACGTTCATTCGGCTCGGCACACCCAGCGGGTTGAGCACGATGTCGACCGGAGTTCCGTCCTCCAGGAACGGCATGTCCTCGATCGGCAGGATCTTCGCGATCACACCCTTGTTGCCGTGGCGGCCCGCGAGTTTGTCACCGTCGGAGATCTTGCGCTTCTGCGCGACGTAGACACGGACGAGTTGGTTGACGCCGGGGGGCAACTCGTCGCCGTCCTCGCGGTCGAACACACGGACGCCGATGACCGTACCGGTCTCGCCGTGGGGAACCTTCATCGACGTGTCCCGGACCTCACGGGCCTTCTCGCCGAAAATCGCGCGCAGCAGCCGCTCTTCTGGCGTGAGCTCGGTCTCGCCCTTGGGCGTGACCTTGCCGACCAGGATGTCTCCGGTGCCGACCTCGGCACCGATCCGGATGATGCCCCGATCGTCGAGATCGGCCAGCATGTCCTCGCTCACGTTGGGAATGTCGCGGGTGATCTCCTCGGCACCGAGCTTGGTGTCGCGCGCGTCGACCTCGTGCTCCTCGATGTGGATCGAGGTGAGGATGTCCTCCTGCACGAGCCGCTGGCTCAGGATGATCGCGTCCTCGTAGTTGTGTCCCTCCCACGGCATGAACGCCACGAGCAGGTTCCGGCCCAGAGCCATTTCGCCGGCGTCGGTGCACGCACCGTCGGCCAACGGCGTACCCACCTCGACCCGGTCTCCCGTAGTGACGAGCGGCCGCTGGTTGATGCAGGTGGCCTGGTTCGACCGACGGAACTTGTCCAGCCGGTAGGCCCGGTACGTGCCGTCGTCGTGGGCGACCTCGATCAGGTCGGCGCTGACGCTGGTCACCGCACCCGCCCGCTCGGCGACGGTCACGTCACCGGCGTCGACGGCGCCCCGGTACTCCATGCCCGTGCCGACGAACGGCGCTTCGTTCCGGATGAGGGGTACGGCCTGGCGCTGCATGTTCGCACCCATCAGGGCACGCGACGCATCGTCGTGCTCGAGGAAGGGAATCAGCGCGGTCGCCACCGACACCATCTGGCGCGGCGAGACGTCCATGTACTGGACGTCGGCGGGAGGGACCTGGTCGACGTCGTGCTTGGTACGGACGAGCACCCGCTCCTGGGTGAACCGCCCCTTGTCGTCGAGGGTGGCGTTCGCCTGGGCGATCAGGTAACGGTCCTCTTCGTCGGCCGTCAGGTAGTCGATCTGCTCGGTCACGTGACCCTCGACGCACTTGCGGTACGGGGTTTCGATGAACCCGAACGCATTCACGCGGGCGAACGACGCCAGCGAACCGATGAGTCCGATGTTCGGGCCTTCGGGCGTTTCGATGGGGCACATGCGGCCGTAGTGCGAGGGGTGTACGTCTCGCACCTCCATGCCGGCGCGGTCTCGGGAAAGACCGCCGGGTCCCAACGCCGACAGGCGCCGCTTGTGGGTCAGCCCGGCGACCGGGTTGGTCTGGTCCATGAACTGGGACAACTGCGACGTACCGAAGAACTCGCGCAGGGCGGCGACCACCGGCCGAATGTTGATCAGCGTCTGGGGCGTGATGGCCTCGATGTCCTGCGTGGTCATGCGATCGCGAACCACGCGCTCCATGCGCCCAAGACCCGTGCGGAGCTGGTTTTGGATGAGCTCGCCCACGGTGCGCAGACGACGGTTGCCGAAGTGGTCGATGTCGTCGGTCTCGACGGGGATGTCACCCAGCATGGCGCGACCCTCGTGGAGGGCGACGACGTACCTGATCGCCGCGACGATGTCGGACTCGGTCAGCACCTGCTGGTCGAACGGCTCGCTGAGGCCCAACTTCTTGTTGACCTTGTAGCGCCCGACCTTGGCCAAGTCGTACCGCTTCGGGTTGAAGTAGTAGTTCTCCAACAACTGCTGTGCAGCGTCGCGGGCCGGGGGCTCACCCGGGCGGAGCTTGCGGTAGATGTCGAGCAGAGCCTCGTCCTGGGTGGCGATGTGATCCTTCTCCAGGGTGAGTCGCATCGACTCGAACTCGCCGAACTCTTCGAGGATGCGCTCGTCGTTCCAGCCGAGCGCCTTGAGCAGCACGGTGACGTTCTGCTTGCGCTTGCGGTCGAGGCGAACGCCGACCATGTCACGCTTGTCGACTTCGAACTCCAGCCAGGCGCCGCGCGACGGAATCACCTTGCAGGTGAAGATGTCCTTGTCGGAGGTCTTGTCAGAGGTCTGCTCGAAGTAGACGCCCGGTGACCTGACCAACTGAGACACGACCACGCGCTCCGTGCCGTTGATGATGAAGGTGCCCTTCTCGGTCATCAACGGGAAGTCACCCATGAAGACGGTCTGGGACTTGATCTCGCCGGTTTCGTTGTTCATGAACTCGGCGGTGACGAACAGCGGTCGCGCGTATGTGACGTCGCGCTCCTTGCATTCGTCGACGGCGTGCTTCGGCTCTTCGAAATGATGATCGCGGAACGACAGCGACATCGTCTGGGAGAAGTCCTCGATCGGGGAGATCTCCTCGAAGATCTCTTCCAGCCCGGACTTGGTGTTGATATCCGTGCGCCCTGCTTCCAGGGCCTCGGCGACCCTCTCCGCCCAGACGTCGTTACCCATCAGCCAGTCGAACGAGTCGACCTGCAGATCGAGCAGGTTCGGGACTTCGAGGGGTTCATGGATCTTTGCGAACGAGATCCGGCCGCTGGGCAGGATGACGTTGGTGTTCTTCAGAGTGGACTTCGACGCGGAGCGCGAGGCGGCCAAGATGATGGTCCTTCCAGAACTCGCCAGGATTTCGTGCATGCCGAACGACCTGTGTCAAGTGCACAGGTCGACCGAAGGCAAGGGCAAACCACGATCATAGCTCAGAGCGCAAAGCTCCGCAACCAGGTACGGCACATTCCCGCCCTCGCGCGCCGCAAGGACTCTCCCACCGTCCGTGATCGGCGTCACCGGCCGGCGATCTCCCCTCAGGAGGCCACGTCAACGTTGTCGCAGCGGTCGCCACTGTACCAAGGCGAATCGAGTAGCGGAGGGATCGGCGGAGGTGGGCGAGCCGCCCGCTGGATCGACCGATCCGCCGGGCGTCCGGGGCTGGTCTACCTGCGCGGGACGAGGACGGATTGGAGTTCGCCGATCGGGACATCTCGGGTAGCACTGGCCGTCAAGGTGGTGGTGCCGGCGAGTCCTTGGGCAGTCCAGGTGGCCTGCCAGGTGGCGGTGGCGGTGATCGTGTAGCTGCCGGGTGTCTTGGGGAGCTTGAGGTAGGTGTGTCCGCAGTCCGGCGATGGTTTCGGAGGGTTCATCGGCCCGGGGTAGCGGCTCATGGTCGTGCAGATGCGGATGGTGCCGTCGCCCAGGTCGAACCGGGTGGAGGTGCGCTGGGCGACGATCGTGATGGTGATGCCTTGGCTCGTGACGGTGGTGGCGAGTTGGTCGGGGTGGTCGGTCCAGATCCAGATCGGGTAGCCCACGGCGACGATCTTCCATTCGTTCAGGTTGGGGTCTGGCCCGATCTGCGGGGTGGGTGCCGGTACGGACAAGGCCGCGACGGCTTGACGGGCGGCGGCGGCGATGTCGGGCCCGGGACTGGCCGGGGCGATCGGTCCCCAGCCGATCGGTACGCACGGGTTGGTCGGGGTCTCCACGCACCTGGTTGCAGCCTGGGTTGGGACCGGTCGCGGCGCGCCCGTGCGCTGATCGATCACCGGCTGCCTGGTCTGCCCAGCCTGCCCCGACCGAACGGTGATCGTGCCATTGCTGACGTTGGTCTGTCCCCACAGGGCCCGGGAGTTGGTGGAACCCGTCTCCGTGCTCGCTGGCAGGGGGACCCGGCGGCCGGGGTCGGCCGCTGATATCGACGGCCAAGCCATGACCCATACCACGAAGCTGACGACGACCATGGGGGCTACGAAACGTCGCATCGCGTTCCCCCTGTGTCGACGCTCTTGAACACTTTCAACTGGCCTTCGAATCGCCTGAGCCCAAGTCGCTCCTCCAGCACGATGCCCGTGTCAACGACCTGTCCCGATGAATCCACCAACTCCAGGTTCGTTCCGTCCTGGCATGCGAGGAGGGCAACCTCCGCTCCTTCGATCGGGGCTCGGTCCACTCTCACCACTGGTGGCTTCAAGACTCCCTGCGCACGCTGCTGATGCTCCTTGTGATAGCGGAGGAGGGCCATGATGTCGGTGAGTCGCGGGTCTGCCGTGGTCGCGAACAATTCTGGCGTCGGCTGGTCCGCGCCGCCGGCGTACTCCAGGCGCATGTACTCAGCCCAGTAGCGCTTGTAGACGGCGATTGCTTCGGCTTCGAGGGCGGCCTGACGTTGCTGTTCGTCGTACCGCTCACGATCACACGCGAACGGGGTCGCCGGGCCACCAGCCACCGAAGGCGTGCACACGTACGACGGCGACGGGATCGCCGACACAGACGGAGTGGGCGCACTCGGCGCACACGCCCCGAACACACCAGCCACGACGAGCCAGGGCAGAAGGGAAAGTCGTACTCTCAACAGACGGTCCTCCGGGGGTGACAAGGCCAACGTCCAGTGCATTCAAACACGCCCGACCGACACCAGGCCACCGCTGCCCACCGTCTCTGTGGACAACACTCTCA
>JBDHZQ010000008.1:0-45910 GCA_039811945.1 Propionibacteriaceae bacterium
CTCGCGGTCATGGCCGCCGCCACCACCCCGGTCGCCCGTGTCGAAGCCCACGACCGGGCCGTGACCCTCGCTCGATGGCGGCAGGTTCTCGAAACCGGGCTGGTCCGCAGAGGCGTCCCGTTCGTACCCTCCGCAACCTCGTTCGTGTTGGCCAGGCTCGGGTACGGCGGAGCCTCGGCCTTGAGCGACCAGGGCATCGCCGTACGACGGTGCGGCACCTTCCCGGGGCTCGACTCCTCGTGGTCACGCATCGCCGTACGACCTCCGCCGACCACCACGTACCTCCTGACTGCCCTCGACCAGATCCGCAGCACGACCGACCGACCTCACCGACAGGACCCACGATGACCCAAATCACCCCGCCGTCGACCGACGCACGTAACGCCGCCCAGCGGCGCCTCGCCTCCCTGGTTACCCCGCCCGGAGCCCTGGGGCGGCTCGGCGAGTTGGGGGTTTGGGTCGCCGCTTGCCAGGGCCAGGTGCCGCCCGTCCCGCTCACCCACGTGAGGCTGGTCATCTTCGCCGGCGACCACGGCGTCGCCGACCACGGAGTATCGGCGTTCCCGCCGGCCATCACCGGCGCGATGGTGCGCGGATTCCTGGCCAGCCAGGCCGGGGTCAATGCCCTGGCGCAGACGCATGACGTCGCCGTACGCGTCCTCGACCTCGGTGTCGACGAGGACTTCGGCGATCTCGACCAGACCACCCGGGCGGCGCTGACGTCGTACAAGATCCGCCGCAGCAGCGGCGCCCTGCACCTCACCGACGCCCTGACCCGGCGCGAGACCGAACGGGCCCTCGAGGCCGGAGCGACCGTGGCTGCGGAAGAGATCGCCGCCGGAGCGCAACTCCTGATCAGCGGCGACATGGGCATCGGCAACACGACTCCCGCAGCGGCCCTGGTGGCTGCCGCCCTAGGCTTGACCGGGCGGGACGTCGTGGGACGGGGTACGGGGATCGACGACGACGCCCTCGCCCACAAAGCGGCGGTCATCGACGCCGGACTGGCGCGCGCCGGGGACCGCGTCCACGACCCGATCGAGACCCTGACGGCCCTGAGTTCGGCCGATCTCGCCGCGACCACCGGGTACCTGCTGGCAGCCGCCCGACACGGCGTCCCGGTGCTGCTCGACGGCCTGATGAGCGTCGCATGTGCGCTGACCGCTGCCCGGATCGACCCGGGGGTGACCGCGTGGTTCGCAGCCGGACACCGGTCCACCGAGCCGGCCCATTCGCTGGCGCTACAAGCCCTCGGCCTCGATCCGCTGCTCGATCTGGGGATGCGGCTGGGCGAAGGCTCAGGGGCGGTGGCAGCCGTACCCGTCGTCCGCGGTGCCGTGGCTCTGCTGCGTGACGTTGCCCTCCTCGAAGACCTCTGACGATGCGACCGGACGTCGCCCGCGCTCGGGCGGCCGGCCTCGCGCTCGGCTTCGTCGCCGACCGGCTGTTCGGCGACCCGCAACGCTGGCATCCGGTCGCCGGGTTCGGGCACATCTCGGCTCGCCTCGAGCGGCGGTGGTACGGCGATTCCCGGCTCCGGGGTACGGCCCACACGATCCTCCTGGTGGGTGCAGCTCTGGCTGTCGGAGCCGGTGCCGAGGCGCTGACCCGCCACCCCGTCGCCAAGACCCTCGTCACCGCCGTCGCGACGTGGGCCGTACTCGGAGGCCGCACGCTGGAGCGAGAAGCACTGGCGGTCCAGACCTTGCTCGACGACGGCGATCTGGTCGGCGCGCGGGTTCACGTCGCCCGCCTCGTCGGTCGCGACACGACCGCACTCGACGAATCGGAGGTGGCTCGCGCCACCATCGAGTCGGTCGCGGAGAACACCTCCGACGCCGTGGTCGCGCCGCTAGTCGCGGGCGCGCTGTGGGGTGTGCCGGGGCTGCTGGCGTATCGCGCTGCCAACACTCTCGACGCGATGGTCGGGCATCACAGCGATCGATACGAGAGGTACGGCTGGGCCTCGGCTCGGCTCGACGACCTGCTCAACCTGCCAGGGTCGAGGTGGGCCGGTCTGCTCACGCTACTCGCCGACCCCGGGCAGGCAGCGCAGGGGTACCGAGCGTGGCGGCGCGACGCCCATCGGCACCCGAGCCCCAACGCAGGAGTCGTGGAAGCGGCGTTCGCAGGGGTCCTGGGTTTCCGACTGGGGGGTACGAACCGCTACGGCCCTGACCGCGTCGAACACCGGGCCTCGATGGGCGGCGGGCGGGCACCGATCGCCGCCGACATTTCGAGGTCGGTACTCCTGGCCCGACGGGTCGGCCTGCTCGCCGTGGTCACGGCCGGCGGGGGCGCGATCCTTCGACGTCGGTACGCAAACTGCCCCGAGATTCGACCCGATCGATTCTTGATCGTTCAAATCCGCATGTGAAGGCAGATTCGGCACGCCGCTGCCCGGCTGCGTCGCCGCATCCACGGCCGGCTATGCGACCGGTTCCTCCTCGATGGCGTAGCGCTGCGCCAACTCGGTCTCGACACGCGACCGGAAGGCGGGTGCCGTACGCAGGATCCAGGTCAACAGCAGCAACGGCACGATCGACAAGACCACGCCTCCGATCAGCGCTGGGGAGTAGCTCCCGGTGACATCCTTGACCACGCCCCACAGGGGTGACCCGATCGCGATGCCGACCGGGATCGATGCGACCACGGGGCCGAGAATTCCGGCGAAGTCACGAGGGCCGTACGCCTGCATCACGATCAGCGGCGTCAGGATGCCGGCCACCGCGCAGCCGAGCGCGAGGAAGAACGTGCCGACGACGAGTGGCAAGTACCCGTGGGAGAAGAACAGCACGGTCATCGAGACTGCCTGGGCGAGGCAGGTCACCCAGAGGGCCGTCGTCGTACCCCGCCTGTCGCTCAGCGTGCCGATCAGCATCGTCGTGAAGACCAGGCAGAGGCTGAGCACCGACACCAACGAGCCTGCCGCCAGTTTGTCGACGCCCCGCTCGGTGTAGAGGGGTACGAGCTGCTGCTGGACCGCCTGGACCATGTGATACATGACGAGCGCTAGGGCGATCATCGCGATCCGTCCGCTGCGGAAGGCTCGGCTGCGAGGAACGCCCGGCACCTCGACGACGGTCTGGTGTTCCGGCACGGGCCTGGCACCGACGGCGCTCAACCCGACGTCGGCCGGTGTCGACCGAATCAAGAAGATGGCAGGCAACACCTGCAGCAGCAACGAGGCAGCAGCCAGGAATCGGAAGCCGCCTCGCCACCCCACGCCGGAGACGATCTGGGGCATCACGATGCCGAGCACGACGCCGCCCAGTCCCGAGATCGCGAAGACAGCACCCAACACCGTCCCGCGTTTAGCCTCGAACCACGCATTCACCAGCAGCGTTGCGATGAGGCTGGTGCACAGGGAGAACGACAACCCCATGAGAACACTGACCCCGTACACGGCCAGCAGTGACGGGGCGAAGGAGACCGCTAGCAACGCTATGGCCAACACACTGGACGCCGACAGCAGCGTCATCCGGGTGCCGATCCGCTTCAGCAAGGGCGGTCCGATCGCGATCGTCGACAGTGCCCCGGCCAGAGACATGATCGAGTTGTAGAGCATGACCTGGCTGATGCCGACGCCGAAATCCTGTGCCATCGCGGGGTTCAGGAAGCCGGCACTCAGAAACAAGAACCCGCCGAACACCATCAGGCAGGTGGCTCCGGCGACGACCATCCAATGGCGGCTGGTGGCCCGAACCGACGTGGCAGCACTCACGGCCGGTCACCGCCGCAGATCACGGGGTACGCAGCGATCAGCAACTCTACGACCTGGTCGTCGCTCACCTGCGACGTATTCACCACCAGGTCGAACCGGTCGTTGTGCCGCGGGTCCCAGTTGTGGGAGCGCAGCGACAGTTCGGCCCGCATTCGGTCCTCCCGGACCTGTCGCCGGCTCGCTTCGGCGTGGTCGATCCCGGCGTACGCCATGGCTCTGGCCAGGCGATCGGCCAGGATCCCGTCGAGTTTGACGTGCATCGCCCGGGGATCGTCGCCCAGGATGACCGTCGAGTTCCGGCCCAGGATCACCGCCCCGTTCTCGACTGCTTCCAGCACGAACCGGACGTTCTCGCGCAGCGCTTCGCTGTCGCCGAACTGATCGACGCCGCCGAGGGTCGCGTCGACCCCGAGGCTGCCCAGCCCTCCGCGCAGGCGGTCGAAGAACCCCGGCTTCTCGCGGGCCTCTTGTTCCTCGAGTTCGACGGAGGAATACCTCTGCCCGATGTACGGCACGCCCAGCCTTCGCGCCAACTCGGGTCCGACCAACTCCGCGCCTGCGCCGTACGACTCGAACAACGTCACCACCGGACCGGCCATCAATTCCCCCTTGCCAGCACACACCTTGTCACAAGGTGTCCTCACCCGTTGCCCTACGCTGTGGCTGACTACCGAGGAGACCGAAGATGAGCCACGATGCCCTGCGCCAGGTCGGCGTACGCCTCGCAGACATCCTGCTGCCGATACCCGATGTCGCCCTGGACACCTGGGCCGTCGTCGCGTGTGACCAGTACACGGCGCAGCCCGAGTACTGGGCCGAAACCGACGCCATCGTCGGCGACGCACCGTCGACGTTGCGGTTGATCTACCCGGAGGTCTACCTGGCCGAATCGGCCGACGCCGGCCGGGCCAGGATCGCGACGATCAACGAAACGATGGCGTCGTACCTCGATGCGGGACTGTTCGACACGTACGGCAACGGGCTGATCCTGTTGCGGCGCGAGACCGAGTCCGGAGCGGTCCGCTGGGGCGTCATGGTCGCGCTCGACCTGGAGCACTACAGCTGGGAAGCCGACGCCCGTACCCTGATCCGGGCGACCGAGGGGACGATCCTCGACCGAATCCCGCCGCGCCAGAGGATCCGCGAGAACGCACCGCTGGAACTGCCGCACATCATGGTGCTCATATCCGACCCTCAGGGCACGGTAATCGAGCCGCTGGCCGACACGACCGACTCGCACCCGGTCGCCTACGACACCCAACTCATGCAAGGCGGGGGCCGGATCACCGGGTGGCACGTCACCGACGACGAGTCGATCGGCAGTTTCGCGTCGGCTCTGACAGCCTTATCCGACACCCTCGACCCCGACAACCCGCTCCTGTTCGCGATGGGTGACGGCAACCACAGCTTCGCGACGGCCAAGAGCTGTTGGGAGGCGATCAAGCCGTCGGTGCCCGAAGCCGAGCGCGCCGACCACCCGGCCCGCTACGCGTTGGTGGAGATCGAGAACATCTTCGACGAGGGGCTGGAGTTCGAGCCGATCCACCGAGTGCTGTTCGACACGCCGCGGGACGCGTTCGAAGCCGAACTGGCCCGGCATTGCGGATCGTTCTCCATCGAACGGCTCGACGATGTCGAGGAGGTCATGGCAGCCGTCGAGACGGCGACCGTGCAGGCCTTCGGCTACTGCGACAGCGACGGCTACGCCGTCTATGTCGTCGACGAGCCCGAGGCCCACATTGCCGCGGGCACCCTCCAGCGGGTGATCGACGTCCTCGTGGGTCGCGGCTACGAGGTCGACTACATCCACGGCGTCGACGTCACCGACGACCTTGGTCGCCGTCCCGGCAACCTCGGCCTGTTCCTGGCCGGGATCGCCAAAGACACGTTCTTCGAGACGATGGTCAGCGACGGCGCTCTGCCCCGCAAGACGTTCTCCATGGGCGAGGCCGCCGACAAGCGCTACTACCTGGAGGCTCGCGCGATCCGCTGAGCCTCGTGAGAACCGCTCAGGCGGTGGCCTGAGGCTACGCTGACGCCCACCATGCCGAATTCGATCTCCTACCCGGTTCACACGTCGAGGCTCGACAACGGGCTTCGGGTCGTCGTCAGCCCTGACCACCTGGCACCGGTGGTCGCCGTGAACCTCTGGTACGACGTGGGTTCGGCCGACGAGAGGCGTGGACGTACGGGTTTCGCCCACCTTTTCGAGCACCTGATGTTCTCGGGGTCGGCGCACGTGCGGTCCGGCGACCACCTGGGTTTGCTGCAGGCAGCCGGGGGCTCGGTCAACGGCACCACCTCCCAGGACCGGACGAACTACTTCGAGACCGTGCCGACCAACGCCCTGCGACTTGCGCTGTGGCTCGAGGCGGACCGGCTGGGCACTCTGCTCGACGCGGTCGGCCAGAGCAGCCTCGACACCCAAAGAGAGGTCGTCAAGGAAGAGAAGCGGCAGCGGTACGACAACGTGCCCTACGGCGACGCGTGGCACCGCCTCCTCGAGGTCTCGTTCCCGGCCGATCACCCGTACGGCCACCCCACGATCGGCTCCATGGCCGACCTCGACGCCGCGACTTTGGCCGACGTGCACGCCTTCTTCGCCCGACACTACCGAGCCAGCCGCGCCGTGCTAACGATGGTCGGCGACGTCACTGTCGAGCGTGCATTCGCCTTGGCCGAGGAGTACTTCGGTGACCTTCCCGCGCTGCCCGGCCGTCGACGCCGGCCTCCGGTGGTGCTGCCTCCCCATACCGGCGTGCCCCGGCTGGAGGTGACGTCTGCCGTACCTCGTGACACGGTCTACCTCACCTGGCGCCTCCCTGCCGCCGGCGAGCACGTGGTCGAAGCTGTGGAGTTGGCGACGTCGACGATCGGTGACGGGCTGGCGTCGCGGTTGCACGAGGCCCTGGTACGGCCGGAGCTCGCCGAGGCTGCGGGCGCGTTCACCCTGCCGCTCGCGCGCGGGAACTCGATCGCCGTGGCGTACGCCCGATGTTGGGACGGGATCTCCCTCGACCGTCTGGAGGCCGCGCTGGTCGAGACGTGGGACTCGTTCGTCGCGTCAGGCCCGACGCCGGCCGAGCACGAGCGAGCACTCGCCCAGTTCTCGCGCGAATGGCTGTCGGAACTGGCCTCCGTCGATCACCGGGCCGACCGGTTCGGCCAAGCTGCCACGCAGTTCGGCGACCCGGATTGGGTCAACCGGAGGTTGTCCACCGTGCTCGCGATCACCGCCGACGAGGTGGCAGACGCGGCCCGTACCTGGCTTCGGAGCGACCAGCGGGCAGTCTTCACCTACCACCGACTGGAGACGTCATGACCACCCGCCGGCCACGCCTCGGCCGCCGACCCGACTGGACGTTCCCTGTTCCGGTGACGGCGACGCTCGACACCGGGCTGCGGGTCTGGGCGTTCCATCTGCCAGGCCAATACGTGGTCTCCGCCGGCATCAATTTCGACATCCCGTTGACCGTCGAGCCCGCACGCCTGGAAGGCATCGCCGCGACGACGTTGCACACGATCGACGAGGGGACGGTCAGCCACCCGGGTACGGGTTTCACCGCCGCGCTGGAGGGGTACGGCGCGGTTGTCGGAGGGGCGGCGCTGCTCTCGGGCACGCAGTTCGGCCTCGAAGTCCCGGTCACCACCCTCGTGCGTGCCCTGCCGCTCATGGTCGAAGCGCTGACCGAACCGGCCTTCGCCCCTGACGATGTACGGCGCCGCATCGGATTGCGGATGGCCGAGATCGAACAGATCCGAGCCAACTCGGCCCACCTCGCCGGAGCCCTCACGCCCGGGCTGGTGTTCGCCGATTCCAGCCGGGCGTCACGACCGGCGGGGGGAAGCCGTACCACCGTGTCGTCGATCACGACCGACGAGGTGCGAGCGTTCCATGCCGACCACTACTCCCCGGTCGGGGCGACGCTCGTGCTCGCAGGGGACTTCGCCGGCCTCGACCCGCTGGTGCTCGCCGAGCAGGCCTTCGGGTCGTGGACGAACCCTCGCGCCGAGACCCCCGCCGCCGCCCCGTCACCCGCAGCGCCCGTACGGCGGCTGATCGGCCGCCCCGGCGCCGCGCAGGCCGACCTGAGGATCGCGGCGCCGACGATCACCCGGACCGACCCGCGGTGGTCGGCCCTGCAGGTCGCCTGCTCGATCGTGGGCGGTGCGTTCCAGAGTCGCCTCAACACGGTGTTGCGCGAGCGAAGGGGTTACACGTACGGGGTGCACCTGGCGGCGCACCCGTTGCGCGACGTGGGGTACCTGGCGGTGACGGGATCGTTCCGCACCGAGGTGGTGCCGGCAGCCCTCGAGGAAGCGCGAACGCTGCTCGACGTGGCCCGCAAGCCCTTCAGCCGGAGAGAGACGACCCGAGCGATCAGCCAACTGACGGCGACGGCACCGATGCGCTACTCGACGGCTAGTGCGGTCGCCCAGCAGGCACTGTCCCTGGCCACGAACGGACTGGACACGGCGTACGTGGACCTCCACCTCGCCCGCACCCGCACCGTGACCGCAGAGCAGGCCACCGAGGTCTTCCTCGACTGCTGGCCGGCCGACCCGGCACTGCTGGTGGTCGGCGATCCGGCCCTCGCGGAACCTCTGGGCCTGCCTGCCGAACCGATCCCCGAGCTCTAGCGCGTCGATCGCCCTCCCAGACAGCGGGTGATCGACGCGCCAAGCGCGGCGAACCAGCCTGTGGACCCCGCCGCCGTAGCCTCTAGCGCCCCATGGACTGGATGGCCCGCTGGATCGCCGCGCGAGCGTCGTTGTTGGCCTTCTGGTAGCCGGCCAGGTCACCGTTCTTGAGCGCGAGGTCGGCAGCGTCGAATGCCTGCTGCGCCTGCTGCAGGGCCGTGGTCACTGCAGCCTGGTCGAACGTGCCCGACGACGAGGTGGGCTGTCCGGTCTGCGTCGGCTGCTCGTTGGTCGACGCGCCCGCATCGCCTGCGAAGACTTGGTCCAACGCCCCCTGCAGCGTGTCGGAGATTCCGACATGGTCACCAAACCGCACCACGACGAACGTGAGCACCGGGAACGCGCCCTGCCCGGCGTCACTGCGCTGGGTATAGATCGGCTCCACGTAGAGCACACCCCCGCCCAGAGGGATCGTCAGCAGGTTGCCGTACAACGCCTTGGCCGAACCCTGGTTGAGGTACGGGCGCAGGATGTTGGCGACCTTCTCGTCTCTCAGGATGTTGTTGTGGGCTTGACCCGGACCCTCGATTTGTTGGGTGTCCGACATGCGCAGGACCCGCAACCTGCCGTAATCGGGACTCGCGGCATCGGCGACCACCGCCATGTAGGCGGTGAGGTTCTGCCGGCCGCTCGGTACGAATACCGACGTCTGGCTGAACACGGCGCCGGCGTCTCCTTGGACCGTGGCCCCGTTGAGAGTCGCCGTGGGCCACTTGATCGACATGAAGTACGTCGGCTCGCGGCGGTTGTCCTTCTCCTCGAACACCGGGTTCGACGGGATCGTCCACAAGTCGGCCTGGGAGAACCACTGGTACGTGTTCGTCATGTGGTAGCGGGCCATGACCTGGCGCTGAACCTTGAACAGGTCCTCGGGGTACCGCAGATGGCTGCGGAGTTCCGCCGAGATCGCCGACTTCGGCTGCACCGATCCCGGGTACGTCTTCATCCACGTCTGCAGGAGGGGGTCGGACTCGTCCCACGCGTACAGCGTCACCGTGCCGTCGTATGCGTCGACGGTGGCCTTGACCGAGTTGCGGATGTAGTTGACGGTCGAGTCGGGCACGAGCCCTGACGACGTCGGGACCAACTGGTCACCGGTGGCGCCACGGAGGCCGACCTTGGCCGAATTGGGGTAGGTGTTCGACGTCGTATAGGCGTCGACGATCCACAGGATCCGGCCCCCCACCACCGCCGGGTAGATGTCGTTGTCGACGGTCAGCCACGGCGCGACCTGCTTGACCCGGTCGGTCGGCGTGCGGTCGTACAGAATCTTCGACTCGCTGTTGACCCGGTTGCTCAGCAGGAGGTTGACGTCGGCGAACTTGGTGGCGTACAGGGCCCTGGTGATGCCGCTGCCGATCGGCACACCTCCGGCGCCTTGGTAGGTGTAGAGCTGTTCGCCGCCCTGTTCACCTCCGCCCGGCGTGTCGAACTCGACCGGGCCGGCGCCGTCGGGCTGGCCGACGACGACGTAGTTCGAGGTGAGTTCGCCGAAGTAGATGCGAGGCTCGGTCGGGGTGAGTTTGCCGACGGTCGGGATGTCCTTGGCCAGCCATTCGGGCTCGCCGCCGGCCTGACGGCGGTTGCCGTACGCCGCGACGATGCCGTACCCGTGGGTGTAGACCGTATGGAGGTTGTTCCACTCCTTGTTCTGGACGCCGTTCTGGTCGAGCTCGCGGGCCGCGATCACGACGTCGGTTTCCTTGCCGTCGATCATGTAGCGATCGACGTCGAGCACCGGCGAGAACGAGTAGAAGCCTCGGATCTGCTGCAGTTGCTCGTACGTCTCACGCACCATCGCGGGGTCGATCAACCGGATCCCGGGGATCGCGGCTGCGTCGGACCGGAGCTGCCCCGCGGCCGCCGTCGTCTGGGCCGAGTAGTCGTACACCTGGACGTCGTTGATCCCGTACGCCGCCCGGGTCGCGTTGATGTGCTTTTCGATGTACGGCGCTTCCTTGTCCGGCTTGTCGGGCGCCACGTCGAACTGCTGCACCGCCGCCGGGTAGGCGATCCCGACGATGAGCGACGTCACCACCATGAGGATCGCCGAGGCGATCGGCAACCGCCAGGACGGCCGACCCGCATTGACGAAGAAGAGAGCCGCGGTGATGAACGCGATGGCGGCCACGACGGCCAGCGAGGTGAGCCGCGAGTGGTCGTCGGTGTACGTCATCCCGTCGAGCAGGCCGCTCGTGTTGCCGACGGCCAAGCCGTACCGGTCGAGGATCTGGTCGAAGCCGTACGCCACCAGAGCTAACCCGACCAGGATCGAAATATGAGCGTGCGCCCCGCGGGCGGTGCCTTGCGGCCGTACCCCGCCGAACGTCAGCATCCCCAGGGCGAAGTGGGCAACCCCGGCGAGAATGGCGCACAGGATCAGCGTGGTGAGCGCGAAGGAGTTGACGTACCGGAGCCACGGGTATTGGAACACGAAGAACGACACGTCGAGCCCGAACTTGGGATCGGTGACGCCGAACGGGGTGCGGTTGACGTACCCGAGGAAGAGCGGCAAGGCCGAGATGGCCGTGAACCCCGCCATGAAGCCGAAGAAGAGCGACGGCACCAGGGCCGCGAGCCACAGCCTGCGGCCTAACAGGTCGCGATAGCGGTTGAGAAGGGCGCTGGAGGTACGGCCGCCTCCTTTGCGCGCGAGTCGCGCAGCGATGACCATCGTCAACGCGACCGCGATCCCCATGATCGCCCCGAAGATGAGGAACAACCCCAGACCGGTCCACATCTGGGTCAGGAACACCTGCCGAAAGCCTAGCTGGGAGAACCAGAGGTTGTCGGTCCACAGGTCGGCGAACGTGACGTACCCGTATCCGACCGCGAGCAGGATCGCGATCGTGATCATCCAGGTGCCGCGTTTCGCGGGTTTGACGATGGTTTCGCTGGACACGGGGTGGCTCCTTGCCGGTCTGTGGTGCGTCAGGTCGTACGGGTCGTCTTATCGGGCTCTGTCAGGCAATCAGTCGGTTCAGTCAAAGGTAGCCAGGAGCGCGGCGGCGAGTCCCGGGGCCATGTCGGTGCCGCCCAGTAGCTCGTCCGGACGGTCTTTCACGCGGGCCACGGAGTGCCTGGCCCCGTCGCGAAGCACGCCGGTCACCACGCGGAGTTCCTGGCGCTCCGGGTGGTCGTTGACGAACTGCGCGGCGTCGTCGGGATCGTCGGGAATGGCTGGCTCGAAGGCCGGCGGCAAGAACGACCGCTCGAGCGCGAGGATGCATCCGACCACGGTCTCAGGCCAGGCCAGGTGCGCGAGAGCTGCGAGGAGATCCCGCCCGCCGTGGAAGTCTTCCTGCTCGATGCTGGAGAGATGACCCGGTGCCCGATCCGGCGCCCCGAGTTGGGCTGCCAGATCAGGGGCGGCCTTGACGAGCGCGGCGGTCGGTGCCAGTGCGAACAGCCGGGCGGGCTGGTCCCAGCCGGCAGCCGAGACGTACCGCTCGACGTCGAGAACCGCCGCGGTCAGAGCCTCGTTCAGCATCGGGGCACCTGCGCGTCCTTCGACGGATCGTCGAGGCTCCGCAGGGAGGTGATCGCGTCGTACAAGGTGGTCACCTTCACCAGCCGCATGTGGGTCGACACCCCGACGGTGTCCGTGCAGTTGGACTCCGGAACCAGGAACACGGTCGCGCCCTCGGCCTCGGCGCCCGCGATCTTCTCCTGGATTGCACCGATCGGACCGACCCGGCCGCTGGCGTCGATCGTGCCCGTCCCGGCAATGTTGCGACCGTCGATCAGCGAATCGGGGGTGATCTTGTCGTAGATCGCCAAGCTGAAGATCAGGCCGCCCGAACCCCCTCCGATCGCCGGATCGATCGCATACGTGACGGTCGGCCCGTACGAGTAGCCGGTGCCGATGGTGACGCCGATGGTGGCCACCCGGCCGTCGCTGCTGGCG
Organism: Propionibacteriaceae bacterium; assembly: GCA_039811945.1. Taxonomy (GTDB): domain Bacteria; phylum Actinomycetota; class Actinomycetes; order Propionibacteriales; family Propionibacteriaceae; genus Fen-668. Next base: position 12,333 of record JBDHZQ010000008.1, read on the forward strand.
CCCACCGTGTCGATCGTCACGCTCATCGGGGCAGAGCCGCGCAGCACCCCGAGCACGACCTTCTGGCCCACGCCCTTGGCTCTGATCCGGTCGACGACGTCGGCACTCGACAGCACGCTGGAGTTGTCGACACTGGTGATCAGGTCACCGGGTTCGAGCTTGTCGTTCGACGGTCCCGAAATCCTGACCGACGTCACCATGGGCAGTTCGCGCACGGGCTGGTCGGCCGCGCGCAACGCCGCCACGACGGCCTGCGATTGGGCGGTCGACATCAGTTGCTTTTCCTCGTCGGCCACTTGCACCGGCGTCTTGCCCGCGTCGTACACCGCGCTGCGGGGCAGCACGTCGCGCTTCGGCAGCAGGTAGTTGAGCATCGCCTCCGGCAGGCTCAGGTTCGAGTCCGCCCGGGTCTGGGAGACCGTCGTGAGCCTCAGTTCGCCTTTCGTGGGGTACGTCTCGACTCCCTCCACCCGCACCAGCGGCTTGCCGTCGGACCCCGCGCCCAGCAGGTCGTAGGTCAGTCCGGGCGTCCAGGCGACGAACGGAATCGGCACGAAGGCGATCAGGGTCGCGGCCAAGACGAAGATGAGCGCGCTGGCGACGGCGGTCCAGGTCTGTCGGGTCACGAGCCCACCCACTGGGAGCCGCCGTCGAGGAGGAACTGCTCTTTCCAGATCGGCACGCGTTGCTTGACCAGGTCGATCAGGGCCCGGCACGCGTCGAGAGCCTCGGCGCGATGGGCCGCACCCACGGCCACCACGACGGCCAGGTCGCCGACGTCGAGACTGCCGATCCGATGCTCCACCGCGATGCGGGTGACGTCGTACCTCCTGGCGACGTCGTCGGCGCACTGAGCCAACTCGTGTCCAGCCGTCGGGTGGGCCGAGTATTCCAACGACGACACCTGCTGGCCGTCGTCGTGGTTTCTGACGACCCCCACGAACAGTCCCACTCCCCCGACCGTCGGATCGGCCACAGCCGCCAATGCACGGTCGACGGAGAGCGGAGTGTCGCTCACCTCGGCGTACATGACCTGCTGCGGCATGCACTGCACCCTACCCGAGAGCCACGCGCCGACCCTGCCGCAGTGGGGCCCTGCCGGTACGCTGACACGCGATACGAGAAGGAGAAATATCTCATGGCCAACCCCCCTGGTGACGGCTCCGACGAGCCCGGCTACACCGGCCCCGGCGATGACGACGCGTTCGACGGCCTCAACGTGCCCTTCGAACAGATCTTCGCCCAGCTGGGGTTGCCGCTGCCAAAGAACGGCGACCAGATCGACATCGCCGGGGTCTTGCAGGCCTTGCAGGGATTGATGGCCTCGGCTGCGCCGATGACCAGCCCGACGGGCGGGGTCAACTGGACTTTCGCCAAGGACATGGCCCGCAAGGTGGTCGCATCCCTCGGTCCGGATCCGACCCCGACCAGCCGGCAGCGCCACGACATCGCCGACGCGGTGCACTTGGCCGAACTGTGGCTCAACGACGCGACCGGTTTCCAGGCTGTGAGCGCACCACCGGCGGCCTGGAGCCGCGCAGAGTGGGTCGAGAACACGATGCCCACCTGGCAGAAGATGGTCGAACCGATCGTCAGCAAGATCGCGACCAGCCTCGGCGAGTCGATGGGAGGACGCCTGGCGAGCGATCCCACCATGAGCGGGATGCAGCAGATGTTCCAGCCCATGCTCCAGCAATCGGCGTCGAGCATGTTCGGTGCGCAGCTCGGTCAGGCCTTGGGCAAGCTCGCCACGGAGGTCGTGACGAGCACCGACGTGGGCATGCCGCTCACCGAGAAGGGCCAGGTCGCGCTCCTGCCCACGAACCTGGCGTCCTTCGGCGAAGGCCTCGACCTACCTAGCCGCGACGTCGTGCTCTATCACGCACTGCGTGAGGCGACCCGCCAGCGCTTGTTCAGTGCCGTTGGCTGGCTGGGACCGCAACTCGTCGCGTTGGTCCAGCACTACGCCCGCGAGATCCACATCGACGTCTCTGCTCTCGAACAGTCGTTCGACGGAGTAGCCGGGGAGGAATTGTCGATCGAACAACTCAACGAACTCGGCACCGAAATGGGCAAGACCCTGTTCTCCCCCACCCGCACCGCGGAACAGGAACAGATCCTCAACCGGCTGGAGACCTTGCTCGCCCTCGTCGAGGGGTGGGTCGACGACGTGGTCGCCCAAGCCACGGCCACGTACATGCCGGCTGCGGGGCCGCTGTCGGAGATGGTACGGCGGCGGCGCGCCGCGGGCGGCCCTGCCGAACAGGTATTCGCCTCCCTGGTCGGGCTCGAGCTGCGGCCTCGCCGTACCCGCGACGCCACCAATCTCTGGGCCGCCTTGAGATCCGAGCGAGGCATCGAGGGTCGAGACGCCGTCTGGCGACATCCCGACACGATGCCGACTGCGAACGATCTGGACGACCCCCTGGGCTTCGTATCGGGCGATCACGGAGATCTGGGCGACGACATGGACGCCGAGCTTGCCAAGTTGATCGAAGAAACTCGCCGCGAAGACGGCTGAGACGCCGACCACGACATGCTAAGCGACGTGCGGCGCCAGGCTGCCGCGGTATTCGAGGTACGGCAGGGGCCCAACCGTGTTCCCATTGCCCTCAAGGCAGCGATCACGATCGCGCTGCCGATGTCGATTTCACTGCTGGCAGGGCACCCCTCGCTGGGCCTGCTCTGCGGCCCCGGGGCGTTCACGGTCCTGTACGGCCCCAATACCCCCGCTCGGTTCCGCCTCAAGCTGATGTCGGCGGCAGGGGCCGGGTTCGTCACGGCCGGAGTGCTGGGTACGGCGACGGCCGGTTCACCGGTCGCTTCGGTGCTGGCCATGGTGGCCGTCGCGGTGGTGTCGGCGGTGGTGTGCGCCGCCTTGAAGGTGGGTCCCCCCGGCGCGTACTTCTTCGCCCTCGTCGTCGGTGTCGCCGGTTCCATGGCAGCGCACGGCGTCGCACCAGCGCTCGTGGTGGGCGGCATCGCCGTCGGTGCAGGTACGGCGATGATCGTCGGCATGAGCGACCTCCTGCTCGACCCGTTCCGGCCGGAACGGACGGCGATCGCGGCTGCTGACGCCGCGATCACGGGGTTCGAAACGTCGGCCGACGACGCGAAGAGAGCCCGAGCGTCGGCGGCCCTGCAGGCCGCCTGGAGTGCCCTGAACGACGGTGCCGGACGACGCCTGTCCCCAACCCGGCAGAACCTCGCGGCCCAGGTCGTCGGGCTGCACCAGAGGTACGTCACGCGGGTCGGCGAGGTTGCCGGAGCAGCCGTGGACCTGTCACCGTCGGCGGATCCCGACCGCGTCGTGCCGAGCACCATCGACCTGAGACAGCTCCGCGAGACCGCCCTGGGCAGACCCAGGGCCGGCTACTTGTTGGCCGAGGCCTTGACCTGGCCCTCGGAGACCCTGCTGGTGGCCGTGCGGGTCGCCGTCGCAGGCGCGGTGTCGGGATCGATCGCGCTCGCGCTCGGGCTGGGGCACTCGTACTGGGCGATCGCCTTCAGCACCTTGGTCCTGGTCAACATCGGCACCAGGCACGCCGCCCTCTTGAAGGCCTTCCAACGGTTCGTGGGGACCGTGATCGGGTTGGGACTGTTCGCCGGCATGGTCGCCGCCTCTCCGAGTGGGTGGTGGTTGGTGCTCGCTCTGGCCACACTGCAGTTCTGCGTCGAACTGCTGATCGTGCGCAACTACGCCTACGCGGCAGCGCTGATCACACCGCTGGCCCTGACGATGGCCACTGCGGGAGCGGCCCACCCCGACCCCTGGAGCTTCGTCGCCGACCGCAGCGTGGACACGGTCGTCGGCGTTGGGATCGGCATCCTGGCAGCCCTTCTCATCGGGCGTACGGCTCCCCGACGTCTCGTCGTACGGTCGGGACTGACGACTCTGCGGGCGATCAGCCAGGTCGTCTCCGACCTCGCCGCCGGCACGTGGTCGAGTGTGGCCGGTCGGGAGAACCGCCGCCATCTGTCGTTCGAGCTGCTCGAAAGCTCGTCCACCACCGATCGAGCCCGCACCGACGACCCGAGCGGGGTGGAGCCGTACCTGCCGTGGGCGACGGAGATCTCAGGGCTGGGCTACTTCGCCCTCGGTGCCTGTTGGCACCCGGTGCTGCGCGACGACACGGCACTATTCGAGACGGCTCGCGCTCGAATCGAACCGCTGGTCGACGCCGTACCGAATCCCACCACGGCCAGCCCCATCGCCGGGGACCTCGAGTTCGTGCTGGCCGCACTCGCGGGTCGAGTCGCCCCAGGTGAAACGCCGCGCTGGAGCCCGGATCAGCCTGTCGACACGCGGTGAAAGTCAGTCGAGTTCGTCGGGTTCGTGGCGGGCGAACGCCACCCCCTGAAGGAAGGCGCGCGCCTCGAGGGTCCGCGGGTACGAGGCCACGATCGCGTGAAATCGGGGTGTGTGGTTCACCTCGATCAAATGCGTGAGTTCGTGGACGATCACGTAGTCGACCACCCAGTCGGGCATGGTGCGCATCCGTTCCGACAATCTGATCTCACCCGTGGCGGTCGTGCAGGAACCCCATCGTTGCCACTGTCTGGCCGACCACGACACGCTCCTCACCCGTGTGGTGGCCTCGGGCCAGGCGGTCAGCACCTCCCGGGCGAGGCGCTGCGCTCGGTGCAGAAGCTCGGCGTCGGTCCGAGGCGCCGCGCGCTTCGCCTCGCGGGCGAGGAACTTCTCGACGAGCCTCGACACCTCCGCCGACTCCCGGGCGTGCGGCAACCACGCCGGGACCGTCACCACGATCGTGTCGCCCTCGCGCCGGGCCGACAACGTCTTCTGACGGCGTGCGCTGCGCCGCACGACCACATGAGGTTCCACCTCCGCTCCTCTCGGTCGATTGACTCCACTGCCTGACCTGACTACTGTCGTTGAAACAAGGTCTTCGGATCGACCGTTCGCAGGGGAAGGCAAACGGTCTGAGCCGGAGACCTTGTTCATGCGACTCGCGCCGCTTGGTGGTCGGGCCGATGCCTCCCGTAGAGTACGCGGGCAGGACACACACGATCTCCCAGCCGGGGGAATCGGCGATCTAGGAGGAAATGTGGCCGACGAGACCTACACGGGCGAGTTCTACTGCGTGAAGTGCAAGGCCAAGCGCCAGGCGACGGGTGACGTCGTGGTGACCGCCAAGGGCACCCGCATGGCGAAGGGTAAGTGCCCCGAGTGCGGCACGACGCTGAGCCGGATCTTGGGTAAGGCCTGACTCATCAGAGCCCGTGGGGGGCGGGACCGAAAGGTCCCGCCCTTCGTCGTTCCTCACTGATGTTGGCCGACCGCCTGGCCGTGTTGTCGAGGTGTGGGTGCCCTCGACCGGCCCGGGCGTGTCACCCGTCATGAACGCCACCGTGAGGCCATGCCCCGTGCAGCCCTCCCCCTCGACTCCGTCCCGGTCGACGAACGACACTTCGACCCGTGGTTGGATCACGGTCTCGCCTCCGTGGTCGAAACGCAGAAGACCACCCCCGAACCCGACCAGCGGCCACGGCTGCTGAGGGGCTTGGTCGCGATTCGGCGACCTGACGGGCACCTGCAGATCGAGGCCGACTCCGAGTCGTGGCTCATCGCCGACGCACCCGACTGCGCCGAGGCGATCATCGCCCGGCTCGACGGCCGACACTCCCTCAGGGCGTTGAGCCGACCCGAGCATCGCCCGTGGGCGGTCTGGTTCGTCGACCTGCTTCGCACGTACGGCCTGCTGGCCGCGAGTGCGCCAGCAGGCGTTCACGACGTCGTGCGGGTCGTGGGTGGCGGATCGATCGCTCGCCGAGTCTGCACAGCATTGGTTCTCCATGGCGTTGATGTTCGGGTGAACGACCCGACGCCCAGCCCGACCGGCCGCGGAACCACGGCCGACGAACTGGTGTCGCGAATCCGCCGTGAAAAGACGAGCTTCCCCGGCCTCCTCACGGTTGACCACGCGAACGATACTGACGCACCGGTGGACCTGACCGTCGTCTGTTCCCCCCACTGCGAGCCGAGCCGCGACGTCACCGACGCGCTGACCAAGGCAGATCAACCGCACCTCGTGGTGCGGAGCCGTCCTGGGGTTGCGGTCGCCGGTCCCCTGGTCGTACCGGGGTTGGGATCGTGCCTCCGGTGCGCCGATCTGCGGGTGGTCGCTCACGACGACACCTGGCCGTACGTTCTCTGTCAGCTGGCACGCACACCGGTGCAACCGCACCTGGTCACCACCGGGTGGCTCGTGTCGACCGCGGTGGGCCAGATCATGGCCTACCTCGGCGGGAAGCCGTACGACACGTTCAGTTCGACCCTGGAGCTGTCGGCCGCCTGCCCCGGCCGGGTCGAGCATCGGTACTGGCCCGTCCGCGCCGACTGCGGGTGCACCAGGCTGGCGTGAGGTGAGTTTGGGTCGGGTACGGCCCGCGGCCAGAATGGGCGGCATGCCTTCGGAGTTGCCTCAGGACCAGGAATCCGTTCCCACGTCAGGTTTGCGTCGTGGGGCGCGGATGTTGGGGGTGCCGGTCGGGTATGCCGGGCGGGCCACGGTCGGTTGGGGTCGCCGACTTCTCGGTCAGGACGCCGCTGCGGTGCAGGCCGACCTGCGGCAGCAAGCCGCAGCCCAACTGTTCAAGGTCCTCGGAGAGCTCAAGGGCGGGGCCATGAAGTTCGGGCAGTCCCTGAGCATGTTCGAAGCCGTCCTGCCGGAGGACGTGGCAGCGCCGTACCGAGAGCAACTGCGGCGCCTGCAGGATTCGGCGCCACCGATGCCCATCGCGCGGGTCGAAGCGGTGATGGCGCGAGAACTGGGCCGCGGCTGGCGCGACCTGTTTTCGGAGTTCAACCGGCGACCGAGCGCCGCCGCGTCCATCGGCCAGGTGCATCGCGCACGCTGGGCGGCGACAGGCGAGCCGGTCGCGGTCAAGATCCAGTACCCGGGAGCAGAGGAGGCCTTGGAGAGCGACCTCGCACAGATCAGCCGCTTGGCCTCGTTCGTGGCGCCCTTGACCGGTGGCATGGACGTGAAGGCGTTGACCTCCGAGATCGGGGAACGGATCCGCGAGGAGGTCGACTACGAACTCGAGGCCTCGAACCAGCGAGCCGCCGCAACCGCCTTTGCCGGCCACCCGGACTTCGCGGTGCCCGAGGTGCTGGACGCGTCTCGTCAGGTTCTGGTGAGCCAGTGGCTGGACGGCACCAAGCTCGGCGACGTCGCCTCGTGGGACTCGGCGGAGCGCAGCCGGGTGGGCTTGTCGTACGTGAGGTTCCTGTTCTCCGGGCCGCAGCTGGCCGGCATGCTGCACGCCGATCCCCATCCGGGCAACTTTCTCGTGCTCGACGACGGACGACTGGGAATTATCGACTGGGGCCTGGTGGCACGCCTGCCGAACGGGCTGCCGGAACCGATGGGCCGTCTGATCAGGATCGCGCTGACCGGCGACGCCCAGGCGGTCGCGGACGGACTGCGCCAGGAGGGTTTGATCGTGGGAGAGGTCAATCCCGAGGCCGCTCTCGGTTACCTGGCGCCCTTCGTCGAACCGGCCCGCTCGGAGGAGTTCCACTTCACCCGGGACTGGATGCGCGGACAATACGCGCGGCTGCAAGCCGAGGCCCAGCGCGACTCCCCGGTCATGATGAAACTGAACGTGCCGCCGGAGTACGCCCTGATCCACCGGGTCTGGATGGGCGGTATCGCGGTGCTGAGCCAGCTGGACGTTCGAGCCAGGTTCGCGGACGTCTTACGTGACTACCTGCCGGGGTTCGCAGATCCGACGTCGAACCGGTGATACGCCAGCACTGAACCCAGATGTCACAGGGCCGGGCCTCAGGAAACTGAAGCCTGGCCCTGTCGTAGTGCTGTCAGGCCGCGCACGGTGCGGCGGCGGGGGCGTCCGTCGCCGCGGCCGGCTCGACCACTTTCCGAGGACGACCTCGGGGCCGCTTGAAGGCGACGATCTCGCCGGCGACGAGGAGTTGTCCTCCCCAGACGCCGTGGGGTTCGCGACGGGCGAGGGCCCCGGCCAGACATTCCTCGCGTACGGGGCAAGGCCCGCAGACGAGCTTGGCGAGTTCGACGTCGGACGGCGACTCGGCGAAGAACAGATCCGGGTCTTCCTCGGTGCAAGGCATGTCGAGCATGGTTTCGAAGGGAGCTAGTAGCTCCAGCATGAGTGTCATGGTTCTCCTGGGTGACGAATGTGTTCGGTACTCCGGCGGGAACCACGAAGGCCGTGGATCCCCGGTGTCTGGGTCCACGGCCTGAAATCGGCTCAGATGGTGATCTCCATCAGAGGCGACCCCAGAGGGTCAGACGGGAGTTGGGGTTGAAGGCGCGCTTGCCGGCCGGGATGAGGGCATGGCTGTGCCGGGTCCGGTCCCACGTGGTCGCCGAGGTGCCAGCGACGTCGTACATCTCGGTGAACTGAACGTGTGTGCGCCGGTCGTACATGTCGCCTCCTCTCACCGTTCTGCGGCCATGATCGCCACCCAGTGGTGACAGCAGACGAGGCTAAGACTGTTGCGATCGGCGCGCAACCTTTTTATTCCGGCGTGTCCTCGACCAGGCTTCCCGCGGCGACGAGGGCGAGGACCGCATCGCCGTAGTTGCGAATCTTCGCGGGCCCCACGCCTGAGATCTGACTCAGCGCGTCGGTCGAACCGGGGAGGCTTTCGGCGATAGCGATCAGTGTGGCGTCGGTGAAGATGCAAAAGGCCGGGAGTCGCGCTGCCTGCGCGGTGCGCAGGCGCCATGTCTTGAGAGCTGCCAGGAGGTCTTCGTCGTACGACGAAGGACACGACTCGTGGCGCCCCAGCACCCGGTCGGCAGGAGTCGACAGCGACCGAGAGCAGACGCGGCAGGTGAGCGCCACGGTTTGTCTGCGCTCCCGCCGCCGCTTGGGCGCCCCACCCGTACCTCCAACCTCGGCGGTCGGCACCAGGCCGTCGAGGAAACGTGACGGCAGACGATCAGCGCCCTGGCCGGATCGGGATCGTGACCACGAGATGCGCAGGTATCGACGGGCCCGGGTGATGCCGACGTACAGCAGCCGCCGTTCCTCGGAGATCTGTTCCGGTGTCGTCGCGAGCACGAACGGCAGGCTGCCCTCGTGCATGCCGAACATGCCCACGGCCTCCCACTCCAGGCCTTTGGCCGAATGGAGTGTCGACAGCGTGACACCGACGCCGGCGGGGGCGTGCTCGATCGAGGCTCGTTGTTGAAGTTCGGTGACCAGCGCCTCGAGGTCGGGTACGGCACCCCCCGCCTCACCCGCGACCGCCTCGGAGATCTCTGCGGCCAGGTCGACCAGCGCGGTCTGAGACTCCCAGCGCTCTCGAACCCGTCCACCTCCCTGCGGTGCCTCTTGGGTCCAGCCCAGCGCCCCGAGCACCGCCCGCACCCGTGGCAGACCCTCCAGCTCGCCCTCGGTGCGTGCTGTGGCGGTGAGCGCGGCGAGCGCCTGCCGTACCTCCGGACGTTCGTAGAACCGCTCGGCATTGCGAACCTGATAAGGGATTTTCTGCTCGCTCAACGCCAGTTCGAGCGCCGGGGACTGGGCGTTGATGCGATAGAGCACCGCCATCTCACACCAGCCGACCCCCGCTTCGTGGACCGTCCGCAACCAAGCGGCGACCTGCTGGGCCTCGCTCGCCTCGGTGGGCGAGCCCGCAATCTCGACGGCCGGTCCGTCGCCCAAGTGCGCGCGCAGCGTGACGTGCCGATCACCCGAACCTCGCAGGACATGGTTGGCTGTGGAAACGACCTGAGGGGTCGACCGGTAGTCGCGGACCAACTCGATCGTGCGGGCGCCGGGGTGACGCGAGGCGAAACCGGTGAGGTACTGCGAACTCGCACCCGCGAAGGTGTGAATCGTCTGGGCAGGATCGCCCACGACGCAGACGTCGTGGCCCGGGCCGAGCCACAAGTCCACCAGCCGCTGCTGGATCGGGCTGACGTCTTGGTATTCGTCGACGACGAAGTGGCGGTACTGGCGCCTGACCTGGGCCGCGATGTCCTCACGGTCGGCGAGCAGCCCCACCGCGCACAGCAAGATGTCGTCGAAGTCGATGCGACTGCGCTCGCGGAGGGCAAGGTCGTAGGTCGTCATCACCCGCGCCACCTGCTCCGGTTCGATCGAGGACACCAGGCGGTTGGCCGAACGCGCGATGGCCGGGTAGGCGTCAGGCACGACGTTGGACACCTTCGCCCACGAGATTTCGGCGGAGAGGTCCCGAATCACCGCGGTGTCCGTGGAGAGCCGCAAGCCGGCAGCCGCTTCGGCGACGAGCGCGAACCGAGCATCGGTGACTTCGGGGAGGGCGCTGCCGTAAGCCCGGGGCCAGAAGAACTGGGCTTGCCTCAGAGCCGCCGAGTGGAAGGTGCGGGCCTGCACACCGTTCAGCCCGAAGCCGGCCAGCCGGGACCGCAGTTCACCAGCGGCCCGAGTCGTGAACGTCACGGCGAGCACCGCCCGCGGATCGAGCGCACCGGTCAACGCCCCGTAGGCGATCCGGTGGGTGATGGCCCGGGTCTTGCCGGTGCCGGCTCCCGCGACGACCGCGACGGGTACGCCCAGGCTCGTCGCGACCGTGCGCTGCTCGGGATCGAGCTGCGCGAGAATCGCGTCGGGGTTTCCAGGCATGGCCGCCACTGTGCCACGTCGCACCGACAGAATGCTTGTCCACAGCCCCGGCCTCGAGCTTGTCCACAGCCCGGCCTCGGCCGCGCCGGAAACTGTCAGTGCCCGCCCCTAGGGTGATCGTCATGGCAGGTTTCGAGGTCCGGCAGGTGCACGGGCTCGGCGCGGTGGTCGCCGGGCTCGCGGCGGATCTCGCGCGCCACAGGGTCGACCCCTTCGCTGCCGACGTGGTCTGCGTCGACAGCCAGGGACAGCGACGGTGGCTCGCCCAGCAGCTGTCGCTCGTGCTGGGCGCGCACGGTTCGGTGGGCGGCGTCTGCACCGGCATCGACTTCCCGACCGTGTGGTCACTGGTGCGTCGCACCTGCGACGAGATCACGGGCCGGCGAGACGGAGACGATCCTTGGTCGTCCGAACGACTGGTCTGGCCGATTCTCCGCGCCTTCGACGTGGCCGAAGGCCAGGCTTGGTTCGAACCGGTCTCGCGACATCTCGCCGGCGGTGACGAGGCCCGCCCAGGTCGGCGCTTCGCGACGGCGAGCCGGATGGCTCAGGTGTTCCAGAGGTACGGCAGGTGGCGACCGGCCTTGCTCGACTCGACGGAAGGGTGGCAAGGGCCCTTGTGGCATCTGGCCCGAGAGTTCGTCGACGGACGACCTCCGTGGGAGGAGATCGACGACGTGTGCGCTCGGCTCGTTGCCCGTCCGAAGTCGTCGGCCCTTCCCGATCGGCTGCACGTGGTCGCACCCGTTCGACTCGCTCCCCCGGAACGCATGCTCCTCAAGGCACTGGGAGCCGGGCGAGACGTCACCGCCTGGTGGCCGGTGGCGTCGGCGCAGGCCTCGCAGCAGGAGTCGCCCTCGTCGACGGTGTCGGCCCGATGGGGCGGGGCGTCGCGGGCGGCTCTCCGGTTTGCGGTCGACGTCGCGGATTCGGTGACGGTCGTCGCTGCGGAGGCGAGGAACGTGGGTACGGCGTTGGCGGCAGTGCAGGCGCGGGTACGGCATGACGCTCCCGTCGAGTTCACCCCCCGGCCCGACGACCGCAGCATCCAGGTGCACCTCAGCCATGGTCCGGCGCGGCAGGTGGAGGTGCTGCGCGACGTGGTCTGCTCGATCTTGGCGAACGATCCGTCGCTCGAGCCTCGCGACATCCTCGTCGTCACGCCTGATCTGGCGACGTACGGTCCCCTGGTCCGTGCGATGTGCATGATGAATCCAGACGAGGTCGGGTCATCACTCCATCCGGTGACCGGATTGCGGGTACGGGTGGCCGACCGGTCCTTGCGTCAGCCCAACCCTGTGCTCGAGGTCATGGCTCGGCTGCTCCGACTGGCTTCTGGACGGGCCGGTCGCACCGAGTTGCTGGCACTCCTCGGCAGTCCGCCGGTGGCTCGCCGGTTCGGTCTGTCCAAGGAGGACCTGGACGTCTTGACCGAACTCACCCAGCGGGCGGGCATCCGCTGGGGCATCGACGGCGACGGGCGACGGCGGTTCGGGCTGGAGTCCGTCCGGCAGAACACCTGGCTCGCGGGGCTTCAGAGGCTGGTGCTCGGTGTCGCGTTGTCGGAGGAGCAGTTGCCGAGCGTAGGAACGGTTCTCCCCCTCGACGAGGTCGAATCGTCGGACCTCGACCGGATCGGGGCTCTAGCCGAGATGATCTCGCTGGTCAGGTCGGCCGTGGCCGACTTCGACCGCCCAGCGTCGCGGGGCGCGTGGGCCGACCGTCTGCGCGGAGCCCTTGAGCCTTTGGTCGCCGTGCGTGCCGAGGACGGCTGGCAGATGGGTCACGCGCTGGCTCTCATCGCCGGAATGGAATCGGAGGACGACCCGACCCAGCTGTCACTGGGGGACGTGTCAGAACACGTCGAATCGTGGTTGGAGGGCATCACCCCCAGGCCGGCTTTGCTGACCGGCACGCTGTCCGTCACCTCGATGGAGGCTTTGCGACACGTTCCGCACGAGGTTGTGGTCGTGCTCGGGATCGACGAGGCGCAGTTCCCCCGCCGGCAGCGATTCGACGGCGACGACCTGCTGCTCGCGGATCGTGACCCTGCCGATCCCGATCCCCCGGCCGACGACCGTCAACTATTCCTGGACTCGTTGCTCGCGGCCCGGTCGGCATTCGTCGTCATCGCCGCCAGCCGAGACTCTCGCACGAACGACCCGCTGCCCCTTGCGGCACCGGTCGTCGACTTGATCGAAGCCGCCGCCGACTTGGGGGGTCCGGACATCCTGGTCCGCCATGCGCTCCATGCCGTCGAGCCAGGTGGAGAGCTCACCTACTCACGAGCGTCGGTGAGGGCACGACGTACGGCGGCGACAGCGCGCGCCACCGGGGTCTTGCCCCGCCTCGACTTGTTCGCCAGCGACTCCACGCAGCCGGCGGACGCAGCGTGGCCGACGACGATCGCGGAGTTGTCCCAGTTCCTCCGGCATCCGATCAGGGGTTACCTGACCGCGCGAGTCGGTTCGTGGGCCGGCATCGATCAGCGACCTCTGCGCAGTGAGGAGGACACGCTGACGGACGAGATTCCCATCCAACTGAACGGGCTCGAGCGATGGGCGGTGGCCGACCGGCTCGTCCGGCTTCGGGTGGCGGGACACGCTCCGGCCTCGGCAGAGGCAGCGGAGTGGCGACGTGGCGATCTGCCTCCGCAAAGCCTGGGCCGGGCTCGTCTCGACGAGGCACACGCCATCGCAGAGCGCGTGTTCGAGACGGCTGGGCCGTACCTGGTCGGGCCGGACATGCACGTTGAGCACACCGTGGACCTGCCGTCCGGGCGGCGCCTGACCGGGCGCGTCACCCTTCGCAACGGCCTCCTCGTGTCGGTGACCGCGTCGGCTGCCGATGGCGCACGCTTGCTCGACCCGTGGCTCGGCGCGCTGCTGCTCGCGGCTGCAGGCGGTCCCGGTCGCGCCGTCGTGTGCGGGAGACGTGGTGCCGTACGCCTCGAGGCACCCGACCCCTCGACGTCGGCCGCCGTGCTGGACACCGTGGTCGACCTGGTCCATCAGGGCAGGATGCAGCCGTTGCCGTTGCCCATCGGGTTGGCCCTGTACACCCTGCGGTCCGACGGACGGGCCACCGATGAAGACGTCGAGCGACGGTGGCGCTATGAGCGCGATTCCACCTGGTCCTTGTACTTCGAGACGCCAGGCGAACTGAACTCAGGGGCTGGACGTTGGGGTGGCTTTGCGGCATTGGCGAGCACCGCGTACGGGTCACTCGTCAGGGCGGAGATGTCATGACCGCGTTCGACCTGTCAGGTCCGCTGCCACGGGGCTCACGCGTCGTGCTACAAGCCAGTGCCGGCACAGGCAAGACGCATGCGATCGCCACCCTGGCTGCCCGCTACGTCGCGGAGGGTGACCGGCTCGAGGACCTCATGGTGGTGACGTTCTCGACGGCCTCGACCCGGGAATTGCGGAGTCGTATTCGGATGCGGATCGCCGAGCTGGCTGCGACCGTTGCGACGCGCCTCGCCGGCGACGCCTCAGAACCGTCGGACCCTGCCTGGGCTCCCGTTCTGGCCTCGACCGACCTGCCGACGGTCGCGAGCCGACTGACCTCGGCACTGGCCTCCTTCGATCGCGCGATGATCTGCACGACTCACCAGTTCTGCGACCGCATGCTGGCCGAACTCGGTGTCTTGGCCGACCACGAACCCAGCTCGGTGCTGGCTCGAGACGTCACCGACCTCACCGATCAAGTGGTCGACGACGCCTACCTGCGCGCGTACGCCCGAGACGACCAGCCGGCCTTCGACCTCGACGTCGCACGCAAGATCGGTCGACGCGCGGTCGACGACATCGCCTTGCCGCTGATCGACATCGAAGACCGGCTGGCGGCCGAGAGAGTCAGCCTCGCGCGCACCGTGCGCGAGGAGGTGGAGATCCGCAAGCGGAGATTGAACGTCTACACCTTTGACGACATGCAGGTACGGCTTCTGGCCGCTCTGCGGGACCCCACGACGGGCCAACAGGCGCGAGCCAGGATCAGGCGTCGCTTCCCCGTCGTGCTCGTCGACGAGTTCCAGGACACCGACCCCGTGCAGTGGCAGATCGTGAAGGCCGTGTTCGACGAATCGTCGACCGTCGTGCTCATCGGAGATCCGAAGCAATCGATCTACGGCTTCCGGGGCGCCGACGTCACCGCCTACCTGGAAGCTACCGCGGAGGCCGAACGCTACGACCTCGTCACCAATTGGAGGAGCACCCCTGAGTTGGTCCGGGCGGTCTCCGTGATCTTCGACGGTGCCCGACTGGGTGATCCGCGGATCACCGTGGATCCTGTGACCGCGGGCGACCGGCCGGTCAAGCTCGTCGCCCCCGGCCCCTGGCAGCATGCCGTGCGCTTCCGTACGTCGGGCAGGCAGCGCGCCAGGTCTTTCGCACAGCAGGTCAACCACGACGTGTCCGCCGATATCGCAGCCCTACTGGTGTCGCGGGCTCAGATCGATCGTGCCGGAGTTCACTCGCCGCTGACTGCCGGTGACATCGCCGTGCTGGTGAACAGCAACAGCCGCGGCCAGCGCATTCTCCGGTTGTTGGCCGAGCACGGCATCCCCGCGACGTTCACGGGCGCCGAGAGCGTCTTCGCCAGCGATGCGGCACAGGACTGGGTGAAGCTCCTGGATGCGATCGCCCAACCTCGCACGGGCAGGGTTCGGGCAGCGTGCCTCACCCCGATGCTCGGCTGGTCGCTGTCACGTCTCGCCCAGGCCGGCGACGACGAGCGCGCAGCGCTGAGCCAGTCCATCCGGCATTGGGGCCGGGTGCTCGACCGTCACGGGCCCGTCGGTTTGGTCGAGGTCCTGCTGGCCGAGGGTCTGGCTGAACGCCTGCTGGCGACGCGGGGCGGAGATCGGCACCTCACCGACATCCGCCACCTCGCCGAATTGCTGGAAGACCGACGACGAGATGCCGGATCCGATGCGGCGTCGCTCGCCGGCTGGTTGAGGGAACGCGCGCAACGCGCGACGGCGCAGACCGACGACCGGAGCCGACGGCTGGAGACCGACGACCAAGTCGTGAGGATCCTGACGATCCATCAAGCGAAGGGCTTGGAGTTCCCCGTCGTGTACCTGCCCGACGTCTCCGCCCGGTTCCCCCGGTCGCTGCGCGACGAACCTCTGCAGTTGCACGAGACCCGGGACGGAACGACCACTCGATCTCTCGACGTCGGTGGGAGAGCCCCGGGCAGGGAGAGCCGGGAACGTGCGTATCGCTCCGAGGACGACGGTGAGTCTTTGCGTACCCTCTACGTCGCGCTCACTCGTGCGCAAGCTCACATCACCGCGTGGTGGGCGTGGACCGAGGCGGCCGACGTGGCCGCCCTCAGCCGCGTCCTACTGCGACCTGAGGGACCGGACGTACCTGCGCGCGTGACCGGCCGTGTCACCGACCTCCGCGACGTCCCGCGGCTCGCCCAGGCCGACATCGTCGTGGAGTCGATGACCACCGAAGTCCGACTCCAACCGCCGACCCGACCGCCCATGATCGTCGCACCGGCCGTCGCATTCACCCGTGACATCGATCTTGACTGGCGTCGTACCTCCTTCTCCGCGCTGTCGGCGCCCGCCCACGAGGCGTACGTGGCCGACCTCGGAGGTGAACTGGCCGGAGACGAGCCCGCCTTGCCCGAAGACGCGTTCCCGCCTGAGGCCGGCGATGCCGTACCCACCACAGGTGACGGTGGCGCACCGGTCGCGCTGCCGGGCATGGACGAACCATCGCCGATGGCCGACTTGCCTGGGGGCGTTGCGTTCGGCAGCCTGGTCCACGCGGTTTTCGAAGGGTACGACCCGACTTCTGTCGGCTCCGACCTCGACGCGATCGTCGCCCGGCAGCTGAGCCGAATGCCGGTGGCCGACGTTTCGGCGGCCGACCTCGTGACCGCGTTGAGGCCGGCTCTGGCGACGTCGCTGGGTCCGCTGGCGCCGGGCACAACGCTGAGCGACATCGCCCCGGCCGATCGCCTGGCCGAGCTCGACTTCGAACTTCCGCTGGGACGCGGGTCGGAGGGTGCCACGACCCAGTCGATCGCGCGCTTGCTCGAGCGGTGGGTGAGGCCCGACGACCTGCTCGCACCGTACGCCGACCGGCTCGCCAACGGCGGGCTCGACGACCGCCCTTTACGCGGGTACCTGACCGGCAGCATCGACGCCGTGCTGAGGATCGACCAACGGTACGTGGTGGTCGACTACAAGACGAACCGTCTAGCGCCCGCATCCGTGCCGCTGCGGATCGGCCACTACACGCCATCGGCGATGGCCGAGGCGATGATGGCGTCGCACTATCCCCTCCAGGCCTTGCTCTATTCGGTCGCCCTGCATCGGATGTTGCGCTGGCGCATGCCTGCGTACGACCCAGAGGTCGCGCTGGGCGGCATCGGATATCTGTTCGTGCGCGGCATGGCAGGCCCCGCGACACCCGTGGTCGACGGGATGCCCTGCGGGGTCTTCGTCTGGCGTCCTGCGGCCGGCCTGGTCACGGATTTGTCCGAACTCCTCGGAGGTGCGCCGTGACCTCGTCACCGGAACCGACACCCTCGGTCATCGCCAGTGGTCTGCTCGAACCGTTCGCGGTGGGCGGCGTGCTCGGCATCGCCGACGTTCAGGTAGCGCGGCGCATCGCTCACATGTACGGCGAGACCGACGAGGTCGCCGTACTCGCGCTGGCCCTGACCGTTCGCGCCCTCGGCCTAGGGTCGATCTGCCTCGTGCTGGACCGCGTCAGGGCCGACGTGGAAGCGTCGCTGGAGACCGAAGCCGAACTCCCCTGGCCCGATGATTTGGCCTGGCGACCAGCGCTCACGAACTCGCTCCTGGTCACCCATGGCGACGCCGGGCCCGGTCTGCGGCCGTTGAGGATGGTCGACGGCCGGGTGTACCTGGAGCGATTCTGGGCAGAACAAGAAGTCGTGAGAGCGCAATTGGTAGCTCGATCGACGGCACCGCCCCCGCCGGTCGACGACGAGGCGGTCGCGCGGCATGCGGCCCACCTGTCGGCCGGTGACCGGATCGATTCGTCGACCGAGAACCTCCAGCTTTCCGCTGCCGAAACCGTCGCGCGGTCCTGGGTGGCCGTCATCGCCGGTGGTCCTGGCACGGGCAAGACGACGACCGTAGCTCGCGCCCTGGCACTGGTCGCGGTCGAGTTGGGACGTGTTCCGTCCGTCGCGTTGGCTGCGCCGTCAGGCCGAGCTGCCGCCCGTCTGCAGGAGGCGGTCCGCAGCGAGTTGGCCAGGTTGCCGATCGATCCCGAGGTGCGCGCCGGCCTGGCCGAGGTCGAGGCCCACACGCTGCACCGGCTGCTCGGCTGGCAGCCCTGGCGGCGCTATCGCCATTCGGCGTCGAATCCACTGCCTCACGACGTCGTGGTCGTCGACGAGATGTCGATGGTGTCGCTGTCCATGATGGCCAGGCTGCTGCCCGCCGTACGTACGGACGCTCGCCTGGTGCTGGTCGGTGACCCAGAGCAGTTGGCCCCCGTCGACGCGGGAGCGGTCCTCGCTGACATCACCGCCGCGGCCGAGGCCAGCCCGCCCGGCCAGTCGCCCCTTCCTTTGGTACGGCTTCGCCACACCTGGCGCTTCGACGGCGACATCAAACGACTCGCCGAAGCGATCAGAGAAGGCGATTCCGACGAGGCGCTGACGCTGCTGTCCGGTGGGGAGCGCGTACGGCTGGTGACCTGCGACGACGCAGGGCGGGTGACGGAGCGACAACTCGAGCCCATCCGTGAGAGGGCCGCCCACTGGGGCGTTGCCGTACACGAGGCTGCCGAAGCCGGAGACGCGGGACTAGCTCTAGCGGCTCTGCGCGGTCATCGGGTCCTCTGCGCCCACCGGACCGGGCCGTTCGGGGTGAGCACCTGGTCCCGAGCCGTGGAGCAGTGGATCCGGAACGTGGTCCCTGCGTACGGAACAGGCGGCGAATGGCACGTCGGTCGGCCGCTCCTGATCACGCGCAACGATTCGGACCTCGACCTGGCCAACGGAGACGCCGGGGTCATCGTGGCCACCCCCGTCGGTGTCAGGGCGGCCTTCGATCGAGGCGACGTGCCACTGCTCCTGCCGCCGGGACTGCTCGACGATGTCCAGACGATGCACGCGATGACGGTGCACAAAGGTCAGGGCAGCCAGTTCGACACGGTTACGGTGGTCCTTCCGCTCACCGGGCCCATGCTCACGCGTGAACTGCTCTACACCGCTGTGACCCGCGCCAAGGAGCAAGTCACGATCATCGCCCACCCCGACGCGGTCCGCCGGGCGGTCGACACCCAGGCGCTGAGGGCCTCGGGACTGCGTCAGAGACTGGGTTGGTCCTGACCGGGCGGCCTCTCGGTTCGGCGTCGCGGCACTTCGCCGACGGGTGCGTCGTTCGCGTGCCACCACGCCTGGATCAGCCGGTGAGCGATCGACACCGACGTGGGCAAGGTCATCTCCCCCGCTCGCACGGCGTCGGTCAGTTCGGAGCGAGACACCCACAGCGCTGACGCGATCTCCTCGCCGTCCACCGCGATCTCGGTCGTCTCCGCCCGGGCCGTAAACCCGAGCATGATCGATCGAGGAAACGGCCAGGGCTGGCTGGCCACGTACCTGACCTGCCCGAGCCGTACCCCCACCTCCTCGAGCACCTCGCGCCGAACGGCCTGTTCCAGCGACTCTCCCGCCTCCACGAACCCAGCCAGCACCGAGTGCCGCCCTTCGGGCCAGACCCGCTGGTGAGCCAGGAGCAGCCGGTCTGCGCTGTCGACGACGGCCACGATCACCGCAGGATCGGTGCGCGGGAACAACTCACGATCGTCCTGCCGGCAGTACCGAACCGTGCCGGCGGCGCGCACCGTCGTCTCCCCACCGCATCCTGGACACCGCGACTCGAGGCGGTGCCAATGGGCGAGAGCGACCGCGATCGCAGCCCCTTCGACCTGAGCCGGGCGGAGTTCGGGGCCGACCTCGCGCAGCGTGACACCGGTTGCGCTCTCCCCGGCCTGGCAGAACACGACCGATCCCTCGACCCGGCCGACCAGCCAATGTCGGGCAGCGTCGTACGCCCCGCTGCTCGGGACCAGGTCGAGGCGCACGCCGTCGAGGCCCCGCCGTACCTCGAACCGTCCCGCCGGGTCGACGGTCATGATCCGGGCACCCACCCACAATCGCGCCACCAGGTCGCCGTCGCGACGCACGTCGTCGAGGCGCTCGACCAGGGCCGGCTCGTCGGGGTTGACCATGACCAGCAGTGCTACCCGAGTGCGGGGCGGCAGGCAAGGTCAGTCGCCCAATCCGGACACCAGAACCTCCAGCTCGTCGCGACCGGGCAGACCGGTGACCGTCTCCAGGCGGTCTGTTCGCACGTGGTAGAACGCCGCTGCGACCCGCTCCACCGGGAGGCCCCGCAGCTCGGCCCAAGCCAGCCGGTACAGCGCCAACTGCAGAGGATCCGGACGTGAACGACCCGTCTTCCAGTCGACGACGAGCGCGGCGCAGCCGGCGGGCACGACCGGTGAGTTCTGGTACGCCGCGTCGATCCGGCCTCGGACCACCTCGCCACCGATCGTCAGAGAGAACGGGAACTCGAGTTCAGCGGGGAGAACGTCACCGAACTGGCCCACGGCGAAGGCCTCGCAGACCGCCGGCAAGTCGTCGTCGTCGTCGTGAGCATCCGCGTCGAGCAGGTCGTCGGGATCGATGAGGACCGGAGACCCGTAGTGCCGCAGCACCCACTCGTGGAATCGGGTGCCGAATCGCGCTGCCCTCGACGGCGGACGCGGCATGGGCCGCGCCAACTGGGCGGCGAGTGCGGCCGGATTCTCGTGAGCCAGCATCACCTGGGTTGCGGTCAACGACTCGGGCAGGGGTACGGCTACCTCGCTCGCGCGGAGCCGTACAGCCTCCTCGAGCAGGACGTCGATCTCGTCGTCCCACGCGTCGAGTCGGCCTCGATCGTCGGCCCCCAGAGCCAACTCGGCAGCGCCCGGAATGTCGAGGCTCTCTCGGCAGCGCTGGACCTCGTCTGCGACCCGCCGACGCTGCCGACGCGCCTCGGCGTCGCCGGCCGTCGGCCATTCGACGGCTGTCGCCGCTCGCTCCAACGGGTTGACCGGGGGCGGGTCGCTGATCCCGTCCGATCTGCTCGACATCGTTGCCAAGGTGAGGAAGTACGGCGACCGCTCCCGCTGCTTCCGGTCGCCCACCCGCCAGAAGTGGGTCGTGCCGATCAGCACCTGCCGAGCCCGTGTGACGGCCACGTAGGCGAGGCGGTCCTCGGCCCGTCGAGCTTCGGCTTTCAGCGCCTGCCGGTATTCCTTGAAGCCGGTGTCACCTGCGTCGGTCAGGTGCGGAATCGAGGCGGCGTCGCCTCTCAGTTCCGCCGGCAGGGCGCTCGGCGTCGTCACCCAGTTGTCGGTCACCCGATCGGAGGGGAAGGTCTGGTCGCACAACGCCGGAACGACCACGAACTCCCATTCGAGACCCTTCGCCTTGTGGATCGTGAGGAGCTTCACGGAGTCGACCGCCGTGGGTACCGCCTGCTCCAGCCCCACGCCGTACCTCTCCTCCGCATCGAGGTACGACAGGAACCCGCTCAGCGTCCCGTCGGCATCCACCTCGGTGTACGCGCCCACGGCGTCGACGAACGCGGTCAGTTGAGCCGTCGCCGCCTTGCCTTCGTGTCCGGTCGCCAGCAGTTCTGTCTCGACCCCCAGGGTCGTGACCACCCGCCGTACCAGATCACCGATCGGTTCGCCCGCGTGACGACGCAGCATCGCCAGTTCCGCGCCGAATGCCCGCATGCGCGTGCGTGCCTCCGCCGACACCGGGGCGTCGCCGAGGTCGGTCAATGCCTCGGAGAGCGACGCGACTTCGGTCGGGTCGGTGGCGGCGAGCGAGGCGTCCAGGGCCTCGGTGAGCGGGTCGTCGCCTGGGAACTCGGTACGGTCCCGGGCGCGCGCCAGCTCCCTCGCGCGTCGGCCGAGCATCTCCAGATCGCCGCTCCCGACGGACCACCGGGGGCCGGTGATCAACCGGACCAGGTCGGGGTTGGCCGTCACGTCGTCGACCAACCGCAACGTCGAGACGACGTCGGCCACTTCCGGTACGGAGAGGAGCCCGCCGATCCCGACGATCTCTGCGGGCACGTCACGAGCCGAGAGCGCGCCGTACAGCGGACCGATGTCGGCGTTGCGTCGCACCAGGATTGCGACATCGGACCAGCGGTCCACCTCGCCGGCGGTGTGAGCCTCGACGATCCGGTCGGCGATCCAGTCGACCTCGTCGGGCCAGGTGCCGAGCGCTGCGGTCTCGATCTGTCCTGGAGGCGTGCCGTCCGGAGCTCTCAGGTGGGCATCGCTGAGGTCGTAGGACAGAGTGGTGTCGGCGCGCAGCGGGGCTGCCAGTCGGTTGGCCGCCGCCAGGATCGTGGGACCACTACGCCGATTGACGGTCAACGGCAGGGCACGCGCGGGACTTCCGTCGTGCCGGGGAAAGTCCCGCGTGAACTCCAGGATGTTCGAAGCAGCAGCCCCTCGCCAGCCGTAGATCGCCTGGAACGGATCGCCCACCGCGGTGACCGGATGGCCTCGACCCTGCTCCGGCGTCGGACCCGAGAACAGCCCGCGGAGCAGCTGGGCTTGGGCAGACGAGGTGTCCTGATACTCGTCGAGGAGAACAACCCGGTACTGCCGACGTAGCGCCTCCCCCACCCCTGGGACCTCGTCGGCCAGATGCGCGGCCGCTGCCATGTGGTCGGAGAACTCGACGTGCCCCAGGTCGCGCTTCAGCGCGGCGTAGGCGGAGACCAGCCCCACCAACTCCAGGCGTTCGCGCGCCGCCGCCTCGGCATCGCGCACGGAGGCGTAGATGTTGCCGTACCGATTCAGGGGTGCGTTCGCGAGCTCCGACAGGAACGAGCGAGCCTGGTCGTGGATCGCCCGCTCGTCGGCGAGGTGTGATTGCACGGCGCCGTCGAGGGCAAGCACGCGTTCGGTCACCGTCTCGGGTCGCAGACGCGTCAGGTGTTCGAACGGACCGGCAGCCGACGCGACCACCCGTGACGCCAGCCTGTGCCGAGCAGCGCCGGTGATCATGAGCGGATCGGGCTCGTAGCCGAGCCACAAGCCATGCTCGCCCACGAGCCGTGCCGCGAACGAGTCGTACGTCACGATCACCTGCTCACCGTCGTCGTCGACCCCGTCGGGGCTGAGTACGGCGGCCGTCACCAAGGCGTCGCGCACGCGTTGGGCCAGCTCGGCGGCCGCTTTGCGCGTGAACGTCAGCCCGAGCACGTGTTCGGGGCTCACCTGGCCGCTGCCGACGAGCCACACCACGCGCGCGGCCATCACCGTGGTCTTGCCCGAACCGGCGCCGGCGATGATCACGGTCGGTTCCAGCGGCGCAGTGATGGCGGCCAGTTGCTCGTCACTGAACGGCACCCCGAGGGCTTCGACCAGATCGAAGGCATCGCGCAACCCGCCGCGGCGCGGGCGGCCAGCCAGCGTAGAGATCGTCACGGCAGCACCTGCCGACCCGCCGATTGCGCCGGACAGCTGGTCGTGAAGGCACACCAGCGACAGGCGTCGCCGACCGTGGCGACGAATCGGTCCTCGGCCAGCACCTTGGCCGCGGTGGCGAGACGATGGTGAACCCACGTCGGGTAGTCGGCCTGGCTTCCGACTGCGGCGCGGGCACCGTCGTCGAGCATGATCAGTGACGGTTCGTCGGCGAGGTACGGCTGCTCGGTCAGTGAGGCCTGCCGCAGCACCTTCGGGAACGGGTTCTGCCCGTCGTTGGCCCGCAGGTAGACGAGTTCGGCACCGCCCACCTCGCGAACGCCGTCAGCGACCTCGTCGAAGGCGCCCAGAGAGGCGGCGAGCTGATAGACGCCGACCTGGTCGAGTCCCTCGACCGCGGCTTGGGTCGGCGTGCGGCGCCCGGTCTTGAAGTCGACGATCACGAGCCGGCCCGAGGCATCACGGTCGAGCCGGTCGACGACGCCGGTCAAGGTCAGAGGAACACCCTGGGTCTCCACTCGGACTTCGAAGGGCACCTCGACGCCGAGCATCTGACGCCCCCGCCGGGCATCGATCCAGGCTGCGAGCCTCTCCAAAGCCGCATCGGCTTCCGCCCGCTCCGATGTCGAGAGCCACACGGCGTCGAAGTCGATCTCGTGCCAGACCCGGTCCAGCGATGCCGAGAGGTGCTCGGTCGAGAGTCCGTCGGCGACGGCATGCTCGGCGAGGACGTGGATCACGGACCCGAAGTTGGCCGACGAGGTACGGCGAGACTGCGCCCCGGCTCGTCGTTCGAGGAACCACTGTCGTGGACAGGCCAGCAACGCTCCGACCTGGCTGCCCGACAGTCTCTCTCCCGATCCGGGCGCGCGACCGACCTGGCCCGTCGTCGGCTCCGACAACCCCCACCACCTGGCAGGATCTGCTGCGAGAACCAGCTTCTGCCCGTCCGGCCCCGTCGCCTCCGCCAGGCGCCCCAGGCGCCGCGCTGCGCCTTCCCGCACGCCGGGGAATTGGCTCGGGTCGCCCGCGACCCGGCGCAATTCCCCGACGAGGGCGGGAAGGCTCAGCGGGCGCCTGGGGCGCCCGGCGACCGTACGGGGGACGACACCCAACTCGGCCAGGAAGCGAGAGGGCTGGTCGCCCTCTCCCTCCTGGCCGGCAACCGAGGTCACCACCAACCGCCGACTCGCCCGAGTGCACGCCACGTAGAACAACCGACGCTCGGCAGCGAGCCTGGCTGCGGGCAGTGACGGCTCCGAGGGCCCGGACTCCGTCAGCCGGTCTGGTTCGAGGAGAGATCCGCGACGGCGTGGATCGGGCCAGATCCCCTCCTGCACGCCGGAGACGACGACCAGCGGCCACTCCAGACCCTTCGCGCGATGTGCGGTCAGGAGCCTGACGCCACGAGGCCGCTGGGTGCTCTCGCGGGTGGTGTCGGCGGGGATCTCCTGGGCTGCGACTTCGGAGAGGAAACCGGTCACGCCGCGACCACCGACGACTTGGTCGGACCGTTCAGCCACGTCGAACAAGGCACAGACCGCGTCGAGGGCCCGATGGGCAGCCCGGGCGGCTTCGCCGCCCTGCCCGAGTTGCGCCTGCAGGTGACCGGGCCAGTCGGTGCCCGACCACAACGCCCACAGCACCTCGTGAGCCGTCGCGCCGTCGAGCACCAGATCGCGGGCCTGTTGAAGCAGATCCGACAAGGCCTTGACTCTGCGCACTTCCGGCGTGTCCGGGCAGGCGTCGAGCAGGTCAGAATCGGCCAGCACTATTCCCAGCAGTTCCGAGGAGGATCGCACGGAGCCCAGGCCCGCCAACTCGGCGCGCTCGGCGTCCCGGAGGTCTCGCCCGAGCCGTCGCAACTCGATCGAATCGATCCCGCACAAGGGGGATTGCACAAGTTGGCGGGCGGTCTCCGCGTTGAGAGCAGACGGGCGGACGACCACCGAAACCGCCAACAACAAGGGCTGCAACACCTCCGACGCAGCGAGGGCGATCTCGTCGCCGGCGACTTCGATCGGCACACCTGCGCCGGCCAGAGCCCGAGCGATCTTGGGGATTCCCCGGCGGCCCGACCGCACGAGCACGGCCATGTCGTGCCACGCCAAGCCGTCGCGCAGGTGAGCGTTGCGCAGCAGGTCGGCGACGTGGGCGGCCTCGGCGCCCACGCTGTCGAAGACCAACACCGAGACGTCGCCCGGCGCCGTCCCGGCAGCGGCAGCGGGAACTCGAAACGCGCCGAACACGTCGGCATCGAGCGCGCGAGGCAGGGACAGCCTCGACGCGAGCCTGCGGGTCGCCCGAGCGATCTCGCCGCCGAACCGGTAATTCTCGGCAAGAGCGACCACCGGAGCAGGTGTTCCGTCGGCGGTCGGGAAGGTGTCGGGGAAGTCGAGCACAGCCCGCGGTCGTGACCCTCTGAACTCGTAGATCGACTGGTCCGGATCACCGAAAGCGACGATGTCGCCCCCCAACTCGACCAGTTGACGCAGGAGCCCCACCTGCGACGGGTCCGTGTCCTGGTATTCGTCCACCAGCACGAGCCTGGCCGATCGCCGTACCTGTTCGCGGATTGCACTGTCACTCAGCAGCACTCGAGTGCGATGCACGAGTTCGGCGTAGTCGAGCACCTGTTCGGCCTCGAGCACGTCGAGGTATTCGTCGAAGAAGTCACCTAAGGCGATCCACGACGGACGCCCCGCTGCATCTCCGAACTGTCGCAACGCGTCTCCGTCGAGTCCGAGTTGCCGCGCCGCGGCCAACGAGGTGCGGATCTCGGTCACGAACCCGCGGGTGCCGAAGGCCGTGTCGAATCCGTCGGGCCAGGCCGAAACACCACGGCCGGCCAGGACCTCCCGGACCCGGAAGTCCTGTTCCGGGGCAGTGAGCAGTCTGACCGCGTCGCCGTACAACTCGACGGATCCGAACCTCCGGACCACCGAGTAGCAGAAGGAATGGAAGGTCAGGGCCTGGGGGGTGCCGACCGACCGACCGACTCTCGACGCGATTCGACGCCGCAGGTCCATCGCTGCCCGTCGCGAGAACGTGAGCACGAGAACGGATGCCGGGTCCACTCCGTCGTTGATCCGCTGCACCACAGTCTCGACCAGTGCTGTCGTCTTGCCCGTGCCGGGACCGGCGAGCACGAGCAACGGCCCACCCCGATGGGTGGCGACCGTGGCCTGGCTGGGGCTCAACGTCGGCGGCCCTGACACAGGGGTACGGCCAGACACGAGCCGGTAGCGCGGGCCTCGAGGCCAGTTCGTCGCTGTCACAGGTGCAACTCCACCATTGAGGTCTGACAGTTTCTCCAACCCTGGTTGGCACGGTGGCAGATCACTCGATCTGCCACCTGACAGGGAGCGTTCCGGTGTGAAAGCCTAGGCGGGCTGCACCGTTTCGAGCCCCAGCTCGGACAAGCCGAGATTCGGCTCGCAGCCTGGGACCTCAAGGTGCGGTCCCGGTATTGCAGTTAGGGAGAAATGCATGGCGCAGGGAACTGTCCGGTGGTTCGACCCCGAGAAGGGGTACGGCTTCATCGCCGTCGAGGGGATGCCGAAGGACATCTTCGTCCACTACACCGCGATCGAGGCATCCGGCTTCCGCACCCTGGATGAGGGGCAGCAGGTCGAGTTTGAGATCACTCAGAGCGAGAAGGGCCAGCAGGCGGCGAACGTACGCCTCGTCTGATATCTGACCGCACACATCCATCGACAGGGTCCCGCCCAGCGGGGCCCTGTCTCGCTGTGTCCAGGCGTGACCGAGACCCCCGGCCCCGACCGGAGCAGGACTTGTCTCAGTACCTCTGAAGACTGGGGTCCACCTCGTCGATCCAGGAGTCGATCCCGCCACGCAGGTGATATGCGTCGACGCCGGCGTCGAGCAGCCAACGCAGGGTCCGTTCCGACCTGACCCCGGCATGGCAATAGACGACGACGGCGCCCTCCTGATCGGGCAGTTGTCCCGACAACACCCGGCCCATCGGCAGTTCGACAGCGCCTGGGATCTGGTTGATGGCCCACTCGAAGGGCTCGCGGATGTCGACGAGCGAGAACGACCTGGCACCCGCTTCCCGCTCCGCCAACCACGTGGCCAGTTGAGTCGCGGTCAGCGTCCTCGCGCCGACGTCGCGAGCGGGCATGCCGCAGGAGGTCGTCACATCGTTCACGGCTGTGATCGTGGCGTGAGGTCCGCAGAGTTGGCAAGCGGGGTTCTTGCGCACCGGGAGGTGGTCCCAGGTGCCGGCGAGTGCGTCGTACACGACCAACACCCCGCTCAGCACCCTACCCACGCCACTGAGCATCTTGACCACCTCCGTCGCCTGAGCCAGACCCAGTGCGCCGGGGACCACCCCGAGCACCCCAGCCTCCGCGCACGACGGCACCAGACCGGGCGCCGGAGGATCAGGGAACAGGCACCGGAAACAAGGCCCACTGGCGGCGTCGAACACGCTCATCTGCCCGTCGAACCCCAACACCGACGCCCACACCAGCGGGGTCCCGAGCAACACGCAGGCGTCGGCGACGGCATACCTCGTCTGGAAGTTGTCGCTCCCGTCCACCACCACGTCGAATCCGCGCAGCAGGTCCATCGCGGTCGACGCCTCCAGGCGGGTCTGCACCGCCTCGACCTCGACCGACGGGTTCAGTGCGGTCAGCCTGGCCACCGCCGAGTCGACCTTGGGCCGCCCCACCGACGACGCGTCGTGGACCACCTGTCGGTGCAGGTTCGACTCGGCGACGACGTCGTCGTCGAGCACCCTGATCGTGCCGACCCCTGCCGCGACGAGGTACGTCAAAGCCGGCGATCCGAGCCCTCCCGCACCGACCACCACGACTCTGCCGGCTGCGAGGCGCCTCTGCGACACCTCTCCCCACGAAGCCAACGAGACCTGCCGGGCGTACCGGGCGCGTTCGGCCGCGGTCAGGTCCCGATTGGGTTCCACGGGCAGCATCGCGCACCTCCTCTTTGCGGTTACGGTACGGCCGCTCGCAACTTCAGCCGCACTCGTCCGCACCCGGACGTCAACCGGAGCCGAACTCGTCATCTGGACCGAATCTGCCCGCAGATCGCGCTTCGTCACGATCAAATCGGATCCGATCGGCGATTCAGGGGCAGTTTGCGTCCGCACGATCATCGCAGGACTACCCCGCATCGACCTGACCTGGGGATGATGAGCACCATGCCCGAGGCAAGCGTGACCACGACCGTGGGTGACCGGACCCTGTCCCTGTCCAACCTGGACAAGGTCTTGTACCCAGCTGTCGGGTACACCAAGGCAGAGATCATCTCCTACTACCTGGGCATCGCCGACGTGATGCTCCCGCATCTGGCGGGCCGGACGCTGACCAGGGTGAGGTTTCCCAACGGCGTGGACCGGCAACCGTTCTACGAGAAGAACCCGCCGTCCGGAGCGCCCGACTGGTTGACGCTGCAGACCGTCCAGTCCTCAGACGGCGGCATCGACTACGTGGTGGCCACCGAACCCGCCACCTTGGTCTACCTGGCGAACCTGGCAGCACTCGAACTCCACGCCCCGCAGTGGACCATCCCCCATACGACGCTCGACGGCGAGGGCGCCGTCAGACTCGATGAAGAGCGCGAACCACGAGCGACGGTGTGCGTCGTCGACCTCGATCCGGGACCCGGAATCACGATGGTCGAGCTCTCGAAAGCCGCCTTGCTGATCGCGACCCGGCTCGCGGCTGACGGCTTGATCGCCTCGGTCAAGACGACCGGCTCCAAAGGTCTCCAGCTGTCGTGCCCGATCGCGCCGACAGCCTCGGAACAGGTCGTCCGGTACGTTCGCAAACTCGCCCTCGAACTGGCCGGTGCCTATCCCGACCGCTTCGTCGCAGCGATGGCCAAGAACCTGCGTGACAACCGGATCTACGTGGACTTCCTGCAGAACAAGGCGGCCCGCAACACGATCTGCGCCTATTCGATGCGAGGCCGCGAAAAACCGTGGATCGCGACACCGGTGACGTGGGACGAAGTCGCCGGCGTCTCGGCTCCCGACGACCTGCGCTTCCTGCCCGAAGACGTGCTGGCCCGGGTTGCGACCCACGGCGACCTGTTCGCCGACGTAATCGGCGATTCCGGTCCCGAACTCCCGCCCGACCCGACCTGACGATCCCCGATCGAACCCTGGGCCCTCACCGGATCGGCCGACTGCCCGCTACCCTGGTGGCCGAACCGTCGGCGCTCCCGCGCGCCCTGCGAATCCCGGAAGGTACCCCCATGACAGATGCCAGCCAGGCAGGAGCATACGCACCGCTGACCCCGCCCACCGCGACAGCGACGCTGACCCTGGAGGCCCCGCCTGCGGTCGCTGCCGTACCCACGACCGCCGCGCCCAAGATGGCTCCCCAGGTCGATGCCGCGCAGGTACCCGTGTTGGACCAGAAGGTCGACGCGTTCATGCAGGCGATCACGAAGGCACAGACCAGTTCGCCCGAGTTCGCCGCCCAGGCTGATGCGGTGCGTTCCATGGGTGACGCCGACATCCGCAAGGCGGCGGAGACATCGAACCGTCTGCTCAACACCCCGGTCAAAGCCCTCAAGGAGGGCGGGCTCTCGCAGGGCTCCAAGGTGGGCCAGACGCTGCTCGACCTTCGCCGTACCGTCGAGGATCTCGACCCGAACCGCGACGGCGTCGACAAGAAGTTCCTGGGGTTCATCCCCATGGGCAAGAAGGTCCAGGACTACTTCCGCAAATACCAGTCGTCGCAGACTCAGCTCAACGCCATCCTCCACGCGCTGCGTTCCGGCCAGGACGAGCTGACCCGCGACAACGTCGCGCTCAACATGGAGAAGCAGAACCTCTGGCAGACGATGGGGCGGCTGAACCAGTACGTCTACATCGCCGAGAAGCTCGACACTAAGTTGACGGCGCAGATCGCCGAGGTCGAGATGAGTGATCCCGACCGCGCCAAGGCGATGAACCAGGACGTGCTGTTCTACGTACGGCAGAAGCACCAGGACCTGCTGACCCAACTCGCCGTGTCGATCCAGAGCTACCTGGCGATCGACATCATCATCAAGAACAACATCGAACTCATCAAGGGTGTCGACCGGGCTGCGACGACCACCGTGTCGGCCCTGAGAACCGCAGTGATCGTCGCCCAGGCGCTCGGCAACCAGCAGTTGGTGCTCGACCAGATCACGGCCCTGAACACGACGACGTCGAACATGATCCAGAAGACGTCGGAACTGCTGAAGGAGAACTCAGCCCGCATCCAGGAGCAGGCCGCGAGCTCGACGATCGGCATCGAACAACTGCAGGCAGCGTTCGCGAACATTTACCAGACGATGGATTCGATCGACGAGTTCAAGCTGCGCGCGCTCGACAGCATGGCCCAGACGATCGGAGTGCTCGAGAACGAAGTCACGAAGAGCCGCGACTACCTGGAACGCGTCCAGCGCCAGCAGCAGACGCCGAACCCGATGTCGAACCTGTCGGTCGACAACGGCCGCTGACCTGAGACGTCGGCATTCGATGGGGCTCTTCGACTGGCTGAAGGGCGAACCGGCACGTCCTGAGCCGGTGCCCACTCCCGTGGCTGCCCCTCCGACCCCTGAGGAGATCGCCGATTCGCTCGCCAAGGTCGACCAACTCGCCGCGGACGCCCACGTGCCGCCCGCGGTGTTGTCTCGGGTCTACCGTGTCACCCGCCGGCTGCGTGAAACGCTGCCTCGGATGCGCAACGCCGGACTCGACTCGGCCGAGCAGTATTCCCTCATGGCCACGGCCACGGACTACTTGCCCGAGGCGTTGGGCGCCTACCTGCGGTTGCCCCGCGATTGGGCCGACACCCGGCCGATCGAAGGGGCCAAGACGTCGCTCTTGGTGCTCGTGGACCAACTCGACCTGCTCGGGGCGACGGTCGACAAAATGTACGACGCTGTCCTCCAATCCGACGCCCAAGCTTTGATCGCCCACGGGCGCTTCTTGCAGGAGAAGTTCGGTCACGCCCCCACCGAGCCCCCCAAACCACCCGCCCAACGACCGGCCCCCGTCGGTCCCGCCAACCCCCTCGATCTGGAGATCTGACGCTCATGAGCAGCCTGCGCACCGCCCTCGACCACCTTGCCGACGCGGCACGAGCAGCGGGTGTCGACGCAGCCCAAGCCCGCCAGGAGGGCCTCCGCCTGGCCGCCAGCGTCGCGGAACCCGCCCGCGGCGCGTTCAAAGCGTGGGCCGACGAGACGGGCGAACCGGGTGGCGCCGAGGCGTTCTTCGACGCCGCTTCCAAGGGCCGTCGGTACCGCTCCGCCCCCACGGTGCTCATGTCCCAACTCGGCAATGGCGACCCGGCGAAGGCGAAGGCGTACGCCGATGCTCTGGCCGAGATCGCGGCCGCGGCGTGCCTGCTCGGGGAGCCTCATCCGCAAGTGGCGGGTACGGCGACCGTCGCCACCGCGGCCCAGCGGTCCGCCCTCCCGGCCTCCGTACAAGGGCCTGGAAACTACCCGGGCCTGCCGCCCGCCTCCGACCAGCCGCTGCCGGGGGGGTTCCCGGGCACGCCCGCGCCCGACCAGCAGACACCCGGTGCCTTCCCTGGCCTGCCCGTGCCGAATCAGCCGGGCACCGCGGGACCAGTCTCGGGCCATGTCCTGCCTCCACAGGACCAGACCTGGCTCGAAGCGATGGCGAGCCGCGGGCGGGACGCCGCCGAAGACATCGGGGACTTCACCAAGCGGGCCCCCGACATCTTGTCGAACGTGCTGAGCCAGTTGCGCGGCACGCAGGATCGGATGCGTGAGGCCGGCATGCAGCCGCGAGGTGATCTGCGGCCCTTCGACGTGAATCCCTTCGACCTCAGCGAGGTCGACCCGCACGCCCCCGGCGCCTTCGGCGGCATCACCTCGGGTCCCAGGCCTCCCCAACAGCAGTACGGCTCCCCCCAGACCGGCAACGTGCCGTACCCCCATCCCACGTCGCAGGCACCCGTCGCCCCGGCCTCACCGGCCCCCGTGCAGGGCCAGCAGGACCCGAACGCGCCCACGGACGCGGAGAAGACGCCCGAGCCTGTGGCCAAGACCCTGGAAGAGTTGCTCGCGGAGCTGGACGCGCTCGTGGGCCTGAAGACCGTGAAGCAGGAGATCCACCGGCAGTCGGCGATCCTGCGCGTGCAGGGTCTGCGCGCCAAAGCAGGCTTGGTCGACCCGACCATCACCCGGCACCTGATCTTCGTGGGCAACCCGGGCACCGGCAAGACGACGGTCGCGCGCCTGGTCGCCGGGATCTACAAGGCGCTGGGCTTGCTGACCAAAGGTCAGCTGGTCGAGGTCGACCGCTCCGAACTCGTCGCGGGCTACCTCGGACAGACCGCGATCAAGACCGCCGAAGTGTGCGCGAAGGCCAAGGGCGGTGTGCTGTTCATCGACGAGGCATACGCGTTGTCGGGTGACCAGTACGGCGAAGAGGCCATCAACACACTGGTCAAGGAGATGGAAGACAACCGTCACGACCTGGTCGTCATCGTCGCCGGCTATCCCCGACCCATGTCGAAGTTCATCGCCGAGAACCCGGGCCTGAACAGCCGGTTCCGCACCACCATCGAGTTCGACGACTACACCGACGACGAACTGGTCTCGATCTTCACGGGCATGGCGAAGAAGGCCGACTACGACGTGAACGACGAGGTCGTCACGACGTTCCGAATGCTGCTGGGTGAGCAAGTACGCGACGAGACCTTCGGCAACGGCCGTTTCGCCCGCAACGTCTTCGAAGCCAGCGTCGGGCGACAGGCCTGGCGGCTCCGCGACGTCACCGAGCCGACGCTGGAGCAGCTTCGACAAATCCTCCCTCAGGACCTCGCCGCGACGAGCGACGAAGAAGCAGTCGAGTGGCCGGCGCCGGCACACGCCGCGCCGCCCGCCGGCGTCCAGCCCACTCCGCCGTCGCCCACCACGCCGGCAGCACCGGCGGTTCCCGAGCCGCACGATCCGGCGGCCGACCCTGCCGTACCCCCGACCGAGTCCGGTGACGCCGACGCCGATGCGGGCTACGCGCCCGCCGATCCCTCCGGGGCCGATCCCGTACCCGATGGCGACGGTGCTGACGAGCACGTGCCGGAAGCCTCCGTACCTCAGCAGGGCCAATCGTGAGTAGTCCGTACCCACCGGGGGTCAGCGCCCAGGGATCCACCACGGCGATGGGTTCTCCGGGGGTTACCGTGGCGACCCGCCCCTCCGGAAAGAACGTGACGCCGCCTGCGGACGGGCCGAAACGTGCTCCCAGCAACACTCCTCGGGTCATGTCGGCGTGGCGCACTCTGGTGGCCATCTTGTTGGTCCTGTTCACCGGCTTGACGCTCTTCGGTACGGCTTACCCCGCCTACACGCTCAGCGCCTCGATCTCCGACGTACAGCAGGGGCAACGGCTGCGGCTCGCCAGCGCCGCGGTCGCCGAGGCCGACCAGATCGCGGCCGACG
>JBDHZQ010000009.1:0-45226 GCA_039811945.1 Propionibacteriaceae bacterium
ATGCGGTCCTCGGAGCTGCGGATTGGCGGTATCACCAAGTCCACAACTTCGACGCGTTGCGGGAGATCGAAGCGCTCGAAGTCGTGAAGGTCTGACTGCGACTGTTCCCAATCAGTTCCACGTCTTCACCCCTCAAGACGCAAGCGGCCGAGGAAGGTGTCCACCGCTGACACGACGTGGTTCCTCAGGTCCTCCGGATTGGGTACGGCACGGTCACCCAGGAACATGCCTGGTTGACGGGGTCGCCCATGACCAACCCAGTTCAACTGAGTCGCGGCCTGGCGAGGGTCGTCGAGGTCGATCACTCCGGCCGCGGTGGCAGCCTTGAGAAGGCGTGTCAATCGTTCGATGGCCCGCTGGGGACCGTTGTCGTACACGGTGCGGGCCAGTTCCGGGAACCGGCCGACCTCGCGGATCACCAAGCGTCGCAGTCGGAGCATGCGGGGAGTCAGGACGGCAGTCAACTGGTGGGTCATCGCCTCCACCAGCGTGTCCCTCACTCCGAGCGCGTCGCGACCTCACCGTCTTCGTCGGTAAGAACGTGATTTCTAGTTATCAAACCATCGAGTCCAGAAAGGTGCTTCTCGTGAACCAGACAGTCACCTCGCGCGACGGCACCCGGATCGCGTACGAAACGTACGGCGACGGCCCGCCGCTCGTCATGGTCATGTGCGCGACCTGTCACAGGTCGTTCTTCCCCGTCCGACAGGGGGCGAAGAGCTTGGGCCGGCGGTTCAGAACGGTGTCGTACGACCGGCGTGGGCGCGGCGACTCGACCGACGTCGGTCCCTGGTCCCTCGAGCGGGAACTGGACGACATCGAAGCGCTGATCGACGCGATCGGCGAGCGCGCCGCGCTGTACGGGCATTCGTCCGGGGCGGTTCTCGCCTTTCACGCCGCCCACCGATTCCCCGAGCAGGTTCGGAGCGCGTTGATCTACGACGCCTCGTGGGCAGCCGACGAAGACGACGCTCGCACCTATGCCGACCTCCAAGGCGAGGTCGTCTCCCTCCTCGACGGCGACCGCGCAAGTGATGCTCTGAAGCGCTTTCTGACCGGCATCGGGATGCCGCGGGTCTTCGTACGGCTCCTTCCCTTCGCTCCAGGCTGGCGCCGGATGGTCGCCTTGGCTCCAACCCTGCGGTACGACCTCGCGTTGACAGCCGCACCCCCACCCCTGGACCTTGCCGCCGCCATTCGAGTCCCGGTGCACGTGATGGTGGGAGAACGGAGCCCGCAGGAATTGCACCCCGTGGCCACAGCATTGGCTTCGGCGATCCCGAACGCGACGTACGAAACCCTGCCCGGCCAAGGTCACCTCGTTTCGGAAGCGCGGCTCCTGCCCAGCTTCGAGCGCACGGTGCTGAAGGACGAACAGCTTCGAGAATCCACCATCGACCCGGCTGCGACCCTACCTAGCCTACGAACGCCGAGGGTGGCCGCCCGCGGGTTCGTCCGGTTGGTACGGCCAAACGGAGCCGCAGCACGTCGCACCCCGCTCCGTCCAGACGGGCCAACGCCGCCTCGGTCCGCCCTGTCACGAGGAGCAGCAGGTCGGCCAGCCGGCCCTCGACGGGCGCACCCGAGCGGTCCCCGACGTCGAGCGGCGCATCAGTGGCAAGCAGCCGTACCCCCTGCATCCGCTTCTGCGCAAAGAAGGGCCAGCCCATCGTCCACACGCGGTTGAATCCGGCCATGGCCGCAGACTGGGGCATCGGTCGATCGATGCCGAGCGGGACGGCGATGTCCTGTCCGTGCACGAGGACGTCCATCAGGAGGTTCTCGGGGTTGGTGATCTTCGGCATGGCGCGGGAACCCGCGACCCGGCGAAGCGTGCCGCAGATCTCGCCGGTGCTTCGTTCGGCGTAGTCGACGGCGATCTGCGCGGCGGCGTCCCAGAGGTGCCCGCGAGCCCGTACCAGCGCCTTGACCAAGGTCGGCATGCTCGGCTCCGGCACCGGGCTCATCGCCACGTGCGCCGCGACATCCTTGACTCGCCACCGAGCACACAGCGACTGGGTTTCCCACTGCTCGGGACTCAAGGTTTCGAGCAGATCGGCCAGGCTCAACCGCTCGTGTTCGACGGCTTTCCACAGTGTCTCGTCCATCGTCGACCTCCACAAATAGTCAGAAGTTCTGACTAGTATGAGGCGGTGATCGATCCATGGCAAGGTCTTGGGCATGACAGATGAACCCAGTCTGGGCGTGCTGTTGTTCTTGCCGTACCGCCACCTCGAAGACCGGGTGCTCGCCGCTGTACAGGCAGCCGGCCATCCCATCACGCTGGCTCAGGCCCGTGTCTTCCAGAGGGTCGACCAGGCAGGCTCGCGGCTGACGACGCTGGCGCGGGCGGCCCAGGTCACCAAACAGACGGCCGCCTATCTGGTGGACCAACTGGAGTCGGCCGGGTACCTCGAGCGCGTCCCCGACCCCCGCGACGGACGGGCGCGACTGATCAGAATCACGGCCAAAGGAAGGGCCGTCGTGGCGATCGCCAGACCGGTCCAAGCCGAGATCGAGGCCGAGTGGACGGCCCGTCTGGGACCCCGCAGGTCGGCCGAGTTCAGGAAGTCCCTCCTCGCCCTTGGCGAGCTCACCGACCCGTTCGCGATCCCCGGACGCTCCCACGATCAGCCCGGACCCGCCGCGGGAGCGGGTTGACGACCGACCACCATGGTCTGCAGGAGTTCCGGCTCGAACCGGGCCGCCGTTCGAGCGTCCAGCCTCGCGCCGAGGGCGTCGAGGATCGTGGCGAAGAACGAGCGGGCAGCCACTGCGTACACGATGTCGGCGATGTCCCGATCGGTCAGACCGGCGGCCTGGAGTACGGCGACGTCCGCCCGTTCGATCGTGGTCGCGTCTCGGGCCACCTGCGTTGCGAACCGGTAGACCGCCCGATCGAGGGGCTCGAGCTGTGAACCGTCGGGGGCCGCTGCGATGCTGCGGAGCGATTCCTCGTCGTCACAGTCGTCGCGAAGGAACGTGGAGTGGGCGGTCGTGCAGTACGTCGACCCCAGTTCCCGTGCGGCCGCGATCGTCACCAATTCGTAGCGACGCCGGTCCATCCCGGTTCTGATCGCCCCGTTGAGGGATGCCCAGGCGGCCGCGACCTCAGGCCGGTGGACGAAGCACTGAGCGTAATTGGGAAGGAATCCCCAGGCGTCGCGCTGAACCGCGAAATAGTCCGCGACAGCGCCCGTGGCCGCCGCTTCGGGTACCTCGGCGAGGAACAGCCCTGTGTTCTCGTGCATGTGAACCTTTCGTGACCTGGGAGTCGAGTTCGACCCCGAGCAGGTTTCAGTAGCTGAAGGTCGTGGCACCTTCGTCGCCGATCCACGCCCACATCGGCACGGTGCCGCCCTTGGTGGCGCCGTCGATCAGCGGTGAATCGGTGAGCCCCTTGGCGTCGACGCAGATCGGGCAGACGAGGTACGTACCACCGGCCGCGGCGTACCGATCCATCAAGCTCGCCAGCGACGGGCAGCCTTCGCAGGCGGTGGCTCGGGCGACGCCTGGTACGGCCAGACGTACGGCTTCCTTGGTCAGGAACATCAACGTAGGCCGGCCCGATTCTGCGGCCCCGACCGCAACGAGGAAGGCCACCGTGACGCGCTCGGCGTCTTCAAGTCCAGTGGTGAGTGAGACAACTGCCTTTCCCATGGTGAGAAGGCTCCTTTCTGTGATGATTCACCCAGAACAGCAAGTCGTCTGGGTCGTGCGCACTTCAACTTCTGTAGTTGTGGCTCGCAGTCGGGAGATCTACGGTCTGTCCATGCCCGGGTACGGCCAGTTCTGTCCGGTCGCCAAGACCGCCGAGATGCTGTGCGAGCGTTGGACCCCGCTGGTCCTGCGCGAACTGATCTGTGGGTCCTCCAGGTTTTCCGAGATCCAGCGGGGCGTCCCCCTCATGTCGCCGGCCATGTTGTCCAAGAGACTCCACAGCCTGGTCCGCGCCGGGGTGGTCGAGCGGACTGGATCTGGCCGCACGGTGGCGTACCACCTGACTGCGGCTGGGCACGAACTGTCCCCACTCATCGAGGCGATGGGAGTGTGGGGGCAGCGCTGGGCTCGAAGCGAGTACGGACCAGCAGACCTCGACCCGTCCCTGCTGATGTGGGACATGCATCGCATGCTTCACGCGTCGGGATTGGCCGACAACTCGACCGTGGTCGAGTTCGACCTGCGGAATGCACCTCCGCGAAAGGGCCGGTACTGGCTCGTCGTCACCGACACCATCGACTTGTGCCTGGTCGACCCCGGTCGAGAGGTCGACCTCCGCGTGACTGCAGACCTGCGTGCGCTCACCGAGGTGTGGATGGGCGACCGGTCCATGGCCAGTGCCTGCCAGGCAGGACTCATCGAACTCCTCGGCCCGCCCGCTCTGGTACGTCGGTTCCCCGCCTGGCTCGGTCACCATCCCACCCTCGGTCACGTGGCTGCGGCCCGAGTTGGATGACTCCGCGGCGCTGTCGACCGCGCTCGCTACCTGCTCACCGGGCGGAGCAGGCTGAACCGAACGCCGCATAGCGGCGGCGCCGTATGGGCCACTGTCCCAACTACCCATACCGCTCCTGCAACTGATCCATGACGTCGGCAGGAGAGGGCATGCCGGCGATCTCGTCTCGGATCTGGTCAACCCGGTCGTGCACCGATGGGTCCGTGAGGGCCCGTTGCACGGCCCCGCTCACAGCTCCGGAGGGCGCCTTGTTGGGGACGACACCACCCAGGCCCAGTTCGGAAAGTCTCGCTGCGTTCATGAACTGGTCGGCGCCCTGCGGCGTGATCACCTGGGGCACCCCGGCCGCGAGACACCCCAGCAACGTGCCGGTCCCGCCGTGGTGGACCGCGACGTCGACCTGTGACAGGACAGTGGGCTGATGGACGTACCGGTGGAGCCATACGTTCTGCGGCAGCTCCCCGAGCGCGCCGGGATCGCCTTGAGGCCCGGCGGCGACGATCACCAAGGAGCAGTGTTCTGCCGTCTCCAAAATGGCCCTGCGGAACGCCTCGATGGCACCGAAGGCCACCGTCCCCAGCGTGACAAACCCCACCGGTCCCGACCCTCGTCCCGCCAGTTCGTCGCCGACCACCGGCGCGTCGGACCAGCCCACCGATCTGATCGGAATGCGTTCGAGTGCGTCGACGTACGCGCTGCGCCACGTCGGCGGCGTCGGATCCAGCATCGGCTGCGAGACGGTCACGTTAGTGACAGACGTGAGTCGCGTCATGAACATCTCGGGCGCCGCGACCGAGACGGCAAACGGCACAGCCGGAACGCCGAACTCTGCAGCCGCGACGGCCGCCCCGATGTTCGAGGCGTCGTACACCACCAGATCAGGTACCCCGTACGCCCGCCAATGCTCCACCAATCTCGGCCGTACGTGCCGGGGCATGACGATCCCGAACATCGCCGTCGGCCACGCGAAGGGGTCAGAGTGATCCCGTACCTCCGCCCGCGCCTCGATCTCCGCGTCATGCAACGTCATGCCCCCAGGGACGCCGTCGAAGACCGGCACCGGCAATCGTCCGGCGAAGGCATCACTCGCGGCGAACGCGACCTCGTGTCCCGCCTCCGCGGCCGCTATCGCCAGCGGCACCAGCGGGAAGACATGTCCGTACGCCGGAATCGCGGCGATCGTGATCTTCATCGGTCAACCCCCCTCAAGCCGGTCATGGTCATGCGCTGACTCCTCCGCTCGCGATCACCAGCGCGTGCTGGAGAGCCGCACCCGGGTCGTGGTCTTCCCGCGTCCGCCACGCCACGTGACCATCTGGCCTCACCAGAACGGCGCCGGAGCCGATGCCGTACGCCTCCAGCACTTCGGCTCGCTCGGTCGCAAGCACCGACAGCGGGATCGGGCCCCGATACTGGTCTGCGGCCTTCGGCCAGGGCGATCCGGTACGGCAGATCAAGACAAAGCCGTGGCCGAACTCGTCCAGGACCGACCGCTCGCGGCGATCGTCGAGCCAGGCATGCGGCGCCCGGGCACCCGGCTCGGCGTTGGGCAGGTACGGCTCGTCCATGTCCAGAACTGGCCGTGCGTCCCCATCGCAGATGACGGCGGACCGGTACCGATACCCCATGTCGAACGTGCGAAGGTCGACCGCTGCCCCGCCGGCGCGGGACTTCCACAGCACCCGATTCCCCGCACACAGAGCCCTGGTGACCGCGCCGCGCTCGTCGGCGTACGACTCCACGAGCTCCGGCCCGGCCCATCCCCTCAGCGCGGCGGCCAGCTTCCACGCGAGGTTGTGCGCGTCGGCCATCGCCGAACTGATTCCGGTCGCGCCCGCCGGGGTCACGCGATGCCCGGCATCGCCCACCAGGAACACCCGACCCCGTTGCATCGTCTCGGCCCATTGGATTCCGACCGTAATGTCGCTGTCACCGAGAGGTTCGATCGGGACGTCCACCCCGAGCTGGTCCCGGACGAAATCCGTCGTCGCGGCGGGTCCAGGCCCATCGGGCCCGAGCTGCCGCATCGTGACCCATCGGTGGTCGGGGTGCGTCGGCAGGAGGATCCCTGCGACGTCGGTCAGTTGCACCAACGCTGGCGGCGGATCGCCCAGCCAGGGAGTCAAGTCGGCGCGGAACCGGACCCCTCGCATCGTCGCCACGGTCTCGTCACCGACGTACCCGATCCCCACGTTGGATCGAACACTGCTGCGCCAACCGTCCGCCGCTACCAGGTACGACGCGTGCACCCGGAAGGTGCTGCCCGCCGAGCCGTCGTACACCGTCGCCCGCACCGATCCGTCCGGCTCCACGTCGAGATCCGTCACTGCGGCCCCCAGCCGCAGGTCGACCCCGGGTCGACGCGTGAGGTGCCGCCGAAGCACACCCTCGAAGAGATCCTGAGAGATGGCGATTCCCTCGCACGGGCTCACCTCGACGAACTCCTCGCCACCGGTCGTCACGACGGCCGTCGGGGGTTGATCGATCGGCCCGCGCATCTGCATTTCGGGCCGTACCGGCAGCGCCGACGCGACCATGTCAGGTTCGACCCCGAGTTGTCGGAGGATCTCCGTGGCGCGGGCATGGATACCGCGCGCTCGCGGCAGCGACGAGACCTCCGTACGCTTCTCGACGACCAGACAGTCAACCCCGAAATCGCCCAGCAGCATGGCAGTCACGATCCCTGCCGGACCGCCGCCGACGACCAGCACGTCACAGGCCACGTCGTGCGCGGTCATGGTGCTTCACCCGGTACCCACGCACGGACCGCCCGCGCCGTACCCCTCAACGTGACCGCGCCCGAAGGGCGGCCGAACCGGTCGAACAACGCCGTCCTCAGCGCCTGCTGCCCCACCGCGGGGAGCTCGGCCAGATACTGACCTGCCGGGCCGATCCCGGCCGTGAATCCTGCCCAGACTTCGTCGAAATTCCGGTACGTCGACGCCACGGTCAGCACGGTCTCCTGAATGTGGCCCAGGCCCGCCGATGCCATGAGCGACCCCAACTCGCCGGGCCTACCCCAACGCAGATCCCGCCCCCCGCCGCTGCCACCGGGATCCACGGACGCGGCGGCCTCCCAGAATCCCGACAAGAGATCCAAGCCCAGCTCGGCGTCCCACACGCAGGCGGCGACCGTGCCACCGGGCGCGACCACGCGGGCCATCTCGGCCGCGGCCGCCGGGGCATCGGAGACGAAGTGGAACACCAACTGGCTCGCGGCGGCGGTGAACGAGTCCGTCTCGAAGGGCAATTCCTCCGCTCGCCCCTGCCGTACCTCCACCCCGGGCAACCGGGCCTGACACGCAGCGACGAACGCCGGTGAGGGATCGACGGCCGCCACCCGGTCGACGCCGAGCCGTTCAGCCACCTCGACGGTCAGAGCCCCGGGGCCGCATCCGATGTCGAGGAATCGCCCCCGTTGCGGCAGCCCGAAGAAGTCCACGAAGTGCGACGCCAGCACCCACGAGTAGCGGCCCATGAACCCGCCGTACTTCTCTGCGGGCACGCCGAAACTCCTGGCTCCTTCGACCTCGTTCATCCCGTCTCCTCACGCCTGGCGCTCGTTCACGTGACGTGAGACGCGAAACCCTGGCGTGATACGTGGGCCGCGAGCGCGCGCCCGGGCTCACGAGGTCACGAATGCCTCCAACCCGTCGATGAGTCGGTCGACGTCGGTGTCGTCGTTGTACGGGGCCAACCCGATCCGCAGCCCGTGGGTGTCGTCGAGTCCGAGCCGTCGGAACGGTTCGTACGCATAGAACGACCCTGCGGGCGCAAGCACTCCGCGCTCGGCGAGGAAGCCGTACGCCTCCCACGCGCGGCGCCCTGGGATCGTGACCAGCAGCGTCGGCGTGCGTCGGGCGGCCCGCGAGTGCACGACGACCGGGAGTTCTGCGAGCGCTGCTTCGATCCGCCGCCGCAGCCGGGTCTCGTGGGCCTCGATGGCCTGGTACGACTCCCGCAGTCGGTCCCGTCTGGGTCCAGAACTCGACCCGAGATCGGCGAGAACGTTCACGGCCGCGGTCGCGCCGGCCATGATCTCGTACGGCAGAGTGCCCAGCTCGAACCGCTCGGGCACGGCGTTCGTCGACGGCAGGAGCTTGTCGGGCGCGATGGTTTCCATTACGTCGGGGCGCGCCCCCAAGACGGCGCAGTGCGGGCCGAGGAACTTGTACGGCGAGCACACGAACAGGTCAGCCCCCATGGCGTCCAGGTCGACGCATTCGTGGGCCGCGTAGTGAACCCCGTCGACGTAGACCAACGCCCCGACCCGATGCGCGGCGTCGGCGATCTGCCGTACCCCCGGCATCGTGCCGAGCAGGTTGGAAGCCGCCGTGACGGCGACCAAACGCGTACGGTCGCCGATCGCCCCGTCGATGCTCTCCGGGTCGAGCTCAGCGGTTGCCGGATCGAGGTCGATCCACCGGACCATCAACCCGTGGCGTTCGGCAGCTTGAACCCACGGCCGTACGTTGCAGTCGTGATCGAGCCGGGTCACGACCACTTCGTCGCCCGGCTTCCACAGCGGGGCGAGGGCGCGTGAGAAGTCGTACGTCAACTGCGTCGCGCTGCGCCCGTAGACGATCCCAGCCGGCGGCACGCCCAGGAAGTCCGCGAACGCCTCACGGAATTGAGCCACGGCCTGGTCGGCGTTCGACTCGGGCACCGACCCCATGCCCCGGTTCGATAGCGGACCGGTCAGCGTCCGGCTGATCGCGTCGGCCACCACCTGCGGAGTCTGCGTGCCACCCGGTCCGTCGAAGTGCGCGATTCCCGAATCGAGACTGGGAAACCCAGCCCGGAAAGCCGCCAGGTCATACGTCATCGTCCGCTCCTTGCATCACGTCGTCGAGGCTCCACAGCACCGGTGGCGCCACCCAGTCCCCGCTCACGACGTCGGTCTCGACGACGAACGTCACCGACTCGCCGGGCAGGAGAGTCACCAGTTGCTCGTCCAATCCGGCCCCCGGATCGATCCGGTCAGCCTGCAGCATCACGTGCCGCGCGAGGTGCCGCGCGTGAACCGTCACCGCGACCCGGCCGTGCTCCTGCCGTACCTCCGCCTCCAACCCGCCCTCCACCAACCTCAGGTCCTTGTCCTCGGCGAAGAACCACAGAGCCCGGGTACGGCTGCCGCCATCGTCCACATCGGCGACCAGCACCTCCGCCGTGCGGTCCTCGGGCTCGCACAGGTCGGGGGGGATCGGCAGCCGCACGACGCCGTACGGCTCGACCTGCCCGTCCACCCGAGCCTCGGCGAACCGCCGCCCGTCGAACCCCAGGCGGCACAACGTCACCGCCGCCGGCCAGGCGCTCTCGGTCTCGTTGACGAGCACGAGGTCGGGACGCCCTTCCTCTGCGCCAGGCTGGATCGTCGCCAGCCGGGGCCGGAAGGCCCGCCGAACCGCGTACCACAACGGCTTTCTCCGGCCCCCACCGTCGACCGCCGACCAGCTCGTGACGGGCCAACAATCGTTCAGCTGCCACAGGATCGCCCCTCGGCACAGGGGCTGGAGCGACCGGAAGTGCTCGATGCCGTACCTGATTGCCTCGGCCTGATTGACCTGCGTCAGGTAGTGCCAGGTCGCCATGTCACGTGGCCCCGGCAGGTGCGCCCGCATCCCGTCGAGCAGCTTGCGATTCCCCCCACGAGCCTTCTGGTGGGCCAGCATCCCGGGCGAATCGGTAGTCAACGGCTGGTCGTGGATCGCGGACGTCAGGGTCGCCCACGTCGGCGGTGCCTGGTACCCGAACTCCGCCACGAACCTCGGCCGCCATTCGCGGTAGGTCGAATAGTCGGACCTGTTCCATACCGTCCAGATGTGCGTCGGGCCGTACGCCGGATCGTTCGGGTGCGGCACGAGCGGGGCGTCGTCCGCGCCGCCGGCGCCGGGTTTGTCCGGCTCGGAGTACGGGCTCCCCGGCCAGTACGGCCGCCCCGGATCGACCTCGGCCACCACCCGCGGCAGCAGGTCGGTGTAGTAGCCCCACCCCCACGTTCGTCCGGCAAGTTCCTCGCGCCACCCCCAGTCCTCGTGGCCCCAGATGTTCTCGTTGTTCCCGTTCCACACCACGAGACTGGGGTGCGGCATGAGCCGTTCGACGTTCTCGCGGGCCTCGGCCTCGACCTCGCCGGCGAGCGGTTCTTCCTCCGGGTACGCCGCGCAGGCGAACAGGAAGTCCTGCCACACCAGCACTCCCCGTTCGTCGCAGATGTCGTAGAAATCGTCGCTCTCGTACAGCCCCCCGCCCCACAC
This sequence comes from Propionibacteriaceae bacterium, assembly GCA_039811945.1. Classification (GTDB taxonomy): domain Bacteria; phylum Actinomycetota; class Actinomycetes; order Propionibacteriales; family Propionibacteriaceae; genus Fen-668. The sequence continues at coordinate 10,714 of JBDHZQ010000009.1, forward strand.
CCGCAGCAGGTTGGCGTTCGCGGCGAGGGCTTGGCCGATCCGGGACTCGAGCCGTTCGCGCGTGATCCGTGCGGGGAAACAGTCGTCGGGGATCCAGTTGAACCCGCGGGCGAAGACGGGTGTGCCGTTGACCCGGAACCCGAACGTCGCGCCGTACGCGTCGGCGTGGGTCTCCAGTTCGACGTGACGGAATCCGATCCGTCGCTGCCAATGGTCGAGTACGGCAGACCCGTCGCTCAGCTCGACGGTCAGGTCGTACAGGGGTTGGCCTCCCATCCCCGCCGGCCACCACCGGTCGACCCGCGGAATCGCGAGTTCGAGATGGCCCTCGTCGACCCCCGGCGGCAGCGTTGCTGTGGCCGTCGAGCCCGAACAGCGCGCGGTGGCGACGAGATCGCCCAGACCGCAACCTTCCGGCGAGCCCGGTCCGGTGTCTGCCCTGTGCACGCGAACCCGCACGGACACGAGCCCCGATTCTCCGCTGACGCGCTCGGTCGGCCGTACCGACGCCAACCTGCCACCCGCCCACGCCTCGAACCGCACCGGCTTCCACATCCCGCACGTGAGCAGGGTCGGTCCCCAGTCCCATCCGAAGCTGCAGGCCATCGTGCGGACATACTGGTACGGCTCCTCGTACGAACCCGGCCGGGCGCCCAGCCGCTCCTTCTCGGCCAACGCATAGGCGCGCGTGCTCAGACACGTCACGCTCAGCCGTACCCGCGACCCGGCCCAGGCCGTCACGTCGAACCGATACGTCCGGTGCATGTTCGCAGTCGTGCCGAGTACGGCTCCCTCACACCGCACCTCGGCCACCGTCTGGATGCCGTCGAACACCAGGTCTACGCGGTCGCCCATCGGCACGTCGACCGTCGTCTCGAACAGCCAGTCGCTGTTGCCGATCCAGTGTTGCGACGCCTCGTTCTGGTCGAGGTACGGATCGGCCAGCAACCCCGCAGCCATGAGGTCGGTGTGCACGCATCCGGGCACCGAGGCGGGTACGTTCCAGTTCGCTGCCCCCGGCGGCGTGCCCTCGCCGGCCCGACTCAGGCCAAACCTCCAACCGTCGCTCACCGGTGTGACCTGGAGCATTGGACGTCCCTTCGAAGTCGCCGCTGACGCCGGGTGATCTTCGCCCCACGAGCCCGCGTGAGTCATTCTGCTAGGAGCCGGATAGCGCGTGTTGTTCGAGGTCGAGAAGAGTTCGTTTCCGGTCGACTCCCCCGGCGTAGCCGGTCAGGGATCCGTTGGCGCCGACGACACGGTGACAAGGGACGACGATCGGGATCGGGTTGCGCCCGTTGGCGAGGCCGACGGCCCTGGAGGCTCCCGGAACCAGTCCCATGCGACGAGCGATGTCACCGTACGAGACCGTCGTTCCGTACGGGATCTGCCGCAACTGGTCCCACACCCGATGTTGGAACTCGGTTCCCACCGGAGCGAGTGGCAGGTCGAACTCCTCGCGCTCGCCGGCGAAGTACTCGGCCAACTCCTCCGCAGCCTGCCTCAGCACGGGATGGTGGTCGTCGCGGGGCGCGATCGGTGGTTCGTACGGCTCGAACCCAATCGCTGTGATCGCGCGTCCATCGGTCACGAGGAGCAATTCGCCGACCGGCGAGATGACGGTCGTGAACGCGGGGTGGGTCACGGCGGTGTCGGCCGCATCGGTGCGGGTCATGAAGGAATCTCCGTTCCGGCGGCGAGCCGCCATAGATGCATCAGGGCGTACGACCTCCACGGCCGCCACGCCTCACTCGCGTCGACCAACTCGCCCTGGGTGACCCCGAGCCGGGCGGCCGACTGCCGTACCGCGGCATCGCGAGCCAGGAACACGTCGGGATCGCCCAGGGCCCGCATGGCCACGTATCCGGCGGTCCAGGACCCGATGCCCGGCAGGTCGAGAAGCGCCGCGACAGCGGAGGTACGGTCGGTTCCGCGGTCGAGGCTGAGGCCTTCGGCCACCGCCCGGGCGAGCGCGGCAACGGTGCGCTGCCTGGTGCGGGGCATCCCGGCCGGCGCGGAATCGGTCAGCGCGGCGGCGGTCGGGAACAACCGCGTCAGGTCGGGACGGTGGGTTGCGAGGGGGTCGCCGTACGACTCCACCAGCCGGGTGGTCAGGGTGCGCGCTGCCGCGACCGTGACCTGCTGGCCGAGCACCGCCCGAATCGCGAGTTCGAACCCGTCGACGTGACCCGGCACACGGATGCCTGGCGTCTGTGCGACGAGCCGGCCCAGTCTTGGGTCCTCGGCCAGATGCGCGTCCACGGCGACCGGGTCGCAGTCGGCATCGACGAGTCGTCGGGCTCGTTCGACGGCAGGTGCGAGATCCCGAAGATCCGAAAGCCACAGTTGACAAGGCACGATGCCGGGAGAACCACTGGCCAGCGTGATCTCGACGACCCCCGTTCCGTGGGGCAGCCGGAGCGTGCGTGCGTAGGTGCCGGCGCCGACGGCCTCGACACCAGGCACCGCGCGGCGGCTGAGGAACGCGAGCACGCCGGCCCGGTCGTACGGCTCCCTCACCGCCAGTCGGACCGCGATCGCGCCGTCGGGTCGGTGGGCCGCGCGCGGTCTGGCGCGCAACTCGCGCGGGGTCGAGCCGTACACGGCCAGGATCGTGTCGTTGAACTGACGGACGCTCGCGAACCCAGCCGCGAACGCAATCTCGGTGACGGAGAGCTCGGTGGTCTCGAGCAGCACCCGGGCCGTCTGGGCTCGTTGCGCCCGGGCGAGGGCGAGGGGGCCGGCGCCCCATTCCGCCGTGACCAGGCGATTGAGTTGCCGTACCGAGTAGCCAAGTTGCCGCGCCAACCCCTCCACCCCGTCCCGCTCGACGACCCCGTCACGAATCATGCGCATGGCACGGCCGGCGACGTCGGCAACGGCGTCCCAGTCGGGCGAGCCGGGTACGGCGTCGGGGAGGCACCGTCGGCAAGCCCGAAATCCGGCTGAATGGGCGGCGGCGGCGCTGGAGTAGAAACGCACGTTGCCTGGCTTGGGCGTGGTAGCCGGGCAGGAGGGTCGACAGAAGATGCCCGTCGTCGTGACACCGGTGTAGAAGACGCCGTCGAACCGCCGGTCGCGGCTTTGCACGACTCGGTAGCAGATCGCGTGGTCGAGGGACGTCATGGGTCAACGATGTCGCGTCGACGTCCGGCAAACCAGCGGAAATCGGACATTGCGGGGAGATGACGTCAGTGGCGGGGGCGCCGGGGCGCGAGGTAGAGACGCAAACTGCCCGCGAAACGGGATTTGAACGTGCCAATTCCGATCCGCCCTCGATCTAGAGGCAGATTCGATACGCACGTCATGTCAGCCGCGGGCCGCGGAGCCCGGTCGGCTCCGTCATTCGGGCCAAGCCCGCGTGTTCTGAGGGGGTCGGGCTTGGACGTCACCTCCCCGACTCACAGAACGTGGTTAGGTGACGACTGTGCCGGACCTGACGATGGCCTGTTCCGTCCTGAGTGCTGCTTCGGGCGAACCTCTTGCTGGATCAGCCCAAGTCGCCGCCGCTCACGTCCTGCTCGAACACGGTGGGCCTTGGCCGAGCGAGGGCTTGGACGCTCTGGAGCCGGACTACGTCGCGTCACTCGCCGGCCTGGCTGCCCGGGTCGGCTTGATCCGCCGACCGCGCGCCCACAACGAAGACGCGGCGCCCGGCGTTCCCGCGTCGCCTTGGATTCTGGTCAGCGCGGCCGGCCGGCTCGTCGAGCGTCAAGCCGACGCATACCCGAGCGCCGCCGAACTCGCAGCCGTGATCTCGACGCTGGATCGGGGACTCGTACCCGCCGGCTGGGGTGAGCAGCCGTACGTGATCGCCGTCTGTACGCATGCGCGCCGCGACGCCTGCTGCGCCCGACTCGGTCGGCGTCTGTTCGACACGCTGGCCGACGAGGAGGCAGCGCTTGCGCCAGGGCACCTGGCCGAGGCAGATCGCGTCTGGGAAACCACGCATCTGGGCGGACATCGTTTCGCCGCGACGTGTCTGACGTTGCCGGCGGGCGTGGTCTACGGGCGGGTTCCGGAAGATCGGGCAGCGGAGGTGTACGCGGCGGTCGTACGTCGCCAGGTCGTACCCGACCTCATGCGCGGCAGAAGTGGGTACGCACCCGCTCTGCAGGCCGCCGAGATCGCCGCGCGTGAGCGATCTGGTGTCGTCGACGAATCGTTGATCCTGGTCAGCAGTGACCACGAGGGCGACCTGACGAGGTCGACCTGGTCCTGGCCAGGTGGTTCGGTCAACCTGACCGTGCAGGAGCGCCCGGGACCTCTCCGCCGTACCTCCTGCGCCAAGGACAAGCTCGAATCCAAGCCCGAGTACGTCGTGATCGCCGTGACGAACCCCTGACCCGGTTCGGCCGATCCCTATCCCACGACCGCGACCGCGAAGCCGTCCCAGCCCTTGCTCCCGACGGTCTGAATGGCGGTCACCGTCAGCCGCGGCTCGTCCGCCATGAACCGCAGGACTCGTCGTGAACCTTCCGACGACCGGTCGGTACCGTCGACCACCCCGCCGGCTCGGACGACATTGTCAACCACGATGACAGTCCCGGGATGCGCCAGTCGCAGAGCCGCCTCGACGTAGTCGGTATTGCTCGGTTTGTCGGCATCGACGAAGACGAGGTCGTACGGCTCAGCGGTCGCGATCAAGTCGACCACGGTCTGCGCTGCGGGTCCGACGTGGATCTCCACTCGGTCTCCCACGCCGGCTTCGTCGAGATTCCGGCGGGCGACGTCGGCGTGGCGGGGGTCGATCTCCAACGTATCGACGTGCCCGCTGTCGCCCACGGCTCGGGCCAGCCAGATCGTCGAGTAGCCGCCCAACGTGCCGAACTCGAGAACCCTGCGGGCGCTGACCATGCGACACAACAGTGCCAGCAACGCTCCCTGGGCGCTCGACACCTCGATCGACGGCAGTCCGGCCGCCTGAGTCGTCACGCGGGCCTGCCGCAACGCGGCATCCTCGAGCCCGAGTGTCGAACCGAGGTACGTGTCCACGTCCTTCCACCGTTCACCGTTCACCGGTGTGTCCTTTCGCCGGACCGTTCAGAGTGCGATTCAACCCCAACTCCATCGCACTCGTGCGGTCGCGCCGACCCTTTCGGTTCCACGCGGCCACCCTGGCACATCCCACTGACCCCAGATGAGAGGTCTCCTCGCGTGCCCTGCGGGCATTCGCCGGTCGCCCTAGTGTGGGTCCGAGAGGAGGCGTGAATGCCCGACTACACCGCGGGGAGCGGCGCCAACCCTCGTGCCGCGCTGGTCCGGGGGGCGCTCGGGATCGTGCTCGACCGTGCCGTCCTCGGGCAGATCCTTTCCGACCTTCGAGCGCGGAACTACCGGGTGGCGGCCTTCGACTGTCGCCCATGGGATCCGACGTCCGCCGCCGATCAGCTCGCCGAGGTGCTGGCGATGCCGCCGTCGCTGCCGAGAAACCTGTCCACGGTCGGCAGTTGGCTCAGCGAGTTGGCGCGGACCGACAACCCGTACGGCGAGCCCGTGCTCCGGCTCGCCCTCGTGCTCGGTGTGTACGACGATTTCCTGTCCCGTCACCGCCCTGAGGCGCTGTCGCTGTTGGATGCGATCGCCCAGGCCACCCGGATGGCTCGACTCTTCGACCATCGGATCGTGCCGCTGGTGCAGTCCGACGACCCCGAGCTGACGCTGGGAGCCGTACCGACCGTCGTGTTGTCGTCTCGCGAGGCCTTCCGCATGTCGTTGTGGCCGCAACCTCCCGCCGACGGCGGAGAGGCCTGAGCCCCCCGGGGGCGGGCCCGGCAAGACGGGTGCACGTACGGACAACACTCGTCGTCCTGCGAACAACAACAATCGGTGCGCCGGTGACACCGTCTGCGTGTCGGGCAACGAGATCGGCAACGGTACGGGGGTTGGCTCGGGGTCACGAACTCACCCCCAGGAGACCCACATGGCCACCCAGGACCCATGCCTCGCCACGATTTCTCGACACTGGACCGAGGTTTCGGACTGCGATCTACCACCCCTCGGCGACACCGGTGGCCTGACGGCCGAGCAGGCGGTCGAGGCGTGCCGCACCTCCCCTCAGCCCGATCCCCTGCTTGTCCACCTGATCGATGCCGCCCAATCGGGCAGTCGCCTTGCTGGGTGGGTCCTGCTAGAGGTCGCCATGCCCTGGCTGCAGAAGCTGGCCAGACACGACGATCGCCTGACGGTGTCGACCCTGGTTGCGGCTGTGTGGGTACGGATTGGCCGTTACCGGGTCGGCCCCAAGGGAACGTCGGTGTTGATGACCCTGGTGCTGGGTGCCCGACGCGACGTGCTCGCGGAGCTGCAACCGCTGGGCTGCCTTCACCATGTCCAGCGGCGACGTCTCGCCCTCGCTTCGGCGGTGCTCGACCGGGCGGAGGGCCTGGGCATCATCGAGGCGAAATACAGAGTCGTGGTCGAAAGCGTGTACGTCGAAGGTCTCACCAGCGACGAGGCCGCCGCTCGTCATCGGTTGACGCCAGCCACTGTTCGCTGGCGCTGCAGCACTGCGCTCAAACGCATGGCGGCGCGCAGTCACGAGTTGGCAGGTCCGTGAGGGGGGCGGGTACGGCTCGACCCCGACCGGCTCCTGCTGTCCTGGGTACGGCCCTCACCTCGAACCGGTCTCTGGTGTCTTCGGTACGGCAGACCCCGCTTCCCTACTCGGTACGGCTCAAGGCTCGCTCGAGAAATTCGGCCAGATCGCCGGTCTCGCCGTCGCGCCCGCCGCGTCCGACGACCAGGGGCGGCGGAGTGGGTTTGACCGATACACCCTTGAACCGGTCGAGAAGGCCGCCGCCGGGGACGGTCAGTTGGTAGTAGCCGCCGTCGACCCCGATCGCGATGGACCGGTTGCGACGGATGTACCAACCGGTCCTGTCGGTCTTCACGTCGGCTCCCGAGAACGTCTTCGCTCGCAGGGGTACGGGTTCGACGCCGAGTTCACGAGCTTTGACGATGAAGGCGTCGATCAATGCTTGGGCACGTTCGGATTCGTGACGGCTCGTCGAATCGGCGAGCTCCTGACGGATTCGCGCATCCTCTGCTCGGCCGCTCGTCTCTGACATGCGCACCTCCTCGTGACGCTCGGAGCCTAACGCGCTGCTCGCCGTACGTCAGCGTGAACCCGACCAGACCACGCCTGCCGGGTAGCATCACTGACGCCGCGCTGAGGGATTCGCGGGATCGGAGCCGGGAATGCGTGTGTTTCAGAGCGTGGCAGACCTCTGGCGGCATGCGTCCTTTCGCCGGCTCCTCTTGCTGAGGATCATCACCCAGGCCGCCGACGGGGCCGTTCAGGTGGGTCTGGCGTCGTACGTGCTGTTCTCCCCGTACCAGCAGCCCGACGGTTGGTCTATCGCAGCCGTCCTCGCGATCACGCTCCTGCCCTTCTCGATCGTGGGACCATTCGTCAGCATCGTGCTGGACCGCTGGTCGCGTCGCCAGATCATCCTCGTCACCGATTCGTGTCGAGTCGTGATCGCCCTGATCATCGGCGCATTGGTTCTGACTGGCGATCGTTCTTCCCCTGTGCAGATTGGGATCGCCGCCGCAGCGCTGGTGGCCCTGTCAGCGAACCGGTTCTTGCTCGCTGCCATCTCCGCTGCGTTACCTCACACGATCGATCCCGATGAGTACCTCTCGGCGAACACCGTGATGCCCCTCGTCGGGCCCGGCGGAGTACTGATCGGCGGCGGGGTGGTCTTGGGCTGCCGATTCGTCCTGGGGTCGATCTGGCAGACCTATCAGGCCGACGCACTGGCCTTCGCCATTGCAGCGTGTGGTTTCGCAACCTCGGCTTTCCTCGCCAGCCGATTCCACCGTCAGGCGCTCGGCCCGGATCACGAACACCACCGCAGTGCCAGGGAGGTCTGGGCAGGTCTTCGTACGGCTTTCAGTCACCTGAGGCACCGTCGCCCCGCCGCTCTTGGCTTGGCCACGATCGGCTTTCAACGGGTGATCTTCGGAGTGTCGATGGTCGGCACGATTCTGGCCTACCGCAACTACTTCCACGAACTCAGCGATGTCAACGCGGCCATGGTCGACCTTGGGATCTGGGCCGGGGCGACGACCGCGGGCTTCCTGCTTGCGTCCGCCGTGTCACCTCCTATGGCGGCGCGGTTCGGGGTCCGGCGCTGGATGATCGCCCTCGCTCTGGCAGCCGCTGGGGTCCAGGCGTTCCCGGGTTCGGTGTTCCAGAAGGGAACACTGATCGCCGCATCGTTCTTGCTGGGCCTGGTCGCCCAATCGTTCAAGATCTGCACCGACACTCTCGTTCAGGCTCACATCGACGACACCTACAAGGGGCGGGTCTTCGTGGTGTACGACATGATCTTCAACGCCGCGTTCGTGACCGCTGCGGTCATCGCGGCCCTGATCCTGCCGTCGAACGGCGTTTCGGTGCCGATCTTCCTCGGCCTCGCCGTGTGCTACGCCGTTCTGGCTGCGGCCTTCTGGCTCGTCAGCGGCCGCATTGGGCCGGAGGTGTTCGATCGCGGAACGGAGGCGACTCGCAAGGACACCCCGGTCACGGGGTGACTCCCCTCGAACGATCGCTGTTTGATGCCACTGAACGCTGTTCGATGCCACTGTCGGGACACGGTGAGCGCGTGACGTTTGACCCGTTACGTTGACCTACGCGGTCCGGGGGTGGCTGGCGAGTGGGGCTTGAGCCGGACCATCGTGGCTCCAGGAGGCTGCGAGACGCCCCCAGCAACCCCCTGGGCACTCCCACGATGTGGCAATTCCAGAATGCCACACATCGGATGAGTGAAGGGGACCTGAACGTTTTGTGATCAAAGTGTTAGAACGACACGAACGCCGAAGGGCCCGGCATCAGCCGGGCCCTTCGGTCGTGACGACGTGAGCTCAGTGAGCTGCCTCGCCCTGGGCGGCAGCCGCAGCAGCGGCGGCCTTGCGGGCCTCGGTCTCGTCGCGGATCTGAGCGAACAACTTGTCGTTCAGCGGGTAGCGGCTGAAGATCAGCATCGCGATGATCGCGACGCTGGCGGGGATGAGGCCGATCGCGGCCTTCATCATGGTGTGGGTAATGGGCTCCTGAACGGGCTGGTTGGCCTTGTAGGCACCCCAGCCGAGCAGGAGGCCCGACAGCAGACCGCCGATCGACTGCGTGATCTTGCGGGTAAAGGAGAATACCGCGTAGGTGGCACCCTCGGAGCGCTTGCCCGTCTTCCATTCGCCGTACTCCACGGTGTCGGCTTCGAGGCCGAACATGACCGTGTTGATCAGCGAAGCGCCGAGACCCTTGATCGCCAGCAGGATGAGAGCCACGAGGACGACCCACGTGAGGCCGGCCTGGATCGGCACGCCCGTCTCCGCATTAACCGGGTTGCTCGGCAGGAAGAAGAGCGAGACGCCACCGATGACGGTGAAGACGCCGCAGTACTGGAAGACGGCGCGCTTGCCGAATTTGCCGATCAAGGCCGGGATGAACGGCGTGATGATCAGCGAGATGCCGACGTTCACGACCGACATCGGAACGGTCCAGTTCGTGTCACCCAAGACGTAGCGGGCGTAGTAGGCCGAGATCGGACCGACCGCGTTGACACCGATCAGGTAGAAGAACGACGCCGCGCAGAGAATGCCGAGCGGGCCGTTGGTCTTCATCGTGTCGACGGTGTCCTTGATCGTGGTCTTGGCCGACGTGCGCACGACGGCCTCCTTGCACCACAGGAACAGCAGCATGAAGCAGATGAAACCGAGCCCCACGAACATCAACGTGGTGGTCGTGAAGATGTTCTGCAACTGGTGCTGGATGTCGTTGACGGCAGTCTTGGCCTGCTCGATAGCGGCCGTGTCGTTCGCCTTGACCGCCTCGGTCAGCTTCTTGTAGGCGCCGGTCGAGCTCTTCTGCAGCGCCGAGATTCGCGGCGCGATGACGAAGGTCAGGAACACCCCACCGAGGGCCGAACCGAAGGCACGGGACGAAACGAGCTTGGCCCGCTCGTTGACCGACTGGGTCATCGCCGAGGCCATGGAGCCGTACGGAATGTTGACCAAGGAGTAGGCCAAGCCGAGCGCGGCATAGGTCAGGTAGGCCCACAGGATGCCCATGCCACTGGTGAGCAGCGGCTGAGTCGGATCCTGACGCTGCAGGTTGCCCGGCACGTAGAACGTGAGCATGTTGAGGAGCAGGAGGGGCAGCGCGCCGAACAGGATGAACGGACGGAACTTGCCCCACCGGGTCATCGTGCTGTCGACCGCACGACCGGCGAGAACGTCGGCCACCGCGTCCCACAACCGGACGATGAAGAACATCGTGCCGATAGCGGCCGAGGAGAACCCTGCGACGTCGGTGTAGTAGAAGAGCAGCCACGCAGTAGCTAGCGAGAACGAAAGGTTGCACCCGAAATCACCGAGGCCGTAGCCCACGATGCTCGTCGCTGGAAGCTTCGAGATAGCCCCGTGATGCTGGGCTTCAGCAGTTGATGCGGACATCATCCCTCCATCTAGTCGCCCCCGACGAGGGGCACCACTCGGGGAGTCCACAACATGCCGCACAAGGCCGAGTTCCGTTGCAGCTAGTTGCCGCCACGACCGGTGCCTTACGGTGCGAACCTCCCTCGCGAAACCCGATTGAGTCCCGTTGTTGCCAAGACTGGTGCCATCAGAGGCGCGGCGTGCGTTCGGCAGGGCCGCTATCAGGAACCTCTTAGGTAAGCATCAAACTCTCGTTTGTCCCGGCTCACGCCCGAGCTCGAGAACGCCCTTCGATCGCTTCCTGGATCGCGGTGATGGTGTCGTCATCCAGGTCGAATCCGAGCCGGCGGGCGTGGCGGGTGAGCCGCAGCACGAGCCTTTCCACCTCAGTCCGATTGCCCGCTTGATGCTCGACCCGAAGTCGAGACCTCAACAGCGCCTCATCGTCGGGGGCGGCGGTGAGCGCCCGAGCGGTAGCCCATCGGCCAAGGTCGATGTCGTGGTCGGCGAGGGCGCGTTCGGCGACGATCACGCCGATATCGCGGATCGTCGAGACCATGTCAGTGCGTAACTCCTCGGCCCAGTGCCACTGGCCGGGGGCTGCATCGGCCAAGGGGGCCCCTCGAACCAGTCGCAGCGCCGAGACCAGAGTCTCGGTCGCCGTCCTCGACACCCCGGGCGCGACCAAGGTCAGCAATCGGTGCCAGTCGGAACTCACGCAGGCGTCGAGATGCAGCCGACCGGAATAGGCGTCCGGCAGGTACGGCTCCCCGGTCGGCGACTTCCCCAACCACGAGCGCAGCCGGCTCACGTTGGACCGGCGGGTTCCTTCGGCGACCAGCAAGGCTGCAGACATCTGAGTCGCCATGGCGCCAGGATGTTCGAGCAGCCAGGCGCAGTACTCGACGCACGATCGTTCCGCCCGGGCCGGCGGAGATCCGTTGGCTCCGAGGAGGCGGATGGGTCCCAGCAGAAGCACGGTTGGATAGGAGAAGTCAGTGACTCCCGGGTCGGCCAGACCCATGTCGTCGACCTCCTTAGTGAGGGTGGGGCTGGTTCGTGGGTGGAGAATCCGGACGTTGCCGTCGAATCCCGACTGCGGCTCGAACCACGAGGCGGCTGTCGTGTCGGCTCGGCCGGTGGTGTCGAGCAGGGTTGAAATGGCGGTCATCGCCCGTCGAGCAAGCGCCACCGGGCGTACGGGGATGCCGCCCGGCTGGAGCAGTGCCGCGTTGGAATCTCCGTGAAGCACGCTGTAGCCGTCACGAGGCAGTGCCCTTCTCGTGTCGGCCGGACGGTCGCTACGGCCGACCAGAATCACCGAAACAGCCGAGTCGGGTTCCGAAGTCAACGACGTGGTCAGGCGTTCGAGGAGCCCGTTCTCGTTCGGGAGCACGAAGACGCGTGGCACCCAGGCCGCGCGGGTCTCCAGATCAGCCCGCGCTTGGCCGAGCGTCAGGTCGTGGGATCGCAATTCTTCTCGCTGACCCGAGACGACCGATTCCAGGACTGACACGGCCTCGTGTGTCGACTCCATCACGGTGACGTTGTCGAGCGACCTCAGTCCGTCGCTGGTTCCCAGCTCTCCGACCAGGACGACCTCGCTCGGGGTCTCGTCACTGCCGCAGACCAGCTCGAAGACCCAGGCGGCAGCCGCGCCCCACGATGTCTGGACATCTCCGAGGTCGACCTCCAGGACCTTGCAGTCCTCCAGGTCGACGACGACCGGTCCCTCGTCGGTCAGACCCACGGTGACGGTCGGCGGTGCCACGGTGTCGGTCGCGACCTCTTCACCGGATACGGATCCGTCGCCGATCGCGTGTGACATCCCGATCGGCAGCCCCGTCACGACATGCGAAGCCTCTTCCTGCTCGGGCGGGGACTCTTCGACAGCCTGCGTGGCTGAATCCACGACGAACCGGGATCCGGCCTGACTGCCGTACGCGGGGACCGCGGACTCGTCGTCCGACGTAGCCATAGCCCGTCGGCCGACGACCGGCCGGGAGCCGCTGACCGAGAGGCCGCTCAGTCGGCCCAGGGCGTTCTCGACGTGCTGGGTGGCAGCGTCGGCGTGGATGATGCGGCGACCTACGGGACGGTTGTTCAATTGCAGAGCCCGTCGCCGACGGAGGGTACGGATCACCGCCGCTGCTGCCCCGGCACCGAGGGTGCCCACCACTCCCCAGGCCAGCAGGTCGCTCGACTCGGCCGACCGGTGGGGCGTTTCGTCCGGTACGGCACCGCCCCCGAGAGGCCCTTCTGTGCGTTCGGCTGCTCCCGGCCCGGGTTGGTTCTCCCTCTCTGATTCCGAGGTCTCCCGACCGCCCGACGGGGCCCGCGACCCTGCCGCCAGAGTGGGCGATGCAGTCGCCGGCGCACGCGGTGTGGCAGAACCGACCGAGGCTGTCGCAGGGGATTCGGAATTGGTCGTCGCAACCGGTGAGACGACTGCGGGTTGTGATTGCGTCGGCAGGGCCGGCAACCTAAGCCGCCATCCGACATCGATCTGGTCAGGATCGCCGACCACGTCGCGATTGGCTCCGAACACCAGTCGCCATTGTTCCGGATCGCCGTAGTACCGACCCGCCAACGACCACAGAGAATCACCTTCTCGCACGATCACCACGGACTCACCCGACTGCCCGACCGAGCCAGGAATGACCAACCTCCAACCGGGATCGACATCGGTCCGGGTTCGCAGAAGATCCCGGTTGGCTTCGGCGATCCGGCGCCATTGGGTGCCGTCGCCGTAGTAGGTCACCGCCAACAACCACAGGTCTTCGCGACCGGTCACGACGTGGAGTCGTTGGGCGGGCAGCGGCTGCGCCGTCCTGGCGGCTCCTCGCTTCGGGCTTGTCCCATCCCCGTCGGCCGGATGAGCGGATCGATGTTGGTGCTTGTCCCCCCCGGGTATCGACGTTCCGACGACGGGTACGGCTTCCGCCGCCCGTGACGTCGCGATCTGACCGAAGCCGACGACGAGAGTCACGGCGGCGACGACCAGCCCTCGAACGAGGCTTCGCGGTGCCTCTAACCCGGGCACCCGAAGCTTGATCCGAGGGAGTCCCTGGACGCGCCGTACAGCCGCGGCAACCTCGACGACGACCGACATCGTCAGAACGGCCCACGCGACCCAGCTGACCAGCGTCACGGCCGCGAGCAAGAGCGTTCCGTCATCCGGCTGCAGAACTGCGTGTCGCCAATCGACGGATGGCAAGGCACCCAGATAACCGACCGAGACGAGCATGATCGGAACGCCGACCGCGAGCACGACGATCGCCAGCCAGGCTGCCACTCCCGCGACGATCCGCTTCACGATCGGCCCCGATACGTATCGAGCACAGCCTGCCCGCGGGACTCGGCTGTCAGGCTGTCTGGGAGCCCGGGTACGGCGACGTCGGCCAGCGGGACCTGGCATCGAACGGTGACGCTGACGACGGCAGAGACTCCCGGAGGCAATGCGAATCCAGACGTGTCCACATCGATCTTCACGTCGATGCACCTCGTTCCTTCGAGCGACGTCGTCACGGTCCGCTCCGCAGCCGTCCGTGCTGATGCCTGCGTTCGTTCGACGCTGGCCGCACGAGCCGCGGCGCCTGCCGCCTGCTCGACCGCGGAGCGGGCCAGCCAGACCCGCCCGCTGGAGACCATGACCCCGAGCGACAGCACCACCACCGGCACCAGCAGGGTCAGCTCCATGGAGGCAGCGCCTCGTTCGTTGCGTGTCATCGCGTCGTCCTTTCGCGAGGCGCCGCTGCCGTACCGGTGACGCTCCCTTGCCCCACGTCGAAGAAGATCGGCACCCGACCCACGACCCGAACGTCAATGCGCTCGGTCGTGCTCGAGATTTCGATCGACGTGACCTCCACTCCCCGCTCGTGAGCCAGGCGACGACCGGCCGCCTCTCCGGAGCCAGCGGTCACCCCGGCCAACGCCTCGGTCTCTGCGACCGTCGCGGCCGCTGCCCGAACCACGGTGACGCCGTTGAGCCACACACCGGCTTGGATGAGGCCCAGCACGCAGACGGCGAGGGCAGGAAAGACGACGGCCCACTGGACCGACTCTGACAATCCGCGATCGGATCGGGACATGTCACTTAGGCAGCTTGGCCGAGACATAGGCCGTGACTGCCGCGATGACGACGCCCGCGACCGCGATGGCGCCAGCCAGCAGGATCGCGTTCTCCGTGCTCTGCGAGAGTCCGCGCTCGTCGCGCGGAGCCAGCACCGTGCCGATCAGCCGGGCTAGCGCGCGGCTCATGAGTTCTTTCATGTCCAACTCCTTGGGTCGGGGTTCACTGCGGGAAGATCAAGAGCAAGAGCGGGGGGACGAGGAAGATCAGTCCGAAGATCAAGGCGGGAATCACCATGAACACCGTGAGCCGTTCCGACACTTCGTGAGCCTTGATCTTCTGCTCCGTCAGGTGGGCGTCACGGAGTTCCTTGACGCGGGCCCGAAGGCTGCCGACGAGGGAGGCGCCCTGTTCGTCCAGGCTCATCACGTCGACGACGTCGCGCAGTTCGGGCAGACCGAGGTCGTCGGCGAGCGCCTTCAAGGCGGGGTACGGCGCACGCTGCTCGAGCCGAGCCGCGTCCAGCACTGCGCGGACCTGACGGAACGGGGTGACGTCCGACACCGAAGCGGCCGCGTACAGCGCCTGCGGGGCCGATTGGTTCGCGAGCCGTTCGAGCGTGACGAGATCGAAGAAGGTGAGGAGGGCTTCGGCTGCGTCCTCCCTCGCCAGTCCACCAGAGCGGTGGAGTCGAAGGTCCGGCCAGAAGAAGCCGACCGTGCCCGCCACCAACGACACCCCCAAAGGGAGAGCCAATCCGGTGCCGAGCAAGAGTCCGAATGCGACCCCGATCACTGTGGGCACGGCTAGTCCCAGCACACCCAGGACCACCTTGTCGGCGAGGAACCTCGACGTCTGGATCCCTTTCAACTCCAGCAGGGCCGACGTTTTCGCACTGATGGGCCGTTCGAGGTGGTGTGCCGCACGGCCTAGCCGGTCCTCCCACCCGTACGACCCCTCGATCTGCATCGCTGGCGCCTCGCCCGAGGCCAATCGGTGCAAAGCGTCGTCGAGCCTCACCGGGCGTGGCACCAGCGCGGACGCGACCAAGAAGAGTCCAGCTACGACAGCCGCGCCCGACAGTGCCGCCCAGGCCGCCCCGGTCATCGCACACCTCCCCGCAGGATGCGCTCCCGGCTCCGCAGCATGGTCATGCGCCGGAGCAAGACGAGCGACACGACGTACACGCCGAGCAGAACGGCAAGCACCACCTGGCCGACGTGTGTGCCGTACGGAGCGAAGAACCGCCCCCCGATCACCAATGCCCCGGCGAGAACCACGAGGGTGATGACCGTGACTTGCCGGACGACGACCCGCGGTTTGGCCCGCTCGGCCTCGATGTCGCGCATGGCGCGCAGGCGTTCCTGGATCGCGTCGGAGAGGGCCGTCAATGTGGCCGTCGCACCCGTTCCGCCGCGCTTGGCGGCCAGGATCAAGGCCGCCACCACGGCATCGGCGTCAGGACTGTCGAGTTGGTCGGCGAAAGCCCGAAGAGCGTCCGCGGGGGGCCACCTTTCGTCGAGGCGCAGGACCAGGAGTTCGAGCGGCTGCACCAACGCCTCGGGCGCATGTCTGACGGAGAGGCGGATGGCGTCGATGATCGATCGGCCCGTGGGCAGCATGGTCGCGATCGACCGTACCCAGCGATCCAGGGCCCGCAGCAGGTCCAGCTCCGGGGTCGGCGGCGAGGCGAGGAGGTACGGCAGCCCCACCACGGCGACCGGGCCCACCGGGAGCAGGACCAGCCACCCCGTGAGGGCGAACGCCACGAGTCCGGCGAGGCCTCCGACCAACCATCGGACCAGCGCGGCGCGGTGGGTCCGTGCGAGGTCTCGGAGCCCTGGCAGGGACCGCGCGGGCGGGCTTTGATCGGCGCGCGGCGTCAGTCCGGCCACCACGATCACCAGGCCGAACCCCGCGGCGGCTCCGCACACCGCCATCAGGGCGGTCATGGCCTGACCTCCCACCCCTGGAAGAACGGCGTCAGGTCGGTGAGCAGCCGCTGACTCGGATGGAACGAGGTGGTCGAGGCGTCACGGTGGTACGTGACGTGGGTGGTCGGACGGTCGGCCTCGATCGCTCCGGTCAGCTCCCGTACCTCGCTGACCGACCGGGAGCGCAGCCCTCCCCGCCAGGTGTCGTCCCGAAGGTCCACGTGAACCAAGAGGTCGATGTTGTGGGCGATCTGCCTGTACGCCTCGTGAATGGCCAGCACGCGACCCATGGCGACGCGAGACGCCAACCGATCCATCGTCGACGACGCGCTGTGCGAATGGGTCGTCGACAGCGACCCGTGCCCAGCCTGCATGGCCTCGAACATCGCACCGGCCTCGCTGCCGCGCACCTCGCCGACGACGAGCCGGGTGAGATTCTGCCGCAACGCTTCCGGTATGAGATCGGCCACCGTGACTTCCCCGACGAAGTGCCCGTCCACCTGCTCGCCCATTCCCACCCTGGCCTGAAGGGCGACCACGTTGTCCCGGCCCGGCTGGAGATGGGTGAGCAGCTCGTAGTCGGTTTCGATGGTGCCGAAGCGTTCCCCTCTCGGGATGGCATCGATCAGGGCCCGCAGCAGCGTCGTCTTGCCGGCGCCTTGGTCACCCGAGATCACGATCGACTTGCGAGCCAACACGGCTGCGTGGAGGATCCTCGCCACGTCGACCGGCATCATCCCCGTGGCAGCGAGATGGTGCAGTGACACGTCGGTCAACAGGTGTTGCCGAATCGTGACGCTGGGTCGATGCGTCAGCCCGAAGCCGATCGCATGCAGCCGGAACTTGTGGCCCAGCGCCAGCGTCATCGTGGGATGAGCGGCGTCGAACGGGCGAGAGGGTACGGCGGACTCTCCCAGGAATCGGATGGCCTCCACCAACTCCTCGTCGCTGTCGGCCACCGGCGGATGGGTGACCCGCCGGCCGTCGGACAACTGCACCCTGACCACGTCGTGGCCGTTGAGTTCGATGTTCTCCGCATCGGCGATCTCGAACAGGGGCTGCAGCCTGCCGTACCCGAACACGGCATCTTCGACAGCACGTGCGTATCGCTGCTCCACCTGTGGAGGCCACAGTGCCTCGCCACGCGTGCTCAGGGCCTCGGCGTGCTCCCGCACGACCCCACGGATGACAGATCGGCCCATGACCCGCCGGTCGGCATCGGTCATGGGGCGGCCATGATCCGAGCGGTGCCGCTCAAGGGTGTCGGTGATCTGAGCCGCTGCCGCCCGCCGCAGGGTGACCACCAGCTCCCAGTCGATCGCAGCGTCGTCGGTCACGATGGCTGCGGGCCGCTCGGCGAGCAGCCGTACCCCGTCGGGCACCACCGTGCGGAACAGCGGGACGTTCGACAGCTCGGTCATGAGACACCCGCCACGAGACGACGCCGACCCCACACGCGCGACTCGATCTCGGCAGCAGCCCCGCGAACGGCTCGTACGTACGCACCCTGCTGCAACCGCCTCGGATCCGGCGCGCCCTCGCTGAACACGGCGGCCCCAGTCGTGTCGATCGGGAGCGTGGCCCAGACCGGCAATTGGAACTGTCGTTGGATTTCCCCCGTCGAGTACGGCTTCCCCGCCCCGACCACGACGAGACCGAGCTGGGCCCGCGTTCGCGATCGTTCGAGGCTGTCGACGATTCCGGGGAGGTAGAGGCGGAGTGCTGCCAGCGCTGACAGGTGGCTTCGCGTGACCACCAGGACGGCATCTGCCACCGAGACCAGGCCGTTGGGTGGTCCGTCGGGGCCCACGCGCCCGGCATCGACAGTCACGGTCGCCCCCGCAGCAGATGCCGACGCCACGGCGTCTCCCAGAATCGGCCAGAAGGGCTCGAAGAGTCCCACCGCCGCCGGGTTCGCGAACCCCGGTACGAACCGGCGGGTGAGTTCGTCGCCGGTGAGTGGAATCGAGTAGTCGCGCAGATCCGGCACCGTGGTCAAGCCCTGTCTGGCCTGACGGGCCAGCGCCGGAAGGCCTGAACCGGTCGCGTCGCTCCCGCGTAGGAATCCGGCGAGCACGGATTGTGCCGGATGAGGATCTGCATCCACCAGTACGGTCTGCCCGGAACCCAGAACACTCAGAGCTACGGCCAGCGCCGTGACTCCCGGTGCACCACCGGCACTGACCAGTATCGAGATGCTCACGCCGCCTCCCGGACCACGACGAGCCGGTCGGTGGCGGCCAGCTGCGCGACAACGATCGCCAATTCGGATCTCACCGCGATGTCGAGCACAGATGCGGCGCCGTCGCTGGTCGCCCGCGGTGAGGTCACCACGACCCCCGTACCTACGTTCTCTCCGGTTGCGCCATCCTTGGTCGACACGCCGATCAGCCGTACGGGCGTGCCAGCCGGAAGGTCTCGCACCGGCAATCGCCCCGCCGCCAGGCGTAGACCGATGTGGACCATGCCGGCCGCGACGACCGCCTTGCCGTACGACCCAGGGGTGAGCGGACTGCCGTCCGCGAGGTCGACCAATGCCACTTGACCCACCACCTCGGTCTGGCTGCCGGCCGGCACGAACCTGAGTCCCTCGCCGACGCTGACGTCGACGATCCGCAGATCGTTGCGCCCGATCACCTCGCCGCGGCTGATCGTGCGTGTGGCCACGAGGACGGGTTGGCTCGTCGTACCCCGCTGGTACAGCGTCACCGCACCCAGCGAGCCGAGGCAGGCGAGCAGCAAGCCGAACACGACCAGCCGCATGCTTCGACGAGCGCGAAGCTGGGCGCCGTGGGGACGCAACGACGATGACGTCGACATCGGACCTCGCTCGGGGGTGTCGGGGGTGACGCGCGGTTGCTCACTTCCTTTCACATTCCGACGCCACCGCACAAGCGATGACCACCCAGCCTGTGGACAACCGGGCGCGCGGGGAACATCTGTGGATAATGAAGAGTTGACCCGAGCGACGTTTCACCGTTTCCGGGCCGCGTGAGACTCACAGCCAAGAGGAGCATCGCCGAATGAGCGTGCGGGACATCATCATCGTCGGGTCGGGCCCGGCGGGCTACACGGCCGCGATCTACGCAGCCCGGGCCGAGTTGAAGCCGCTGGTCTTCGAAGGATCGATCACCGCCGGTGGGGCGCTCATGAACACCACCGAGGTCGAGAACTACCCGGGCTTCTCTCAGGGCATCCAGGGCCCCGATCTCATGGACCAGATGCGCGCCCAGGCGGAGCGGTTCGGTGCCGAACTGATCACCGACGACGTCGTCGAGATGCGGCTCGACGGCTCGGTGAAGGTCGTGGTCGATTCCGACGGCACGCAACATCAGGCGAAGACCGTGGTGCTGGCGATGGGTTCGGCCTACAAGAAACTCGGCATCCCCGACGAGGAACGTCTGTCGGGCCGCGGTGTCTCCTGGTGCGCGACGTGCGACGGATTTTTCTTCCGGGACAAGAAGATCGTGGTCGTCGGCGGTGGCGACTCAGCCGTCGAGGAGGCCACCTTCCTGACCCGGTTCGGCCGGTCGGTGACGATCGTGCACCGCCGCGACGAGTTACGCGCCAGCAAGATCATGCGCGCCCGGGCCGAGGCCGACCCCAAGATCGACTTCGTGTGGAACTCCGAAGTGGTCGCGATCGCCGGCGACACCGAGGTGACCGGCATCACCCTGCGCGACACGGTCACCGGCGAGACCCGGGAGCTGCCGTGCGACGGCTTGTTCATCGCGATCGGGCACGAGCCGCGGTCTGAACTGGTGCGCGATCAGGTGCATCTCGATGCCGCTGGCTACGTCGAGGCCGAGGGTCGATCCACTCGCACGAGCCTCGCCGGCGTCTTCGCGTGTGGCGATCTGGTCGACCACACCTATCGCCAGGCGATCACCGCCGCCGGGTCCGGGTGCGCAGCGGCCCTGGACGCCGAGCGATACCTCAGCGACCTGGCCGACGTAGCCCAGCTCGCCGAGGCCACTGCCGTACCCGCCTGACCCCACGCTCGGTTTTGTCAGTCCGCTGCGGCAGACTGACGACCCGAAGAAGAGGAGCACCATGTCCAACGCCACAGCTGTCACCGATGCCGATTTCGCCTCCACCGTGCTGGCCTCGACCACACCCGTGCTGGTCGACTTCTGGGCGGACTGGTGCTCGCCGTGCAAGCAGCTGTCGCCGATCCTCGACGAACTGGCCAAGCAGTACGACGGGCGCATCACCTTCGTCAAACTCGACACGAACGACAACCTGGTGACGCCGGCCCAGTACGGCGTTCGCAACCTCCCGACGATCCTCATTTTCTCCGGCGGCGAGATCGTCAAGCAGATGACGGGGGCCGTGACCAAGATGAGCCTGCGCAAGGCCCTCGACGAGGTCGCCTGACCGCGGACTCTCCCATGCCTCTACCCAGCGACCGCTCGACTCCCTCCTGGCCTCCCCCTTCCTGGGGTACGGCTGCCCGCGACTCAGGTACGGCTGCCCGCGACTCCGGCTCGCTTCCTGCTGACGACGCCGTCTCCGCCGACGAAGTCCTCGCCGCAGCGCATTCGATTTCAGTTCGTCCGGGAGCGACCCCCTCGTGGCCCGGGACCGACGGAGCCCACGCGGAAAGCGCAACCGGAGCCGACAGTGCGGGCGAAAGCGCGGTTCGACCGACGAGATCGGGCAGCAAACCCGCCACGCCCAGCTGGGGCGGCGACGTCCTCGAGGCCCGGCTCATCCATCTTGGCGACGACGGGCCGAACGCAGCCGCTGGCCCATCTGCCCACGGTCCCGGACACACTGAGCCGAACACCGATGAAGCACCGCTCGATCCGGCCGGCGAGGCACCTGCCACTTCTGACGACGAACCCACCGACGAACCCGCTGACGTCGACGACGCACCCGCCGACGATGTCGTACGAACCGAATCCGACAACTCTATCGACGACCGAGACGAGGGTGCGGTCGCGGACGAATCATCGGAGGGGCTGGCGTCGGTGAGCACAGGTTCAGGCGGTACGGTCAACCGTCCGACACCCGACGCCAGCGACGAGAAAGACCCCGATATTCCTTCCCAGACTGAACAAGTGCCGAGATCAGCCCAGAGCCTGATCGAGGGCTCGCCTGGGGCCAGCGACACGCATGCGCTCTTCCGCCGCCCTGACCAGGCCCCACCGTCCTTCGTCGAGGGAGGGTCGCCGCCGGCGTCCCTGACTCCAGAGCCGCACGACCTCACGGCGACAGTCCCGCATCGCAGCGTCGCTCCGACCGGCGATGCCTCGCACGGCGTCGACTCGACCGAAGCCAGCACCACCGAGCAGCCCCCGGATTCCGCCGACGCGACGGCGCCGACCAGACCGGGGCGAGCCTCCCGAGCGATCGGTGGGGCGAGGTTCGGCCGTGCCGTCCCCTCCCGCGCCACCAGCCGGGCCCAGCGGCTCGCGAAGAATCCCAGGCGGAACCTCTACCTGGCCGCGGCAGTGCTGGTGCTCGCGTTGATCGTCGGGGCGGTGGCCTACGGGTTCTCCAGGTCAGGCACGCCTATTGCCTCGTTACTGCCCGAGGGCCCGTTGACCCTCCCGCTGCGGGCCGGGGACTACCAGCGCGACCCGGCGACCGGCACATCCGCGTCGACGCATCCGGTCACCGGCGTGGCCACCGTGTCGTCGACCTACAGTCTCGGCGGCGTCCAGCAGTTCGTCGCCATCGCTTCTCGACCTCAGACCAGTGCCGAAGCCGCACTGAAAGAGTTGTCCGCCACGAACATCAACACGTTGCCCGGAGGGGCCTGCGGCCGGATCTACGACAGCACACGCTTGGCCTGCGTCACCGTCAAACGCAGTACGGCGGTCATGGCCGTCACCCTCACCGACATGCCGAGCCAGGACCTCCTGCAGATCGCAGGGCAGGTGGCCGACGGCGTCGGCACCTGAGCAGGTCGCTACGCCTGGTTTGAGGTACGGCTCGACGGGGTCACCGGGCGGGGTGGCCGTTGCGGTTTGAGCGCCTGCGACACCTGACGCCACACGTCCGCCTGCCGGGACAACCACGACTCGGCCGCGGCCAGGTCCAGCCGGTACCGAACCCCGTCCGACAAGGCATGGAACCCGACCTTGTCGAGCCAGGCCGGGGCGGGTGCCGTACACACCCCTTCGGTCGAGCAGGTCGCGTCGATCGCTTGAATGTTCCGTTGGTCGGCCAGACGGGCCGCCAGCCCTTGCACGAGCTGCTTACCCAGGTTGCCGCCGCGCCGCTCGTCGGCGACGCGGAGCCACAGCAAGGCGGCTGCGTCGGCGTTCGCGGCTGACGCGAGTCGATGGCCGCGGGGCACGTAGAGGGCTGGAGAGACCAGCGCGGCGGCGATCGTCTGCCCGTCCGAGACGATCGACACGCCGCAGAAGCCCCACTCGTTCTCGGCGGCCAGAGCCCAGGCCGGATCGCCCGACAATACTGAGCGACTCGAGCAAGATTCACACCAGGGAAGGGAATCCAGGTCCGCGGCGAGAACACGCCGCACGCGCCCTGCCGAGCCGAACTGCCATGGTGAGGGGCTCATCGAGCACAGCCTCCCTCCCCCGAGCAGCGTGCGGCTGAATAACCATCGTAACGACGACGCCACGAATACGGCAGAGTGGTGGGGTGAGTCTTCCCGAACCCCGTCGTGACACCCGTCTGGACCGGTACGTCGATCGCTACGCCGAACGTACCCACGGCTTGAAGGTGTCCGCCGTTCGAGCTCTCTTCTCCGTCGCCAACCGGCCCGAGGTCGTCTCTTTGGCCGGCGGGATGCCGAACATCGCCGACCTGCCGCTCGACGTCATCGGTCAGAACCTCGCGGAGTTGGTGAGCAAGCAGGGCACCAAGGCCATGCAGTACGGCTCTGGCCAAGGCGAGGAGATGCTCCGCGAGCAGATCTGCGACGTGATGGCGTTGGAGGGCATTTCCGGGCACGCCGACGACCTGACGATCACGACGGGCTCCCAGCAAGCGCTCGACTTGGTGACGCGCACCTTCTGCGATCCGGGCGACGTCATTCTCGCCGAGGCGCCGTCGTACGTCGGAGCCCTCGGCACGTTTCAGGCGTATCAGACCCACGTCGTGCACGTCGCGATGGACGAGAACGGGGTGCTGCCCGACGCTTTGCGGGCGGCGGTACTGAGCTGCCGCGCGGCCGGCAAGAAGGTGAAGTTCTTTTACACCATTCCGAACTTCAACAACCCGTCGGGGATCCTGACCAGCTTGGAGCGACGTCGAGCGGTGGTCGAGATCGCCGAGGAACTCGATGTGCTGATCGTGGAGGACAACCCGTACGGCCTGCTGTCCCTCGATGCCGACCCTCTTCCCGCGATCGGCTCCATGGCGACCGACCACCTGGTCTATCTCGGTTCGTTCTCGAAGACGTTCGCCCCTGGATTCCGAGTCGGTTGGGTGCTGGCACCTCATGCCGTACGAGAAAAGCTCGTGCTCGCCCAAGAAGCCGCGACCCTGTGCCCGCCGGTGTTCAGCCAGTACGCCATCTCCACCTATCTCGCCCATTGGGACTGGAAAGCTCAGATCACGGTCTTCAAGGACATGTACCGGGCCCGTCGCGACGCCATGCTCGCCGGCCTGGGCGAACATATGCCTGCGGGTACGACCTGGACCAAGCCGTCCGGCGGCTTCTTCGTCTGGGTCACGCTGCCCGAGGGCCTCGACTCACAAGCCCTGCTGCCACGAGCCGTGACGAACCGGGTCGCGTATGTGCCCGGGACGGCGTTCTTCGCCGACGGGCTCGGCAGCCGCAACATTCGCGTGTCGTACTGCTTCCCCACCCCCGAGCGGATCATCGAAGGAACCCGCCGCCTCGGTGAAGTGCTCAAGGCGGAACTGGCCATCCACCAGACGTTCGGGCTCGACGCCACCCCACCGTCGCGCGATCTCGCCGCCGCCCCCGCCCCCGACCTCAGCTAGGAGCCATGAATGACCACTGAACTCGTCGTCGTCCTCGCCGGTGGGCTGTCGCACGAACGCGACGTCTCACTGCGTTCCGGCCGCCGCGTTGCCCAGGAACTCCGCGACGTCGGGCATGACGTCGTCGAAACAGACGTCACCTCGACGCTGCTGCAGCGACTGGCCGAACTCGACAACCCGGTCTGCGTGCCAGTGCTGCACGGGGGCGCCGGTGAAGACGGAGCCCTGCGGCAGGCGCTGGAACTGGCAGGTGTGCCGTACGTCGGAAGCAGCGCCACGGCTTGCCGGCTCACGTTCGACAAGTCCATCGCGACGCCTGTCATCGCCGGCGCCGGCTTGCGGACTCCCCATCAAGTGGCCTTGTCAGACGACACGTTCCGTGAGCTCGGGGCCGCCCCGCTGGTCGCCGCACTCGCGGAGAAGATCGGGTTGCCGCTCATGGTCAAGCCCTCGCGCAGCGGCTCGGCGCTCGGCTGCGTCAAGGTGACGACCGTCGAGGATCTTCCGGCGGCGATGGTGCAGGCCTACTCGTACGGGGGGTCTGCCGTCGTCGAGCACTTCGTCACCGGGACCGAAGTCGCCGTCTCGGTCATGGACACCGAGTCCGGGCCCGTCGCGTTGCCCGTGGTCGAGATCCGGCCGGAGTCCGGGGTGTACGACTACACCGCCCGTTACACCGCGGGCGCGACCCGCTTCCTCGTGCCCGCCGAGATCGAGCCCGACGTAGCCGAGCGGTGCGCCGAGCTGGCCTTGGCCGTACACCACACGCTCGGGCTGCGCGACCTGTCACGTACGGACATGATCATCGATTCCGACGGTCAGCCTGTCTTCCTGGAGGCGAACGTGGCCCCCGGCATGACCGAGACGTCACTGCTCCCGTTGGCCGTGGAGGCTGCGGGTTTGAGTCTGGGGGCGCTGTTGTCCCGTTTGGTCGCGGCGGCCCGTTCGCGGGCTGTCGAGGGGCGATGACTGCGTCCAGCCTGGTTCGGAGAAGGCTGATCTCGGGCGCGATCGCCACGGTCGGGCTAGTGGTGGCCGGTGTGTGCGGCTGGCTAGGGATGTGGCAGGCCCAGGTGTTCACCGGTCAGGGCGTGCAGGCGGCTGCGTCGGCGGCGGCCGCGCCGGCGGTCCGGCTCGATGCGTCGCATACCGGCGACGCGGTCGGGGAACTGTGGGGCCGTACGGTCATCGTCACGGGCACGTACGTGCCGAGCCAAGAGGTTCAGATCGTCGGCGCCGACGGGGTACGGCGAATCCTCACCGCTCTGCTGCTCGACGACGGGCGGGTGGTCGCGGTGGTCCGCGGCCTGGCCCCGCCGTCACCCCCGCCGACCGGAACCGTCACCCAGACCGGCGTCTTCTTGCCCACCGAGGCACAGGCCGATCATCCCGTACCGGCCGGGTCGTACGGCTCGGTGCGCCTGCAGGCGCTCGCGCAGGTGTGGCGGCAGCCTTTGGTGGCCGGGTACGTGACGCTGGGTGAAGCCGACGCGACCGCCCAGGGCATGCGCCCCGCAACGGTCGTGCTGCCGACGTACGACGGACAGTCCCGCAACGGCGGGTACGCCTTGCAGTGGTGGGCGTTCGGCGTCTTCGGGCTGGCCATGTCGGTCGTGTTCGCACGGAACTACCACCGCCGCGGGCTGGCCTTGGCAGACCCCGTCGACGAGCCAGGTAGCCTGTCGGAGGCGCCGAACGAGGGGAGTAGCAGTGAGTGAGCCGAGCGGTACCTCCACCGACCACCCGTTCGTCAGTCCGCTGAAGCCGATCATTCCCGCCGCCGAGATACCCAAGGTCAAGGCGGCCCTCGTGCGGTACCGGATCATGGCGTACGTCGTCGGGGTGCTCCTCGTGCTCCTGGTTCTCGTGGCCATGCCGTTGAAGTACGTCTGGGGCGACGATCGGTGGGTCACCTACTTGGGGATTCCTCACGGGTGGCTGTACATGCTGCTGCTCGTCACGGCGTGGGATCTCGGCCGGCGCGTCAAGTGGTCTTTGCGAAACCTGGTGATGATCGGGCTCGCCGGAACCGTGCCGTTCTTGTCATTCGTTGCCGAGTACTTCGCCCGCAAGGACGTCCAGCGCAAGCTGGCCGACAGCAATCCCGACGTTCGCCGCTGAGTGCTCGGCCGAACCAGCCTTCTCCTGTCGTCAGCTCAGCCGGCCAGGCCTCGCTCGCTCAACCACGCTTGGACCGCTCGCTTCGGTGCACGTGAGATCCAGGCATCCTGCACGAGTTCGACGAGTTCGTCGGCAGCGAGTTCAGGCAGGCGGGACTGACGTACCAACACCGAGGGATGTCCGTTGAAGTGGTCCGTGGTGAACAGCGGGGTGCCCGGAACGGACAGGAGCGCCGTCTTGTCCTCCTGACTGCACCACATGACGATCACGTCGTCGAGCAGCTCGCCTGTCTCGGGGTCGACCGCATCCTTGCGTGGAGTCCTGAAGAAGACGAAGGACTTTCTGCTCACCTGATAGATCGGTCGTTCGTCGGAGCTCCAGTCCGTCGTCACGCCGGGCAGGCCGAGCGCCGTCTGATTGAGGAGTTCTACCGATCCTGCTTTCGACCGTGCCATGGCGCCTCCTTCAGTGCGTTGTACCGTGCCGGGTCCGAGCTGCACAACCCGTTTGCAGACGTAGCGGCTTATCGACAAACAGGTTTAGTTGTTTGTGTCTGAATCGTTAAGTAGCTTCAGTATGCGATCCAGGTCTTCCTCACCGGCGAACTCGATCGTGATCTTGCCGCGGTTTCGGCCGATGTCGACCTTGACGCGGGTGTCCAGCCGGTTGGACAGGCTTTCGGCGATGTCGTACGACCGAGGGTTTCGTTCGCGCGCCGCCCGGGCTGCCCTGGTCGTCGGTTCGGCCGTACGGCTAGCCAGCGTGACCGCTTCCTCTGTTGCACGTACGGACAGACCCTCCGCCACGATCCTGCCCGCCAGGTGCTCCATCGCCTCGGCCGTCTCGAGCACGAGCAGGGCTCGCGCATGGCCGGCGCTGAGCACACCGGCCGCGACCCGTCGCTGCACGGCCGGGGGCAGACGCAAGAGGCGGATCGTGTTGCTGATTTGGGGGCGCGATCGATGGATGCGTTGCGACAGTTCCTCCTGCGTACACGAGAAATCCGAAAGCAATTGCTGGTACGCCGCGGCTTCCTCGAGCGGATTCAACTGAGCCCGGTGCAGGTTCTCGAGCAGGGCGTCACGCAGGAGGTCTGCCTGCTCCGTGGGTCGAATGATCGCGGGAATAGTGGCCAGTTTGGCCTGGCTTGCCGCCCTGAGGCGACGCTCGCCCATCACCAATTCGTATCGATCGCCGTCCAGCGGGCGCACCACGATCGGCTGTAGGACTCCGACCTCCCGGATGGAGTCGACCAGTTCGTCGAGCAGTTCTTCGTCGAACACCTGCCGCGGTTGGCGGGGGTTGGGCGTGATCGACCCGACCGGCAGCTCCGCGAAGCGGACCCCCTCCGGCAGAGTCGTACGACTGTCGGCCCCCTCGTCTGTCCGCTGGAACAGTTCACCGAGCCCTCGACCGAGTCCCGGGTGGCGTGGTGGTGTCATCGTGGCGGCTCCGGTCGGATGGCAATCTCCCGGGCGGCCGAACGATAGGCAGCCGCGCCGGGGGACTGTGGTTGGTAGGTCATGACGGTCTGTCCATAGCTCGGCGCTTCGGACACGCGGACCGAGCGAGGGATCACCGTGTCGAGCGTCTCGGTCGGGAAGTGGCGACGCACCTCGTCGCCCACCTGAGCTGAGAGTTTGGTCCGGCCGTCGTGCATCGTCAGGATCACCGTCGAGACGCGCAACGAGTCGTTGAGGTTGCCCTTGACGAGGTTGATCGTCCGTACGAGCTGGGAGACGCCTTCGAGGGCGTAGTACTCGCACTGGATCGGGATCAAGATCTCCTTCGCCGCCACCAGGGCGTTCAGGGTCAGGAGGCCGAGGGAAGGTGGGCAGTCGAGGATGACGTAATCAACCGGCTGGTGGGCGAGATAGGTGGCCAACGCATCGAGGAGACGATGATCCCGGCCCGCGATCGCCACCAGTTCGATCTCCGCCGCCGCGAGATCAATCGTCGCGGGCAGGACGGTGAGGCCAGGGCTTTCAGGACTGGGTACGACATGCCATGCCATCTCGTCTTGGTCGATGAGGACTTCGTACGTCCCCCGCACCCCTTGCCGATGGTCGACCCCCAAGGCCGTCGATGCATTCCCTTGGGGATCCATATCGACCACGAGAACGGACAGCCCACCCTCGGCGAGCGCGGTGGCCAGATTCACGGCTGTGGTGGTCTTGCCAACGCCACCCTTCTGGTTAACGACAACCACAACGCGGGTCTGTGGTGGCGGCGGCAGTGTTTCACGTGAAACGTGCTGAGTCCACGAGGGAGTCCCGCGAGGAACGCCCGGACCCACGGAGGTGGTCGAAGTCACTCCGCGACCCTACCGATACGGCGCCCCGTCCGGCACGTGCCTCTTCCGCCGAACGAGCCATCCACACACTTATCCACAGCATGGGGAAAACTACACGTTTGTCATTTCGCTCAGTTCTGCGCCCAACCTCTTCTGCTGGTGTGTCACCCTGCCACTTCGTGGGCCGCGTGCCGGGCGCGAAGGTCGGCCAAGACTCTCGATACCTGGTGTCCGTCAAGGGATACGCCAGGAACAGTGCTCCGCCCAACAACGCGAAGACGGCGGGTCCGAGGCCGACGATCCCTCGAATGGTGACGAGCGCGGATTCGGCTTGTCGGGGTGCCTTGACGACGAACCCGCCGAAGGCCAAGGCGTACCCGGTTGCTGCACCAGCCACGGCTTGGGCAATCTTGCGGAAGAACGAATAGATCGCGTACGTGGTCCCCTCGGTTCGCACGCCGTTCTTCCACTCTCCGTATTCCACCGTGTCGGCCTGGAACACGAACGCCAGTGCCATCCCGAAATTCTGGAAGATCCCCATGACGAAGAACGACGCGTAGACCACCACCAGCGTCGTCGGCATGAGAAACATCCACACACCCACCGCAATTCTCCTGACGGCGCCCACGTAGTACGTACCCTTCTTGCCGATCCGCCGTACCACTCTCGGCATGATCGGTACCCCCAGAAACGCCGCCACAGACGTCGCCACGATCATCCAGATCATCGAAGACGAATCGCCGAGCACGTAAGCCGCGTAGTAGGCCTGCGCTGCCTGCACTCCGAAGGCGCCGGTGAGAAAGACCATGTCGGAGATGCACAGGATGACCAGCGGGCGATTGCTCCTCAGCGTGGCAAGCGTCTCCCGCACCGTGACGGTCCGGTGGGGCCGACTGACCTGTTCGCGACATTCGGCGAAACACCACACGAAGGCCGAGTACCCGATGACCGTGAACACCAGAGTCGTCGCCGTGAGGAAGCTCTGGAGGGCGTCGGGGTTGGCTCCCAGCCGCGTGATCTGCGGTGACACCACGATCACCAAGCCGATCATCGAGATCGTGGGCCCGAGACTTCGCCAGATACCGAGCTTCGCCCGCTCGACCGGCTCTTGCGTCATCGCCGTGGCGAGGGAGCCGTACGGGATATTGACCAGCGAATAGAGCACACCCAGCAGCGCGTACGTCACCCAGGCATAGCCGTACTGGAACGTCTGGTTCCCTCCGAACCCAGGCACCGAGAACGTGGCCACCGAAATGAGCAGGAGCGGGAGGGAGGCGAACACGAGGTACGGCCTGAACCGCCCCCAGCGATACGTTGTTATGTCGACAAGTCGTCCTGCCACCAAATCGGCCAACGCCCCGAGGATTCTGACGGCGAGAAACATGAATCCGACCCGAGCGGGATCGAGCCCGACCACGTTGGTGTAGTAGATCAGCAGGAACATCCCCTGCATCGAGAACACCAGATTGTTGGCGAAGTCCCCTGCACCGTACGCAACGTAGGTGCGGGTTCTGAGTTCGCTCACGCTGACTCCCATCCGGATCGAGGTGTCGAGTCAGCATCGCCGAACCGGGCACGATCCCTCGAGAATCTCTCCCACCGAGCCGCGCCCTCAGATCCGCACTCCACCCGTCGGGTTTGACCTCGGTTGACGCGTCTTCCCTGGTCATCACAATGTCGTAACCGATTCCCGGCGCGCTGTCATGAACCTTGTTACCTGATCAGCCATACCGTACGTTTCAGTCGAAGCGGCGACGGTGCCGCCCTACCTTCGCACGGTCGCGAAGGTTCTCGGAAGGACGGTTGAATCCGTGATCGGTAGGAAGTTCTTCGCTGTGGCCGCTGCCGCCGCCTTGGCGCTTGCGGGCTGCAGCAGCACGACCAGCTCCTCGAGCACGCCTGCGCCGGCGGCCAGTTCGGCGGCTAAGAGCGGTGGAGCCGGCGGCGACGTCGGCGTCTTCACCTGGTGGGCGGACGGCTCGGAGAAGCTCGGCCTCGACGCTCTGCAGAAGGAATTCACCACCAACTACCCCAATGACAAGTTCGTCAACCTGGCCGTCGCAGGCGGCGCCGGCTCGAACGCCAAGGCCAAGCTCGCGTCGGACCTCGCGAACGGCAACCCGCCCGACTCCTTCCAGGGTCACGCGGGCGCAGAGCTCCAGGACTACATCCGCAAGGGCCAGATCGTGCCCGTCAACGACGTCGTCGACGCCCTCGGCGGCAGCAAGGTCTTCCCGCAGAACCTGCTCGACCTGCTGACGGTCCAGGGCAACATCTACTCGGTGCCCTCGAATATTCACCGCGCCAACGTCGTGTGGGCCAACAAGGCCGTACTCGACAAGGCCGGCGTGACGACCTCGGCCGCCACGATCGACGACTGGCTCGCCGACATGGCCAAGGTCAAGAGCAGCGGCGTCGCCACCCCGCTGAGCATCGGCGGCACCTGGACCCAAGTGCAGTTGTTCGAGAACGTCCTGATTGCCGACTGCGGCACGGACAAGTACAACGGCCTGTTCACCAACAAGACCCCGTGGACCGACGCTTGCGTCACGACCGCCGCGGACCACTTCGGCAAACTGCTGGCCTTCGCCAACACGCCGTCCGACGGTGACGACTGGCCAGGCGCGACCGACATGGTCATCGACGGCAAGGCGGCCTACAACGTGATGGGTGACTGGGCCCTGGCCGAGTTCAATGCGAAGAACAAGACGTACGACAAGGATTACGTCGCTTACCCGACTCCGGGAACCAAGGGCAATTTCGACTTCCTCGCCGACTCGTTCACGCTTCCCAAGGGTGCCAAGAACCCCGCCGGGGCCAAGGACTGGCTGAACACGATCGGTTCGGCTTCCGGCCAGAAGGCGTTCAACCTCGCCAAGGGCTCGATCCCTGCCCGTACTGACGTTCCGGCGAGCGACTTCCCGGCCTACCAGCAGGGCGCCATGGCTTCCTTCAAGGCCGACAAGATCGTTCCGTCGATCGCCCACGGCGCAGCCGTGAGCCTCGCGTGGAACAGCGATATCTCGACCGCGGTCTCCAAGTACATGGGGACCAAGGATTCGAAGACGCTCGTCAGCGATCTCGTCGCCGCGGCTCAGAAGAACCAGGCCTGATCTCAATCGCGCCGGTGGGGGAGTCACACCCCCACCGGCGCGACCCACCAGCGCGTCACAGACCCCGGGGGTTCCGCCATGCGTCGAGCCAAGTCATGGCTCCCGAGCTTGCTCTTTCTCTCGCCTTCGATCGTGCTCGTCGGCATCTTCGTGTACGGCTTGATCGGCGACAACGTCAAGACCTCGCTGGAGCGGTCGACCGACATCATCACCGACAAGGTGATCAACCCCGGTGGACTGGCGAACTACGGCCAGTTGCTCGGAGACGACCGGTACCAGCACGCCCTGTGGAACCTGCTGGTCCTGACGGTCACGTTCATCGTCGGCACGATCTTCTTCGGCCTGCTGTGGTCGGTGCTCCTCGAGCGAGGCTGCCGCGGTGAGGGGATCTTCAGATCCGTCTACCTGTTCCCGATGGCCGTGTCGTTCGTCGCCGCCGGTGTTGTCTGGCGCTGGTTGCTGTCCCCGGCGAAGGACGATCAAGCGCTCGGGTTGAACCAACTGTTCGTCAAGCTCGGCATGCCTGGCCTGCAAAATCAGTGGTGGTCCGATCCGGGTCCCTTCAACATGGCGGCAATGGCGATGCCGGCGGTCTGGCAGCTGTCCGGGTACGTGATGGCGCTCTTCCTCGCCGGCTTCCGCGGAATCACCACTGACCAACGCGAAGCAGCCCGCGTCGACGGCGCCTCGGAGTGGAAGATCTACCGCCACGTGCTCTTCCCGCAGCTGTCGCCGATCGCCTTGTCAGCCCTGATCATCGTCGGCCACATGTCCATGAAGATGTTCGACCTGATCTACTCGATCGCCGGGGCGAACAGCTACCGGTCCGAGGTGCCCGCGACACTCATGTGGACGCAGCTCTTCAACCAGGACAATCCCCAGATGGCTGCCACCAACGCCACGATCCTGCTGCTCATCGTCGCGGTCGTGGTCGTGCCGTACCTCATCTATACGAACAAGACCGAGAAGGAGACCCGGTGATGGCAGTCGCAACTGTGGCACCCCCGGCTCTCTCCACGCCGCGAAAGAAGCGCGTCTCGGGTTGGCGCCCGGTGCAGTACGCGCTGCTCATCTTCTTCGCTGCTCTGGTACTGATCCCCTTGTACGTGCTGCTCGTCACCAGCCTCAAGGACGCCGCCGGGGTCAGCCCCAGCGAAGCTTGGTCGCTCCCGTCGCACCTGTCGGTCGAAGGGTGGTCGTCGGCCTGGCAGCGGCTCGCACCAGGCATGGGGCGGTCGCTCGTCCTCGGTGTCTGCGCAGCCGTGCTGTCGTCGATTCTCGGGTCCCTCAACGGATACGTCTTCTCGAAATGGAGCTTCCCCGGATCGACGGTGCTGTTCACGCTCTTCCTGTTCGGCATGTTCATTCCGTACCAGGCCGTCATGATCCCGCTGCAGGGGATGATGCTCGGGATCCAAGGCGTGATCCCCGCCTTCGACGGCATCGTCAAGCTCATCGCAGCCCACACGATCTACGGAATCCCTATCTGCACACTGATTTTCCGGAACTACTACGCGACGACCGTGCCGACCGAGATCATCGAGGCGGCCGAGGTCGACGGCGCCGGGATGTTCAAGACCTACACCTCGATCGTGCTGCCGATCTCGGCTCCGGGCTTCGTGGTCGCCCTGATCTGGCAGTTCACCTCGGCCTGGAACGACTTCCTCTTCGCGCTGTTCCTGACCAACCGCACCAACGGTCCGGTGACGTACCAGTTGATGGAATTGGCCGGTGGTCAGAACCCGAACTACCCGCAGATGATGGCCGGGGTGCTGATCGCGTCGTTGCCGACGCTGATCGTCTACATCGCGCTCGGCCGGTACTTCATCTCCGGGCTGATGTCCGGCTCGGTGAAATAGGTCACCTGCCGGTCAGGAGGTCACGCAGCACGGTTGCCTCGCTGATGTTGCTCGCCTTCGCAGCGGTGAGCAAGGTGACCGGCCCGTGGGCGACGAGGTGCTCGAGTTCGGCCAGGGCCGTGGCTTGCTCGCCCTGCTTCAGCTCGGCCCGGTAGCGCCTCGCGAATTCGTCGAACTTGGCCGGGTCGTGGCCGTACCAGGTCCTGAGCTCGGAAGACGGGGCGACCTGTTTGAGCCACTCGTCGAGGTGGGCTCGCTCCTTGCTCACGCCCCGCGGCCACAGTCGGTCCACCAGCACCCTCGTGCCGTCAGTCGGCTCGACCGGGTCGTAGACCCTTCTGACTTGGACGTCTCGCTTGGCCATGATGTCGTCCCCTCGGGAGCCTGTCGTGCGTACCTCGATCCTGCCTCGCGCTTCCTACCGTTCGAAGTCAGGCGTCCGGCCGTTCGTGCAGCCGCAGCAGCGTGCTCTTGCCGAACAGCGATTCGAGCAGGTCGACAGCGAGTTGAGCCGTGGTGTTGCGCAGATCGAGCGCCGGGTTCAGTTCGACCAGATCGATCGACCCGAGTTGCCCGCAGTCCGCGAGCATCTCCATGCACAGGTGAGCTTCCCGGTACGTCGGCCCGCCTTGGACCGGCGTCCCTACCCCCGGGGCGATGGCCGGATCCACGAAGTCGAGGTCGAGAGACAGGTGCACGTGCGTGTCTTCGTCGAGACCGGCCAGGGCACGACGCATGGTCCGGCGCATGCC
>JBDHZQ010000010.1:0-43847 GCA_039811945.1 Propionibacteriaceae bacterium
AGGGTGCGTCGATGAGTCGCCGGTCGGTCGGGTTGGCGATGGCCTTGACGAGTTCCGCGTCGTTCGGGTTGTCGGGAATTTTGGCCTCGTCGCTGCTGTCGGGTGGCTGGTCCGCGGGTGCGGTGACGACCGTCCGGATCCTGGGCGGAGCGCTAGCGCTCGCGGTTCCCACTGTCTGGCTGCTGCGAGGGCAGTGGGGGGCGGTACGGCGGGCCTGGCGCGAAGTCCTCGTGTTGGGGTTGATGGCGGTCGCGTTGTGTCAGCTTGCGTTCTTCAGCGCGGTCGCTTACATCACACCGTCGCTGGCGTTGTTGATCGAGTTTCTGGGTCCGGTGCTGTTGGTGGCCGTGACCTGGGTCAGAACGCGCCGCAGTCCGGCGCTGACCACCCTGGCCGGGGCCGGTGCGGCGGTGGCCGGGCTTGCTCTCGTGTCGGGTGTGGGGGGAGATTCGCTGCATCCGGTCGGGATTCTGCTGGCGCTCGCTGCCGCAGTCGGGAACGCCGCGTACTGGGCCACGGCCTCGAAGACCGAGGTCGACCTGCACCCGATCGCGCTGGCCGGTCTGGGGCTGGCCGTGGGAGGGGTCGTGCTGGGTCTGGTGTGTGCGGTCGGGCTGTTGCCCTTTCGGGCGCGGTGGGGCGAGGTGGTGCTCGGCGGGCAAGGGCTGCCCGCCTGGATGGTGCTCGTCTTGGTGATCCTCGTCTCGACAGCGGCGGCGTACGTCACGGGCATCCTGGGCGCGCGGCGGCTGGGGGAGACGTTGTCGAGCTTCGCCGGGTACGCCGAACCGATGTTCGGGATCGCCTGGACCGCGTTGCTCCTCGGCATCCTGCCCACCGGGAACCAATGGTGGGGTGCGCTGGCCATCGTCGGCGGGGTCGTCTTGGTCAAAGTCGGTCAACTCGACCGACCGCGGAGCACCGAATCTCCTTTAGTGGAAGGGATTCCGCCGATCTAGGGCGAGGTTGCCGACAGCCGGTGGGGTGTTGACCGGCGCGTCGGCCGAAATGGCTACCGCCGGGGCAAACGACTTGCCCTCTCGACGCTCCGCCGTCCCGCGCTTGGCGGCCATTTCCCGGCTGCGACCAGCCGCCCGGCGGGCGTCACTAGACCAGCCCGGGACGTCACTTGCGCGCTTGTAATCGAACATCTATACTATTTGTATGACAGCCATCACCCCCGTGGCGGTCGTCACCGACGACCCGACCGTTCCTGTTCCTGGTTTACTACCGGCCCAGTTCGAGTCCGGTCCTGGAGCCCGTCTCCACTCCCTACCGTTGTCTCAGTCGTGTTTGGTGCGGTTGTTGGCGAGTGTGCGGCGGGCGTGTGGTGAGGCTTCGCTGGAGCCTGGGGCTCATGGCGGCTGCGACGCTTGGCTCGGCTCCATGGGCGATTGTGACCACCCCGGGCCTGGCCTCGTCACCCGCGGCGCCAACTCATGCGACTCGGCTGCCGGGGACGGGTCGGCGGCCGGGTTGGATGCGGAACTGGTGGCGATCATCGGTGAGGCCGAACTGTTGAAGCGGGCCCTGGCTGGGTTGCAGGCCCGTGCGACTGACGATCTGCGGGATCTGCGGGTCGCGGCGGCAGGTACGGATCGGCGGGCGCAGGCTGAGGCGATCGGGTCGGTCGGCGCTGAGGTGGGTTTGGCGCGGCGGGTGTCGCCGTGGTGGGGAGACCTGCACGTGGGCGATGCGCGGTTGTTGCCGCGGGAGATGCCGCACACCTGGAATCTGCTGTTGGCCGGTGAGATCACCGAGCAGCTGGCTCACGCTCTGGTGGCTGAGACTGCCTGTGTGTCGGCCGAGCACCGGTCCGAGGTGGATCGGCGGCTGGCTCCTGATCTGCCGGGGTCGACGGTCAGGCAGGCGGCCGGCCGGGCCCGGCGGATCTGCGCGGAGTTGGACAACGCCGCCGTCGCCACCCGGCACTCCAAGGCGGTGAAGTGTCGGCGGGTGAGTGTCCGGCCGGCGCCGGATCAGATGGCCTACCTGACGGTGCTCGGCCCGGTCGCCGACGTGATCGGCGCCTACGCGGCGATCACCGCGCACGCGACCACGATCGCGTGCGCCGAACGCGCGAGTTTCGACCCTGACGCGGTCGATCCGGACACTGGGGAATTGGCCACAAAGCCCCGGACCGTCGCTCAGGTCGCCGCCGACACCGCCCTGGAACTCCTCTCCGGCCGCGCCACGGGTCAGCCGACTCCGGTCGAGGTGCACCTGCTGATGACTGACCGGGCCCTGTTCGGCACCGGCGACCCGAGCCGGAGCGTGGACGAGCCTGCCTGGCTCCCCGGCCACGGCGTCGTCGGCGCCCCCGCGGCCCGGGCGTGGCTCGGGAACCCCGACACCCTCGTCTGGCTGCGGCGTTTGTACACGCACCCGCAGACGGGTGAGTTGGTGGGGATGGATTCGAAGGCCCGGTGCTTCACCGGTCAGCTACGCCGGCTGGTGATCCTGCGTGACGACCAGCGCTGCTCCACGCCCTGGTGTGACGCGCCGGCCCGCCAGATCGACCACACCGAACGGGTCGCCGACGGCGGCCCCACCAGCTACCACAACGCCGCGGCGGTCTGCGAACGCTGCAACCACACCCGCGAAACACCCGGCTGGCAGGTCACCAGCTGCCCCAACCAACCAGCCGGAACCCGCACCACCCGAACCCCGGCAGGCGCGACGTACACCCACCAACCACCACCCATCACCGAAACCGGTGGCCGATCAGTGCCCGACGCTCCTCGACGCTGACTGAATAGCGCCGAGGAGGGATTCGAGCACGTCACCGGCAACGGTGAGTTCCTGCTCGCTGAAGTCACTCAACGCCTGGCTGACCGCGCCCTGAATGGGGCCGAACGCGCGCCAGCCGGTGGCAACAGCGGTATCGGTCATGTGGATGACGACTTTCCGACCATCGTCGGGGTGGCGCTGGCGAGTCACGTGACCGATCGCTTCCAGCCGATCGAGCAGAGCACTGGTGGCAGGCGCCGAAAGTCCCAACCGGGTGGCCAGATCACCGGCGGTCAAAGCTTGATCGTCACGCAGCGCTTGGCTCAGGATTCCCAGAGCCCCAAGGTCGCTTCGGTGCACGCCGACTTCGCCGCGCGCGCGTTCGGCGTACAGGGTGCTCGCCGTCGTGACGTCTCGCAACAGCCTCGCCACTCGCCCGATCTCGGCGGCGTGACTCGTCCGCTCAGGCCCTGGCTCTTCTCGCATGCGGCGCTCCTTGTTGCGCGCTTCGGGCCAACCTGCCCGGCCACCAAACGCGACGGCCCAGATCGTACGCGCACCCGCTCACCAACAGCGATCGCACCACGAAGGTGTCCAGCAGAACGCCGAACGCGACCAGGAAGGCGATCTGGGCCATGAAGACCAACGGGATGACGAACAACGCGGCGAACGTCGCCGCCAGCACGACCCCCGCTGACGTGATGACCCCGCCGGTCACGGACAACCCCTTGAGCACGGCGGGCTGAGCTCCCAGACGCGGAACTTCTTCCCGTACCCGGGTCATGAGGAAGATCGAGTAGTCGATCCCCAGCGCGATCAGGAACACGAACGCATAGATGGGAGTAGACGGGTCGGAGTTGGGGAACCGGAAGACGTGGTTGAACACCAGAGCCGAGACCCCGATGGTGGCGAGGAACGACCCGATATTGGCGGTCATCAGGACCAGCGGAGCGACCAGGGACCTCAGCAGCACCACGAGCACGAGGAACACGACCCCTGCGATGGCCGGCAACACGACGCGCATGTCACGCTCGTTCGCCAGGCGGGTGTCGAGGGTCTGGGCCGTTTGCCCACCGACGTGCAGAGCAGGGTCGACCTCGTGCACCGCTCGGCGCAGCTCGACCACCTCGTCCTGCGCGGCTCGCGACTGGCCTTGGTCGGCCAGGGTCACCTGCAGAAGGACGGCTCCGTCGACCTCCTTCGGCTGGGGGCCCTGTTGCGCGCGAGCGACGTTCGTGACTCCGGGAAGGCCACGCACGGCTTCGATGACCTGATCAGCCCGATCCTTGGCGACGACGATCGTGGCGGGCGACGTCGTACCCGCCGGGAAGTGCTCGGTCAACACCCGCTCCCCGGAGACCGAATCCACGCTGATCCTGAAGACCTCGTCGTTGCCCAGTCCGGTCGCCTTGAACGTACCTGCGAAGGCCGCCATGACGATCAGCAGCGCCGTGGCACCGATCCACACCCTGCGGGGGTGACGGCCGACGAAGCCGGCCACGCGCTCCCAACCGGTCTCACGCTCCGCAGGTGCAATGCCCCGCCGACCCACAGGGGTTGGTACGGCAGATTCGACCTTCGGCACGCGGGGCCAGAAGATCCGCCGGCCGGTCAACAGCAGCACGGCCGGCAAGAACGTCAGAGCGCCCAGCAAGGCACCGACGATGCCCAGAGCCGAAATCGGGCCGAGCGAATTCGTGCTCTTCAGGTTCGACAACAGCAGGCACAGAAGTCCGGCCACCACGGTCGCCGCGCTCGCCGAGATAGGTTCCACGGTCCCTCGCCACGTGCGCTTCATCGCGGTCCAGGTCGAATCGGTGCCGCCCAGTTCTTCCCGGAACCGCGACACCACGAGCAGGGCGTAGTCGGTCGCGGCGCCCACGACGAGGATCGACAAGATTCCCTGCGACTGGCCCGACACCGACAACCAGCCCCGCTTGGTCAACTCGTAGACGGCGAAACCGGCCGCCGACAGCCCGAAGACCGCCGACAGCAACACGGCGATCGGAAGGAAGGGGCTGCGATAGACGAGCACCAGAATGACGAAGACGACCGCCAGCGCGACCACGAGCAGGATGCCGTCGATGCCGGCGAAGGCCTTGCCGAAGTCGGCGACGTAGGCGGCGGGTCCGGTGACTGCGAGCCCGTACGACGAAAGGTCATCTTGGGCCTTGGCGCGGATCGTGTCGATGACGAGGCGGGTCACCGTGTTGTTGCCGAGCTTCTCGCCGGCCAGGTCAGCCTTGATCGACACGGGAATGAGCAGCGCGCGCCCGTCTTCCGAAGGAATCAGCGCTGCGGGAGGGGTGGTCAGAACGTCGACGAGCCGCGTTCCCGGATGGATCTCCGCATCACCTAAAGAGATGAGGAAGGGCCGTACCGCAGCCATGTCCGCAGGCGCGATCGGAGTCGATCGCGTGAGAACCACGAACACCGGCAACGACGAGCCGTCCTGGAACGGCGCCGCCTCCGCGCGCGCCAGGCTGGATTCGGCCGAGGCGTCGAGGAAGGCGGTGGAGTCGTTCTCTTGGAGGGCAGAGAGCTGACCTAGCCGTTGGCCGCCCACGGCGCCGAGCCCCAGCCAGACGAGCACGATGGCAAGAGCAAGAAGTCGAAGCCACAGGGATGTACGCCGCACTCGCAAATAGTTCCACGATGGAAAGAATCAAGCAAGAGTCAGTCCCACAAGCTGTGCCAGGCGACCCCCAAGTCGGCGAGCATCATTCTCAACAGCGGCAGGCTAATCCCCACGACGTTGTGGTGGTCACCCTCGATGCCGGTGACGAAGGGTCCGCCGTACCCGTCGATCGTGAACCCCCCGGCCACGTTCTCCGGTTCACCGGTCCTGGCGTACGCGGCGATCTCCGCATCGTCGAGGTCGGCGAAGTGCACTGTGGTCACAGCGTTACGGCTGGCGCGGTTCTCGGTGCCGCCGACGCGGACCACGACGTGATGACCCGTCACGAGAATGCCCGAGCGGCCGCGGAGTCGTCGCCACAAGCGCTGGGCCGCGGCTGGGCTCCCCGGTTTGCCGTACGGCCTCCCGTCCAGTTCGAGCACGGTGTCGCATCCGATGACCACGACGTCGTCGTCCGGGCTGATCTGGCCGGCCACCGCCTCGCACTTCCGGCGAGCCAGTTCGAGAGCCAACACCTGCGGGTCGGTGAGTCCGGTCGTCGTCTCGTCGACGTCGGACACGACGACGTCCGGAGTGACCCCGGCCCGCCTGAGCGTGGTCAGACGGGCCGGGGACTTGGAAGCAAGAACAACGCGCATCAGGGAGCGGTCAGCGCCTGCCGAAGATGCTGCCGAGGATGTCGCCGAGGCCTCCGCCACCCTGGCCGCCGTCCCGCTGCTGCTGGTCGTACGAGCCAGGCAGCGGGCGACCATCGGCGGTCGTCGGAGCCGAATCGTCGATCTGCAGGTTCCCCGGATCGTTGGGATTGTTGGGGTTGAAGGGGTTCTGAGGCGCCTGCTGCTGGGGATAGCCCTGCTGCGGGTACGACTGCTGAGGGTACGACTGCTGAGGAGTCGGATCCTGGTACCCCTGGTCTGCCTGACCGCCGCCCAAGATGCTGCCGAGACCGCCCCCGCCCAGGATCGACCCCAGGATGCTGCCCAGAATGCCGCCGCCCAGGCCCTGGTCGGGTGCCTGCTGCTGCTGCTGCGGGTAGCCCTGCTGGGGGTACGACTGCTGCTGGGGAGCCTGCTGACCACCCCCGAGGATGCTGCCGAGGCCACCGTTCAGGATGTCGCCGAGGATCCCACCGCCGGAGGACGACTGGGACTGCATGCCGGCGTTGATCTTCTTGGCCAGGTAGGCCAACACGATCGGCGCAAGGATCGGCAGCAACTTCTGGAACAGGCTCTGCCCGCCGCCGGAGCGAGAACCCAAGGCATACGCCAACTGGTTGGTCTGCTCGCCGAAGATGTGCTGGATGATCTTCGCTCCGTCGGCGGTGTCGACCTGGCCCAGATCGACCTGGCCCCCGTCCAACAGGCTCGACGCCTCGTGCTGCAACAGGGCCCCCGCAAGGCTCTGCTCACCGGCGAGATCGCCGGCGTTGTGTTGCATCCCGCCGATCAGAGTCGGGATCACCGCTCGCGCGGCCTGGAGCGCCGTACCCTCGTCGGTGCCCAAAGCCTGGGCCAACTGGTCGGCGGGAATCTGGCCGAGGATCTCCTCGACTGCGTTGTCGCTCATGGGGTCCTTCTCCCTCGTCAGCGGAAACTCATGCGCCAAGCCTCACGGCCTGAATGGAACGGGGCGGGCACCGTCCTCCAGTAGGACTTCCAACCGGCAGCCAGACCCATATCGACCGATGGGCGGGGTTTGTCCGGTGGTCGGGTCGCCGCCGTGAGGACGGCGACAACGGCGGCGAGTTCTTCGTCCGTGAGATGACCACGGGCGAAACGAAATCCCGACTCGTTCAACTCCATGCTCACAGAGGGATATTCCCATGCTTCTTCGGAGGAAGCGACTCCCTCTTGGTCCGGAGGAGGCGAAGGGCCCGGATCACGGCCGCCCTGGTCTCGTGAGGGTAGATGACCTGGTCCACGTACCCGCGCTCGGCCGCGATGTAGGGGTTGGCGAGCGTGTCGTTGTAGTCCTCGATCAGTTCCTGACGCTTGGCGACCGGGTCGTGGGCGTCCTTGAGTTCCTTGCGATAGAGGATGTTCACCGCCCCCTCGGCACCCATGACGGCGATCTGGGCGGTCGGCCACGCCAGGTTGATGTCGGCGCCGAGGTGCTTGGAACCCATGACGCAGTAGGCACCGCCGTACGCCTTCCGCGTGATGATCGTGAGGAGCGGGACCGTGGCTTCGGAGTAGGCGTACAGCAGTTTCGCGCCGCGTCGGATGATGCCTTTCCACTCCTGGTCGGTGCCGGGCAGGAATCCCGGTACGTCCACGAACGTCATGACCGGGATGTTGAAGCAGTCACACGTACGGACGAACCTCGCGGCCTTCTCGCTGGCGTCGATGTCGAGGCATCCGGCGTACACCGACGGCTGGTTGGCGATGATGCCGATCGAGCGCCCCTCCACGCGACCGAAGCCGCACACCATGTTCTGGGCGAACAGCGGCTGGACCTCCAAGAACTCGTCGTCGTCGAGTACGGTGCGGATCACTTCGTGCATGTCGTACGGCTGATTCGGCGAGTCGGGGACCAGCGTGTCGAGCAACCGGTCGTGGTCGGTGATCGTGAGGTCGACCTCCTCCTCGTCGTAGACGGGCGGGTCTTCGAGGTTGTTCTGGGGCAGATAGGTGATCAGCTCGCGCACGTACTCCAGCGCGTCGGCTTCGTCGGCGGCCAGATAGTGGGCGTTGCCCGATTTCGTGTTGTGGGTACGGCCACCGCCAAGATCTTCGAGCGTCACGTCTTCGCCGGTCACGGTCTTGATCACGTCGGGACCGGTGATGAACATCTGCGAGGTCTGGTCGACCATGATCACGAAGTCGGTCAGGGCTGGCGAGTAGACGTGGCCGCCGGCGGCCGGGCCCATGATCAGCGAGATCTGCGGGATCACACCCGAGGCGAGCGTGTTGCGGCGGAAGATCTCGGCGTACAGGGCCAACGACACCACGCCCTCTTGAATGCGGGCGCCGCCGCCCTCGTTGATCCCGATCAGCGGCACGCCGGTCTTGACGGCGAAGTCGATGATCTTGCAGATCTTCTCGCCGTACACCTCGCCCAGGGCGCCGCCGAAGATCATGACGTCCTGGCTGAATACGCACACCGGCCGGCCGTGGATGGCCCCCGTACCCGTGACGACGCCGTCGCCGTACGGCCGCTTGGCATCGAGCCCGAAGTTCGACGACCGGTGCCGCGCGAACTGGTCGAACTCGGCGAACGAACCCTCGTCCAGCAGGGCCAGGACCCGTTCGCGGGCGGTCATCTTGCCCTTGGCATGCTGCTTCTCGACCGCCGACGCGGGTGCGCTGTGGATCGCCTGCTCGATCCGTCGCCCGAGGTCCGCCGCTTTGCCTGCCGTCGTGTGGAGGTCGATGTCCATGAGTCGCACCCTAGTGGCGCGCTACCGGCTGCGGGAGCGTCTAGGGTGCCTGCGTGATCGAGGCGGGCCCGTGGTGGCGAGAGGTACGGCTCCTTTCCGAGACGGGCTCGACCAACGGCGACCTGGCCGCCCTTGCCCGCTCGGGCGCCGAGCCGGGAATGGCGTTGGTGGCGTGGGAGCAGACCAGCGGTCGTGGGCGTCTCGACCGTGGCTGGTCCAGTCCGCCCGGCACGTCGGTCAGCCTGTCGGTCCTCCTGCGGCCGGCTGCGCCTCCCGCCGCCTGGGCGGTGCTGCCTCTGGTCACCGGCCTCGGGGTGTTGCGCGGCCTCGACCGGCTCGGGGTGGAAGCCGTACTCAAGTGGCCGAACGACGTGCTGCTGACCGGTGACGACGAACGCAAAGCGTGCGGGATCCTGGCCGAACTGGTCGTTGCTCCCGGTGGGCCGGTCGTCGTCGCCGGGGTCGGGGTGAACGTCTCCCAGACCCGCGACGAGTTGCCGGTGCCCTGGGCCACTTCGCTTCGGTTGGCCGGGGCCCGGGTGACGCGCGAGGCGACCGCCGTGGCCGTGCTCGCGGGGTTGGGGGAGACGTACCGAGCCTGGGATCTCCAGGGCTGGGACTCGCTGGGCGAGACCTACCGGGCCCGGTGCGTGACGATCGGCAGGCAGGTACGGCTGGATCTCACCGGCGGTTCCTCCGTGGTGGGTACGGCCAGGGGCATCTCCGACGACGGTCGCCTGGTCGTCAGGTCGAGCGGAACCACGGCC
The DNA here is from genome assembly GCA_039811945.1 of Propionibacteriaceae bacterium. Classification (GTDB taxonomy): domain Bacteria; phylum Actinomycetota; class Actinomycetes; order Propionibacteriales; family Propionibacteriaceae; genus Fen-668. The sequence goes on from JBDHZQ010000010.1 coordinate 9,515, forward strand.
GCCTACGCCGCCGGCGACGTCTACCACCTGCGGCCGGCGTGACCAGGCTGTGCCACGCTTGACCTCATGGCTTTGTCGCGCAAACAACTCGCTGCCGGCGAGAACGTCGTGATCCACACCCGGACCCACGGCAAGGCTCTGGTGGTGCCCGGGTTGTTGTTCGTCGTGATCTGTTTCCTGGCCGGGCTCGGGATCGCGTGGGTACGGCCGAACCTGCCGGAGCCGGGCCGCGCGATCGCCCTGGTCGCGATCGCCGTGCTGGCGGTCGTCGGCATCTGCATCGCCACCATCGCCCCGTTCCTCCGTTGGCTGACCACCACGTTCACGGTGACGAATCGACGGTTGATCACACGCTCGGGCATCTTCACCACGCGCGGCCACGATCTGCCCCTGACCCGGATCAACAACGTCGAATACACCCGATCGTTGCTGGACCGGATGCTCGGCTGCGGCACCCTGCAACTCATGACCGCCGCCGAGGAACCCCTGACGCTCGACGACGTCCCGGACGTCGAGCGCGTGCACACGACCCTGACCGATCTCATCGTCGACGAGGCGAAGACCGAGTCCCAGCCGTGATGGACCGCTCGGGCGAGGCCGCCGACGAGGTCGACGATCCTGCCCCGTCGGCGGCGACCCACCTGCCCTTGCGAACCCAACTGACGAGGTTCGTGCTCACCGGGGGGTTGTCTGCGGTGGTCGACTTCGGGTTGCTGACGTTGCTCATGGCGGTCGGACTCGGCCACAACCAGGCGAAGGCCTTGTCTTTCGTGGCGGGCACGACGACGGCGTACCTCATCAACCGGCGCTGGACGTTCCGATCTTCGGGGAGCACTCGTGCGTTCCTGGCGGTGCTCGTGTTGTACGGCACGACGTTCGTCGTGCAAGTGGGCTTGTTCGCATTGCTGTTCCCGTGGCTGGAACGGAACTGGGGGACCACCGTGGCTCAGGTCGTGGGCTTCGTGGTCGCCCAAGGGGTGGCGACGACGGTCAACTTCGTCGTCCAGCGGACCGTCATCTTCCGACCGGCCCGCTGACTCGCCCGGGCCGTGGCGGGCCGTCCGTGCCAAGATGACGGCATGACCGCCCACATCGTCGCCGCCGGGGGCGGCGGTTTCTCCATGTCCGCGTCCGGTGCACCGACCGCCTTGGATCGTTACCTGCTCGATCTGACGGGCAAGAGCACCCCGCTGGTGTGTTTCGTCCCCACGGCCAGTGCCGATGATCCGACGTACGTCAACCGGTTCCTCGTTGCGTACGGCACGCTCGGGATCCGGCCGATGGTCTTGACGTTGTGGGAGAGCGCCAGGACCTCGGTCGAACGGCTGGCCCTGGCCGACGTGGTGCTCGTCGGCGGTGGCTCCACGGTCAATCTCGTGGCCTTGTGGAAGGCCCACGGGGTCGACAAGGTGCTCAAGAAGATCGCTGCGACCGACGACAAGGTACTCGGCGGCATTTCTGCCGGAGCGTCGTGCTGGTTCACCGGGTGCATCACCGATTCGTTCGGGGGTACGGATCCGTGGAAGGGCGGCCTCGGTCTGGTCGAGGGCTCGTTCTGCCCTCATTACGACGGTGAGACGGATCGGGCCCCCCGGTACGTCCAAGCCGTCTCCGACGGCCTCCTGCCGGCCGGGTACGGCGCAGACGACGGCGCTGCCGTACATCTGAGGGACGGCAAGGTCGTCGAGTTCCTGGCCGAGCGCCCGGGGGCGAGGGTCTACCGGGTTCACCAATCCCTCGAACCCTCCACCTCCGGCGTGTTGGTGGAGTCGATGAAGATGACATCTCTGTGATCGTCGGCATCGTCGGTGGCGGCCAACTGGCCCGGATGATGCACGCAGCGTCCATCGGGCTCGGTGTTCGGGTGAAGCTGTTGGCCGAGGGGCCGGAGGTATCGGCCGCGCAGGTGGTGCACGACGTGGTCGTGGGCGACTACACCGATCCGGCCACCGTCACCGAGTTCGCAGCCGACGTCGACGTGCTCACCTTCGACCACGAACACGTGCCGACCTCGATCCTCACGGATCTGGAAGGTCGAGGCGTGGTCGTCCGGCCTGGGCCTGCCGCCCTCGTCCACGCCCAGGACAAGGCCGTGATGCGTGAGCGCCTCGCCAGCCACGGCGCCCATGTCCCGGTCAACGAGGTGGTCGCCACGCCCGAGGCGCTGGGTGCGTTCGGCGACCGGGTCGGCTGGCCGATCATCGCAAAGACGTCGAGGGGCGGGTACGACGGCAAGGGCGTGTGGAAGATCAACGGCCCGGAGCACTGCCAGGTTCCCTTCGAGGGCCTGCGCGACGGGATCCGGATCGTCGCCGAGGAGTACGTCGACTTCGTGCGCGAGCTGTCGGCTCTCGTCGTCCGGGGAGCCACGGGTGAGGCCGTCGCTTACCCCGTGAGCGAATCGGTGCAGACCGACGGAATCTGTGTCGAGACGACCACCCCGGCGCCGGGCCTGACTCGCGATCAGACCGAGACCTGCCAGCGCTTGGCGCTCGACATCGCGGCGGAACTGGGCGTGGTCGGTGTGCTCGCCGTGGAGTTGATGGAGCACCGCGACGGTCACGTGATCGTCAACGAACTCGCCATGCGGCCCCACAACACCGGCCACTGGACGATCGACGGCGCAGTGACCAGCCAGTTCGAGAACCACCTGCGGGCGGTGCTCGACCTGCCCCTCGGCGATCCCCGGCCGCGCGCCCGCTGGACGGTCATGCGCAACATCCTCGGCGGCGCGCGCGACGACCTCGTCGGCGGCCTCGGCGGGTTGCACGATCCCGCGCTTCGCGTTCAGTTGTACGGCAAGACCGTCGTCAGCGGTCGCAAGGTCGGGCACGTCACCGCGTACGGCGACGACCTCGACGACGTTCGCAACCGCGCGCGGCGGGGCGCCGCATCGTTCACGGGAGAAGACCTATGACTCCAACACCCCTGGTCGGCATCGTGATGGGCTCGGACTCCGACTGGCCGACGATGAAGGCGGCGGCCGACGCGTGCACCGAGTTCGGTGTGTCGTACGAAGCCGACGTCGTCAGCGCTCACCGGATGCCCGACGCGATGGTGGCGTACGGCAGATCCGCCCATCGGAGGGGCCTGCGGGTCGTGATCGCCGGGGCCGGCGGCGCTGCCCACCTGCCGGGCATGCTGGCCGCGATGACGCCACTGCCGGTGATCGGCGTGCCGGTTCCGCTCAAATACCTCGACGGGATGGATTCCCTCCTGTCGATCGTGCAGATGCCGGCCGGGGTCCCCGTCGCCACCGTCGCGATCGGGAACGCCCGCAATGCCGGACTGTTGGCCGTACGGATTCTTGCCTCGGGTAACCCCGACCTCACCGCACGCATGCTCGCGTTCCAAGACGACCTCCGGGCCGTCGCCGAAGCCAAGGGTGCCGTCGTCCGGGGATCCTGATCCGGTCCAAGCCCGCGTGGCTGTTGGGCCCGTTCGCCTGCCCTGGCCATACTGGACCGAGCCCGTTCGACGATTCCTGGAGCCGCACATGGCAGCCGCTACCGACGTGTCCGTGCCGACCGTCGAGGAGAAGAGCCGGGCCGCGAAGTTCAGGCGCGGTCTGGCGATGGTCTTCATGTCGCTGCTCGTGCCCGGGACCGGCCAACTCGCGGGAGGCAACCGGAGGATCGGTCGATTCGGTCTGCGGGTGTGGCTGACCCTCGTCGGCCTCGCGATTCTTGCGCTCGTCCTGGTCTTCGTCGCCCGCGGTCTGCTGGTCGGTCTGCTGACGACCAGTTGGGTGCTGTGGGGTGCCTCGTGGCTGGTTCTGGCCCTGGGCCTCGGCTGGGCGTTCCTCGTCGTCAATGCCTGGTGGTCGGCCCGGCCGCGGCAGATGGGTGGCGTCAGGGGCGCGATTCTGTCGATCGTCGCCGGTCTGCTCGCGTTCGTTCTCGGGGCAGGAGCGTTCAACGCGGCGGCGGCGATGCGGGCGTCGGCGGACTTGTTCGGCAAGGTCTTCACCGGCGGCGGCGAGAGCCAGGCGAACGACGGGCGCTACAACGTGCTGCTCATCGGCGGTGACGCCGGGGAGGGCCGCGACGGGCTGCGCGCCGACAGCGTCACGGTGGCCAGTGTGTCCGCCAAGACCGGCCGTACGGTCTTGTTCAGTCTGCCCCGGAACATGGAGAACATTCCCTTCCCGGATTCGTCCCCGCTGAAGAAGCTGTATCCCAATGGGTACGACTGCCCGACCCACGAGTGCATGCTCAATGCCGTCTACACCCTCGCCGTCGCACACAAGGACCTGTATCCCGGTGTCAAGCTGCCCGGGGTGCAAGCCACCAAGGAAGCGGTGGAACAGATCACGGGCCTGAAGATCAATTACTACGCGATGGTCGACCTGTACGGGTTCGTCGAACTCGTCGACGCCGTGGGCGGCATCAGGATGGACGTCAACAAGCGCGTCCCGATCGGCGGCGGTACGTCCAAGATCTCCGGCTACATCGAGCCCGGACAGAACCAACTCCTCGACGGGTACCACACGCTGTGGTTCGCCCGGTCTCGGACCGGGTCCAGTGACTACGAACGCATGCAGCGTCAGAAGTGCGTCATGGCGGCGATGTTGCACCAACTCGACCCGATCACCGTGGCGACGAAGTTCACGCAGATCGCGGCGGCGTCGCAGCAGATCCTCGTGACCGACGTCCCGTCCGGCGACGTCAACATGCTGGCCAACCTGGCCCTGAAAGCACGTCAGCTCGACATCGCGAGCGTCTCGTTCACACCCCCGCTGATCCAGCCGGGCAAGCCTGACTACGCGCTCATCCGCACGACCGTGACCGACGAGATCACGGCGTCGGAGGCGCTCGACAAGGGTGGCGCCGCACCGACCACTCAGGCACCGGCGCCGACGAGCGCTCCTGCGTCGACCAAGGCGGCGAGCAAAGCTGCCAGCACGGCCAAGAGCACCGCCAAGGCCACCTCGCAGGCTCCCCAGACAGAAGACCCCACCGTCACCGAGAACCTGTCGTCGGTCTGCGCGGCGCGCTGACCCGTAAAGGGACCGGGTTTGTGCCCTTTCGACGCGTCGACCGGTTCCTGGCCAGGGGGTGGGGCGCGATACAGTCCGAAGGGTTCAGCCCCGCCAGGAGATTCAGCGTCGTGTCGTCACCACTGCCGCCCGTGTCGGTCGTCATGCCGGTCCGCAACGAGGAGCGCCACCTCGCGGCAGCCGTCTCGCGGGTGCTGAGCCAGGACTACGACGGGGATCTCGAAGTGGTCGTGGCGGTCGGCCCCAGCACGGATCGGACCTTCGAGATCGCAGGCGAGCTCGCCGCTGCCGATCCCCGGGTCAGGATCGTGGAGAACCCGTCGGGACGAACGCCGGCCGGTCTCAACCGGGCTATTGCCGCGGCGAGGTACGACATCCTCCTGCGTGTCGACGGGCACGGCGAACTCGCCGACGGCTACGTACGGACCGCGGTGGACACGCTCGTGCGCACGGGCGCGGCGAACGTCGGTGGGCTCATGGATGCGCAGGGGACCACCCCGTTCGAAGAGGCCGTGGCCGTGGCGTACACCAGCAAGCTCGGTCTCGGCGGCTCGAGTTTCCATCTGCTCGACAGTCCCGAAGGCCCGGCCGAGACCGTCTTCCTCGGCACATTCCGGCGGGACGCGCTGGAGTCGGTCGGCGGATTCGACGAGACCATGTTCCGGGCCCAGGACTGGGAGCTGAACCATCGCCTCCTCGCCGCCGGAGAGCAGATCTGGTTCACCCCGAAGCTGCGGGTCACCTACCGCCCCCGATCCACGGTCAGGGCGCTCGCGCGGCAGTTCTTCGAGACCGGAAAATGGCGCCGCGAAGTGATCCGTCGTTATCCCGACACGGCCAGCCCGCGCTATCTTGCTCCGCCCGTCGCCGTCGCGGGAGTGCTTGCGGGTACGGCATTGGGTCTGGCCGGGCTCGTACTCCCGCAGTCGAAGCTGCTGCTGTTCGGGTGGGCTGCGCCGCTGGGGTACGGCGCCCTGGTCACGTTGGGTGCCGCCACGATGCGTCGCCCCATGAGTGTGGGGGCTCGACTGCGGCTGCCCGGCGTGTTGGCGATCATGCACATGGCATGGGGGACAGGTTTCGTCGTGGGTCTCGGCCACGACCGTCCAGCGGCTCCGTCGTGAACGAACCCAGCCACGTGCTGGCCGAGGTCCGCAGGCTTGCCGATGCGTACGACGCAGAGGCGGCGGCAGCTGCGCGAGCTCTGGAGAACAGCGGGGCTCAAGCGGAGAACGACCTGGTCTCGGTGCGGGTCGACGGGCGCGGTCGGGTGGTCGACCTCGAGTTCTCCAAGCGGGTGAAGGCCAGTTCCGTGACCCGGTTGGCGGCGGCGGTCCTCGAGGCGTACGTCGACGCGTCCGCGGCCGCGTCGTCGGCCTGTTCCGCCGCGCTGGAATCGGTCGTAGCACAGACGTTCTCGGCGGGCTCAGCGGCTGACGACGAAGTCGCGCTCGACCCTGACGCTGACGGACTCGACGGACCCGAGTTCGAGCTCGGGCCGTACCCCAGTCAGATCGAACTGGCCGCCTTCGACCATCGGATACGGCAGTACGTCGACGAGTTCGTGTTCGCGGCCCGCGATCGAGCCGACCGCATCGAACAGGTAACCGCGACCGCCGAGTCCCGGTTCGTCTCGGTGACGCTCACCGGCTCCGGACGCCTGCGCAGGGTGGGGTTTCGGCCTCAGGCGCTGGCCCTCGAACCCGCCGCGTTGGCCGCCGACGTGCTGGTCATGGTCGAAACCGCCCTCGCTGAAGCGTCGAGTGAAGCGGCCCGGCTGTGCTGACTCTGACCTCGTCGTTGATACGTTTCGTTCGGAAAGGATGGCGCCATGGCTAGCTTCAGCATCGAGCCTGAGGCCCTGCGGCGCGCCGGCGTCCTGCTGGTGGATCTCGGGCAGCGGCAGCGGCAGGCCACTCGGGTGGTGGGCCCAGCGTCGCCGTCCATCTACGGCCCGGTAGCCGAAGGCGATGCCGGGCGCAGGATCGCCGATCTCACCGAATCGGTCCAGGCGATGATGCTCTCGCTGGCGGCGGCGTCGTCGGATCTGGGGGATCGACTGGTGCAGACGGCGGCACGCTACGGTGCGGCCGACGAACAGGCCGAGGTCGAGTCGAGGCAGTCGTGGTCCTGACTGCTGGATCGGCCCACGGGGCTGCCGCGATTCTCTCCGAGGGCCTGCAGCAGGCGCATGTGCCGCCCGCCGAGGTGTCGATCGTGATCTTGTCGCACGATGCCGGCCCCATGTTCGACATCTCCGAGCGGCTAGGTCCTCTGCAGGGGTGGTTCGACGACCACGTTCGCCCCTTGCGCGCGGTTCTCGATCTGTTCGCGGGCGACGCGTCCGCCGTACACAAGCGTGCCCAGGAACTCGAACGTCTCGCTGCGATCGTGACCGGCGATTCGGACGAAGTCGCCCAGTGCGCCGCCTCGGTCGCCGGAGCGTGGCCCGGCGGGGCGGGAGAGGTCGCGATCGACCTGATCGCCTCGTACCAGGAAGTCAACGACGAAGTCGCCCGAGTGTTCCGACGGCTCGGAGTGCTCGTGCTCGAAACCGCGGCCAGTGCGGCGAAGGCACGAGTCGAGATCTACCGAATCGTCGCCGAGGCGTTGTCACGGGTGAGCCGCAGCGCCCTCGACGCGGTCGCTGCCGGGTTCACGAGCGGGGCGATGCTGGCGTTCGTGGCGTGGGCGGCCCGGTTCATCGCCGGCGTGATCCGCAGGGTCGGCAGGATCGCCGAGGCCGCGATCGACGCCGTGACCGTGTTGCTCGAGGAACAGGCCGGCCTGAGCTCCGCCCTGGATCGGGCGTCGGTCGCGCTCGTCAGCGGTCAGACTTCCGCCTGAAGCCGTACGGCTTTCTCACTCTCGGCGATCCGAGCCAGGTGATCGGCGTGTGCCGGACCCACCACGACGACCGTCGAGCCACCCCCGAGCAGCGGTGACACGAGCGCGGCCAGCACGGTGTCGTAGGGGGTGGTCGGCACGAGCACGCCGCGGTCATGTGAGCTTTCGACCGCGCGGGCCAGGTCGCCGTACGTCAACCGCCTCGCGGAGTCGACCCACGCCAGATCCGACGGGTCGGGCTCGGCCTCGATGTGCTGGTCGGGCTGGCTGCGGACGTCGACGGAGAAGTCGACGACGTCGGGCGGGAGTTGGCGCTCGAAGCCGGCGCCGAGGGGATGGAGGGAACTGGCAAGGAGCACTCCCGTACCACCGAACGCGCCGCCCACGTCCACGCGCGGGTCGCTCGGACCCACGGCCGTGACGAGCGCGTCGCCCGCATCGGCCGGCGTCACCGTGGCCCCCGCTTGCCAGGCCGCCATCGTCAGGGCCAGCGTGACCCAATGCCCCGGATCGGTCAGGGCGATCGGCAACGCGACGACGTCGCCGGGTTCGACGCCAAGCTCGGCGTACAGATGGCAGGTCTTGTCGACCCAGTTGGCGAAGGTGACGCCCGACAACTCCGTACGGGCACCCGTGCGCAGGTCGTAGTAGGTGAGGAACGGCCGGGCGCCGTCACGTCGTACGCGGCGAAACAGTGCGTCGGAGATCACGGTCACCGGCTCATCATCTCGCGGCGGGTCAGCCGGTCGCGGAACCGCGCGGGCGAATAGGCTCCGGCCATGCGCTACGTGGTGATCATGGCCGGCGGCGCGGGCACGAGGTTGTGGCCGCTGTCGCGCAACGGCATGCCGAAACAGCTGCTCAAGCTCGTCGACGGCAAGTCGCTGTTACGGATCTCGTACGAACGGGTCAAGAACCTCGTGCCCGACGAGCACATCTACGTGTGCGCCGGCGCCTCGTACCTCGACGTCGTCGCATCCGAGCTCCCCGAGTTGCCGGCCGCCAACCTCCTCGGTGAACCCGTCGGCCGCGATTCGCTGAATGCCGTCGCCTGGCCGGCCGCGGTGATCGCGCGTCGCGACCCCGAGGCGGTCGTGGCGACCTTGACGGCCGACCACATCATCAGGCCGCTGCACGCGTTCGCGGAGGCCCTGGACGAGGCGTACAGAGCCGCCGAGTCCGACCCGTCGGCTTTGGTCACGTTCGGCGTCGTGCCGACTGCGCCGCAGACGGGGTTCGGTTACCTGCATGTCGGCCACCCCGTACCCGGCCTGCCGAACACCGTCGACGTGCGCGAATTCCGGGAGAAGCCCGACGCGCCGACCGCGCAGGCCTATGTGGACTCGGGAGAGTACTGGTGGAACTCCGGCATGTTCGTGTGGCGGGCACAGACCCTGCTCGACCAGCTCGAGACCCTGGTTCCCGACACCTGGACCGGCGTCACCGACCTGGCCGAACACCCCGATCGCATCGGCGAGATCTACCCGACCCTGCCGAAGAACAGCGTCGACTTCGCGGTCATGGAGCCAGTGTCGAGGGGCCAGGGCAGTGCGCACGTGATCGCCGTACGGCTGCCGATCGAGTGGTACGACGTGGGCAGCTTCGCGGCGCTGGCCGAACATCTGCCGCAGCGCGACGGCAACGCGGTCGACGGGCAGGCAGTCGTGTACGACAGCACGGGCAACCTCGTCGTCAACCGAGGAGCCGACGGCAGCATCGTCGCGATCGTCGGGCTGACCGACACCGTCGTCGTGTCGGCGGGCGAGATCACTCTGGTCTGCCCGATGGGAAGTTCCGAACGCATCAAGCAGTTGGTCGAGTTGGTGCGAACCACGGCCGGCACCCAGTACGCCTGAGGAGGCGACCGTGATCGACAGGGTGTGGCGGATCCGAGAGCCGCTGGCCGTGGTGGCGATCCTGGTGGCGGTCGCCGCCAGCATCGGCAGCGTGGTCCGGCTCGCCGACGCGCTCGGCACCGAGAGCCTGACGCGTGCGCTGAGAGGCGTCTCGTCGCTGTTCGGGCTCGTCGAGGCTTCGATTCTGACCGCGACCACCCTGGCGTGCGTGCTCCTCCAGCCCCGAACCCATCACGCGCGGGCGATCGCCGGGACGGCCACCGCGTTGCTGTCGATCGCCACGCTCGCCAACGTCGTGATGTTCGTGGGGGCTCTTGCCGATCCGGGCGGCTCGCTGTCGGCCCGGATCGTCGAGTCGCTCGGCGGCGTCGGAGTCGTGGTGTTGACCGCCGCGATGGCGTGGGTCGCACGCCTCGCCTTCTCGGCCGCCTCGGTCACCGAGGCGTCGGCGCCCGCTCCGGAAAGTTCCGGTCAGGTCAGCCCCGCGCCGCCGGTCGATCCTGGTCGGGAGCCGGTGTGGCAACTAGACCAGGCGCAGGGAGTCGTCTGGCGACGCGCGGGCGATGCCGCGGCCGGTACGGCAGCGACCGCCTTCGGGTCCGCTCGCTCGGGCTGGCAAGCCGACGAATCGACTGCCGTACCCCCGGCCCTCGAAGCCGGTCCGGCGGCCGACGCCGTACCCGAGGCTGCCCGCCCCGCTGCCGAACCGAGTGCCGGGCCGAGGATCTTCCTCCCTGAGGGGTACGACGGACCACCGGTCCGACGATCGGGCCCACCCTCCTGGGATCCGGCGCCCTGATCGGTGCCTGGCGGTTCGACGGAGCCAGCCATCCTAGTGCTGATCGCGAAATCCCTTGTCGCTCCACGAAGCGACACGCCGTTGGAATGGGATCTCCGGTTGACAGGGTGACATAACAAGCGTGTAATTCCATCCATGTAGTTCCCGTGGGCGGCGGGAGCGTTGGGTCGGGAGGCACGATGGACGACATCCGTATCGTCGGCAACGAAGCCGACGAAGGTGTCTTGGGATGGCAAGAGCGCGCGTTGTGCGCCCAAACTGACCCGGAGGCCTTCTTCCCCGAGAAGGGTGGGTCGACTCGCGAGGCCAAGAAGGTGTGCCGCTCGTGCGACGTACGGGCCGAATGCCTCGAATACGCGCTGGCGAACGACGAGCGGTTCGGCATCTGGGGCGGGCTCAGCGAGCGCGAACGCCGGCGCCTGAAAAAGCGCGCCGTCTAGGAACGCACATATTCGCGAGCGGGAGCGTCCGGACCGCGGTGTGTAGGCTGACCCGGCCATGATCGAGACGCGCAACCCTGACCTGTGGACCTGGGCTGAATCGGACCTTGTCGCCGAGCCGGAGACCCCGTCCGGCGCCACGGTGACGGCCGTGATGGTCACCCACAATGGCGCGGACTGGGTGGGCGAAGCTCTCACGTCGCTCGCGGCGATGTCGGTCAAGCCGGGCACGCTCGTGCTCGTGGACACCGGGTCGACCGACACGACTCCCGCCCTCCTGGCCGCGGCCGTCGACCAGGGACGGGTCGACCGGGTGGTCGACGGCCAAGCCGACTGGTCGTTCGCCCAGGCCGTGAACGCCGCGCTGGCCGAAGCAGAAGAAGCCGAGTGGGTCTGGTTGCTCCACGACGACATCGTGCTGCGACCAGACACCCTCAAACGCCTGCTGCAGCAGACCGTACGGTCGGCACACGCCGACCTCATCGCCCCGATGCTGCTGCGCCCCGCGCGCCGCCACCACGCCCCGGAGATCTCCGAACTCGGGGTCACGGTGTCGCACACGGGTCGAACCGAAACCGATCTGGAGCCCGGAGAGATCGGCCAAGGTCAGCACGACTCGGCACCGGTGCTGGGCGCCTCGACCTGCGGCCTGTTGATCCGGCGCACACGCCTCGACGTGCTCGGAGGGCTGTCGGAAGCCCTGCCGATGCATCGCGACGGCGTCGACCTCGGCTGGCGGGCGAACCTGTCGGGCGCCATCGTCGTCACCTGCCCCGAGGCGCGGATCGTGCACCGGCAGGCGACGAGGCGCGGTCTCAGAGCCGACACTCACGCTGCGCGGGCGGGTCGGACGGACAACGGGTACGACCGATTCCTCGGGATGCGCCTCGTGCTGGCCCATGCATCCCCGGCGACGACACCTCTGGTGTGGCTCCGGCTGGTCTTCGGTGGCCTCCTGCGAGCCCTCGGCTTCCTGCTGGGCAAGCGGGCGGACGCCGCCCGCGAGGAAGTCGGCGCGGTCGGTGACCTGATCCGCGGAGGTGCCGGCACCCGGTCACTGCGGGACCAGGTACGGCTCTTGTCACCCGAGAAGAAGGCGCGCGACCGGGTGGTACGGCTCCGGCCGCATCCGCTGGCCAGCTGGTCGTACGGGGCTGACACCGTGGTCCGCGCCGTGCGAGAACGGCTCCGAGACCTCACTACGGGCGATGATCCCTCGCTCGACGAACTGACCGGCGACGACTTCGCCGGAGCCGGTGGAGCCCGAGGGCCGGCGATCATCCCGATCGTCGTCGGCGTGGTGAGTCTCGTTGCGCTGGTGGTCGCGGGGCGGGCCCTGCTCGCGGCCGGCCAGGTCACCAGCAGCGGACTTCTACCCGCCCCGCGGTCGCTCACGGCCGCCTTCTCCGACTATCTGCTTCGCCCCGCAGGGTCAGACGTCGCATCGCCTCCGTGGGTGGGGTTGGCCGCCCTGGTCTCGATTCCGGCGATCGTTCCCACGTGGGCGGTGGTCCTCGGCCTGTTCCTGTGCGTCCCGGTGCTCGCCACCGTCGCTGCCTGGTTCCTCCGGCCGCTCGTCCTGAACCCTCGGGTGCGGTGGCTGTCGGCGCTCGGGTACGCCTTCCTCCCCACGCTCGTCGGAGGTCTGGCCCGGGGGCAGGTCTGGCTCCTCGTCTGGGCGGCCTTCCTGCCGGCGTTCGGCGTCGCGCTTCGATCCTGGCGCCGCGACGGCAGCCGGACCGAACGCCTGCAATCGCCGGCTGCGGCGGCCCTGACGCTGGTGGTGCTGACAGCGATCGCCCCGCTGGCCTACCTCTTCGGCACGGTTGCGCTGATCGTGACGGGCGTACGGCGAGGCGGTCTCCTCAGGGCGGTAGGCGCCGCGGTCGTGGTGTTGGCGCTGCTCAGCCCCTGGATCCCGGGCCTGGCCCGACATCCTGGGCGGTTGCTGACCGGACCCGCGCCGCTCCTCGGTGACACGAGCGTCGTACCCGCTTGGCAGCTCTTTCTCGGTCGCTCGGCCGGAGCCGCGCTGCCCCCGTTGTGGGTGAGCGCCGCGGTCGTCGGCTTGCTGGTCCTGGCTGCGGCCCTGGCCCTGGCACTCAGCCAGCACGTCTGGCCCTGGTGGGCTGGCGCGCTGGCGCTGCTGTGCCTCGCGGTGGCCACCAGCCGACTGCTCGTGTCGACCAGCGGAGGGATCGTCCGGCCCGAGGTCACGATGTGGCTGGTGACCGCGTTCGCTGCTCTGGTGACGGCGGTCGCCCTCGCCCTCGACCGGTCACGTGTTCTCCTCTCAGGCGAGAGCTTCGGGGCCGGACAGGGGGTCCTCCTGGTGACGTCGATTCTCGGGCTCGTCGCGGTGCTCGGATCGGCGGGCTGGTGGGTCGTCGGCGGACTCGGCGCGCCCCTGCACCGGGGGAGCGATTCGGGCCTACCGGCCTACGTGCTCGATGCCGAGGCGAGCGCCCAGCGAGCCCGCACCCTCGTCATCGACGTGCGATCCGATCGGCCGGCTTGGTTCGTCCACGAGACTCCCGGCCTGACCTGGGCCGACGCCGAATCAGGGCTGATCGGCGCCGAGGCGCGAAGCCGGGCCGAGTCGGTCGTGGCCCAGGTAGCGGCGGCGCGGCAGGGCGACAGTACGGCTTCCACCCTCGCCGAATTGGGCATCGCGAATGTCCAGGTCAGAGGGGTGACGCCCGATGTCAGCGCGGCGCTCGCCGCGTCTCCGGGCATCACGCGAGGCGGCGAAGAGAACGGCGTCGCCCTGTTCTCGGTCGTCGGCAAGCCCGGGCTGGCCATGGTCGTCGACGGCGCCACGAGGACCCCGGTGACGACGGTGTCGCCTGGGCAGAGGGGCAATCTGGTCATCTCCGCACCCGCGGATCCACGGTGGCAGGTGAGCGTGGGTGGACGGCTGTTGACGTCCACGACGTCTGACGACTGGCGGCCCGCGTTCGCCCTCGACGGCGCCTCCGGTGACGTCTCCGTCGAACTGAAGCCCGACCGGTGGTCCGGGTGGCTCGCTTTGGGCCAACTCGTGGCCCTGCTTGCCCTCGGTTTGGCCGCCACGCCTCCGCTCAGGCGTGAATCCGACGACCTCGAACCGGTGGCGGCGCGTCGATCCGTGGGAGGCCAGGCATGAAGCTTCGACTCTCGTGGGCCGTCGCGGCGTTGTTGATCTGCGGATTGGTGGCGACCGGTTTGTCGTGGATCGGCTCGTCGACCGTTCACGCCGTACCCGTCGCCGTCACGGGTTCGGCCACCGTCGTGTGTCCGTCGCACGAGCCGGCTCTGGTGGCGACGCGAGTTCGCGCGACGTCCGGCAGCACGGCCCGCGTGCTCGGGTCGGCGTCCACCGTGACCGTCACTCTGGACGGGCTCACGGGTGGGGCGCAGCCGTACGTCGTCACCGGCGACCAGAGTCTCGCTGCGCTGAGCGTGGGAGGGGCGGCCGCCGGTCCGCTCAAGGGACTGTGGGCCACGGGCTGCGACGCGCCCGCCGTCGAACAGACCCTCGTGGGTTTGACCTCGGATGCCACCCACCGGGCGTTCCTGCTGATCGCCAACCCCGATCCCGCCCAGGCGATCGTGGACGTCTCGCTGTTCGACGCCTCCGGACGTGTCCAGGCCGCCGGCGCCCGAGGTCTGGTCGTGCTCGGGAACAGCACCCGGACCTTGGCGCTCGAGCCCCTCGTGCAGGCGGCAGAACCCGTCACAGCGGTCGTACGGGCGTCGACCGGCCGGGTTCGCACGGTCGCCCGCGTCGAAGGCGCGGGTGGCGCTGACTGGGTCGGCACGGCCGCACCCGCGGCCCCGACGGTCGTGATCGCGGGCGTCCCGGCCGGCGAAGGCGAGCGAACGTTGATCGTGAACAACCCGGGCCCACGTCGGGCCACGGTCAGCGTCGTAGCGCTGACGGCGCAGGGTGCCTTCGCACCGGCCGGCGCCGAGTCCGTCGACGTCAACGCCGAGAGCACCACCTCGGTGCGGATCGACAGCGCCCTGCGCGGCGACGTTTCCGGACTGAAGCTGACGTCGAGCCAACCGGTGAGTGCCGCCGTCCGTGCCACGTCGACCGACGGGGACGTGGCCTTCTCCCCGGCCCGCCCGGCGTTCGCCGGCCGCTCGGTGGTTCCGCTCGTCCCCAACTCTGCGCTGGTTCTCACGAACCCGGGCGAGTCCGAGGCATCGGTCACGATCGCGGTCGACGAGGGTACGGCGACGCCCACCCTCGTGGCCCCCCACACGACGATCCAGGTTCCGGTCACGACCGGCAGGTCGGCCGAGCTGGCCACGTCAAGCTCTGACCTGCGGATCGCGATGATCGTGACCCAGGTCGACCAAGTCAAGGGCATCGGTGTCGTCGCCCTGGGGCCCGGAGGCATCGCCGAATCGACCGTCAGCCCGACTCTCGACCCGCGGTTGGCCCCTGCCTAGTCTTCGTCGTCCCCTTCAGGATCCAAGGTGGTGACCGGAATGCCGGTCAGCGCGGCGACCTGCTCGACCAGGGTCCGGTGGACCAACGACCTGAGTTGACGGCGGTTGGACGCGCGGTGCTCGATCGGCCGCCGGAACACGACGATCCTGGCGAGCGTGTCGGGGGTCGCGTCCTGCGCCGCTGCGAGCGGCACCCGATGGGACCAGGCGCCGGTCGTGTCGGGGACGTCTTCCACCCCGATGTCCACCCCGATCAGCGCGTGCGGCGCATGATCGGCGATCTGGGCGAGTGACTCGGTGACGCAGCGGAGAAAGAACTCGCCTCGGCCGACCGGCCGAGAGCGCCGCAAGGCACGGCCGGCGACCGTGTTGACCGGGGCCAAGGGCCCCAGCATTCCTCGCTGATGACGGTCTCGGCGGCTGGACACCCGGTCACTCTAAACGCGCGCATCAGCCGGCACCGACACGGGGCACAATCCCCGGCGCGGGGGACGCAGCCGGATAGCCTCTGCCGGGTGAGAAGGCGTTGCTCCAGAACCGGCTGTGCGGCGGCTTCCGTCGCGACGCTGACCTACATCTACGCCGACTCTGTCGCGGTCGTGGGCCCGCTCGCTCTCCGCTCGGAACCCGGCACCTACGACCTGTGCGCGTCGCACTCCCAAGGACTGTCCGCTCCACGGGGCTGGGAGGTCATCCGCCTGCCACTGGACGCCGACGAGCCGACCCATTCCGCCGACGATCTGCTGGCGCTCGCCGACGCCGTCCGCGAAGCAGCCGGCCTCACCCGGCCCGATGCCCAGCTGCCGCCGTCCGTCGTGCAGGTCGCCCGCCGCCGGCACCTGACCTTGCTCACCGACGCGGATCCGCGCTCGTAGCCCGCGGGAAGCCACGCATGGGGCATCCCGACGGTCGGCTCGCTAGGCTGGCCCGGACATGTTGACGCCGCACATTTTCAAAGCCAACGACATTCGAGGGGTCGTCACCGGCCCCGACGTCGAGTGGGACACGGCCGGGGCCCGAGCTCTGGGCGTCGCGTTCGTAGACCTCGCCGGGCTCGCCGGGCATTCGTTCGTCATGGGACGCGACATGCGCACGAGTGGGCCCGCGATGAGCGCAGCCTTCGCCGATGGCGCGACCGCAGCAGGGGCATCCGTCATCGACATCGGCCTTGCTTCGACCGATCAGCTGTGGTTCGCGTCGGGGCGCCTCGACGAGTGGGGGGTGCAGTTCACGGCCAGCCACAACCCCGCGGCGTACAACGGCATCAAGTTCTGCAAGCCCGCCGCCCAACCCGTGACCAGCGACTTCTTGCGCGAGATCGCGCGGGCGGCCACGGCGTACGACACCCTCGGCCTGCCGGCGCCTGCAGCCGTACCCGGGACCGTGACGCAGCGCGACCTGCTGACCGAGTACGCCGCGTACCTCCAGTCGCTCGTGGACCTCGACGGGATTCGTCACTTGCGGGTCGTGGTGGACGCCGGAAACGGGATGGCCGGACACACCGCGCCCAGCGTGCTCGGCACCCTGGACGTCGACCTGATCGGCCTGTACCTCGACCTCGACGGCACGTTCCCCAACCACCAGCCGAATCCGCTCGAGCCGCAGAATCTGGTCGACGCGCGGCGAGCTGTGATCGAGCACTCCGCCGACCTCGCCCTGGTCTTCGACGGTGACGCCGACCGCTGTTTCGTCATCGACGAGCGAGGCGAGGTCGTGTCGCCGTCGATCGTGACCGCCCTGATCGCCGCGGCCGAACTCACCCGCGAGCCCGGCGCGACGATCGTGGTCAACTCGATCACGTCACGTGCGGTCGCCGAGGTCGTCGAGGAGTACGGCGGCACGCTGGTCAGTTCGAAGGTGGGCCACACGTACGTGAAGGCGCTCATGGCTGGCCACGACGCGATCTTCGGCGGAGAGCACTCGGCGCACTATTACTTCAGGGACTTCTGGGGTGCCGACACGGGGATGCTGGCCGGCCTGCACGTGCTGGCGCAACTGGGCCACAGCAGCCGGCCGCTGAGCGAACTGGTGGAGTCGTACGACCGATACGTCGGTTCGGGAGAGATCAACTCCACCGTCGACGATGCCCAGGCGACGATGAAGAAGGTCGCGAACGCGTTCGAAGGCCGGGGACGGATCGATTGGACCGACGGTCTGGCGGTCCACGCCGACGACTGGTGGATCTCGCTGCGATCGAGCAACACCGAGCCGCTGCTCCGACTCAACGTCGAAGCCAAGGACCACATCACGATGGCGAATCTGCGAGACGAGACGCTCGCTCTGGTTCGCGGAGCGGAGGCGTCATGACCGAACTCAACCAGGCCTTGCTGCAGATCCTGGCCTGCCCGAACTGCCGCTCGGCGTTGGTCGTCGACTACGAGGCGTCCGAACTGGTGTGTGCAGGCCCCGACTGCGGCCTGGCGTACCCGATCCGCGACTCGATCCCGATCCTGCTGGTCGACGAAGCGCGCAGCCCCGGCCACGTGACCCCGGACGACGCCGCATCCCCGGGCGCCGAAGCGGAGTGACCGGTCATGCCTGAGTTCGACGACTCGCGACTCGAAGATCCCGCCGCATTGGCCGACATCGACTCCCTGCTCAGGCATATGGCCCAGGCCGGGGCACGGTTGCGAATCGAGGACGGTCAGGCGGACCTGTCCAGCCTCGACGATCTGGGTGGGCGTTACCGGCCCCGGGCGATCATCGCCTCCGGACCCGAGTCACGGTTGATCCGAGCGGTCATCGAGCCGACCTGCCCCGTGCCGTTCGTCGCCTGGCCGGTGCATGCGCTGCCCGGGTGGGTCGGAGCGTTGGACCTGGTCATCGTGCTGACCGATCAGACGTTCGACGCCGACGTGAGTGCCACGATCGCCGAAGCGGCCAGGCGCGGAGCCAGGGTCGTGGTCGCCTGTCCCCAGGATTCGCCCGTCGCAGAGCAAGCGGCCGGCCGTACCACCTCGATCCTGCCGATGAAGACCGCCGACGTGACGGCAGCAGCGATCGTGATGCTCAACGGGCTCAACCGCATCGGCCTGGCCCCCGAAGTGCACGTGTCGCGTGTCGCCGACGCCATGGATGCCGTAGCCGAAGCGTGTTCCCCTCACGAGTCGCTGGCCACGAATCCAGCGAAGGACCTCGCTGTGACGTTGGCCGACGAACTGCCGTTGGTCTGGGGCGGCTCGGTGCTGGCCGCCCGCGCGTCGCGCCGGGTCGCGGAGGCATTCAGGCAGGCATCGGGCCGGCCTGCCCTCGCCGCCGACGCCGGCGATCTGGTGAGCGTCATCGAATCGGCCAAGCGGCGAGATCCGTTCGCCGATCCGTTCGACGATCCCACGTCGAGCCGGTGCACGACGCTGGTGGTGCTCGACGACGACTCGGCCGATCCGGTAGTCGCTCGGACCGAACACAGTCTCGTCGCCCTCAGCGAGCGTCACGACGTGCGGGTCGCGCGGATCAGCCACCACCAGGGCGGCGAGGTCGAGCGGTACGCGAGCCTGCTGCAACAGGGATTGTTCGGTGCTGCCTACCTGCGGCTGGGTCTCGAAACGTCCTGACGGCGAGGTGACGCCGACACGGTCGGGTGGGTCGCAGACAGCGGCGCCGTGGCGGTGACAGGATGACGCCATGCAGCGCGTCCTCGTCTTGAACGGCCCGAACCTCGGCCAGTTGGGCAAGCGTGAGCCGGACGTCTACGGCCACGTCACCTATGCCGAACTGGCCGACCATCTGGTGGGTACGGGGGGAGGCCTCGGTCTCGAGGTGGAGGTACGGCAGACCGACGCGGAGCACGAGATGATCGGCTGGCTCCACGAGGCGGCCGAAGCCGCGATCCCGGTCGTCGTCAACCCGGCTGGCTGGACCCACTACTCGATCGCGATCGCAGACGCGGTCGTGCAAGTCCCCGAGGTCATCGAGGTCCACATCTCCAACGTCCACGCGCGCGAGGAGTTTCGCCGTCACTCGGTGGTGTCGCCGTACGTCACCGGGGTGATCGTCGGGCTCGGCCTCGGCGGGTACGACCTGGCGCTCGCTCACATCGCGGCGACGAGAGGCTGAGGGCATGCCACCGGTCGACGGACACTCTGCCCAGGCGCGAGCCGACCTTGCCGCGATCATCGACGACCTGGCCGGCGAATACCCGGTCGTCGAGGGCAAGATGTTCGGCATGCCGTGCGCCAAACACGTCAGCGGCAAGGTGTTCATGGGGGCGTACGGCGACGACCTCGTGTTCAAACTGTCCGGCCCGGCGATCGCCTCGGCGTTGGACCTGCCCGGGGCGCACTTGTTCGAGCCGATGGCGGGGCGTGCCATGAAGCAATGGGTCGTCGTGCCGAGGTCGGCGAGCGCTCACTGGGAGTCGTTGGCCCGACTGGCGGTGACGACGCCGGTGGGGTGAGCCGTACCCCGGTGCCGCACATGGTCGAGGCCGTCGGACCGCACCGATAGAATTCGCCCATGACCGACCTGCTGGATCGTCCTTCTCAGACCGCGACCTCCTTGGACTACAAGGTCGCCGACCTGGCCCTGGCCGACGCCGGCCGGCGAGAGATCGAACTGGCCGAGCACGAGATGCCCGGGCTCATGGCGATGCGCGAGAGGTACGGCGCAACCCAGCCCCTGCGGGGTGCCAGGATCGCCGGCTCGCTGCACATGACGATCCAGACCGCCGTGTTGATCGAGACCCTGGTCGAACTCGGAGCTCGGGTGCGCTGGGCGTCGTGCAACATTTTCTCCACCCAGGATCAGGCGGCCGCGGCCGTCGTGGTCGGTCGTCACGGCACGGTCGACGACCCGGCCGGTGTGCCGGTCTTCGCGTGGAAGGGCGAGACGCTGGAGGAGTACTGGTGGTGCACCCGGCAGATCCTCGACTGGGGAACCGAGCAGCCGAACATGATCCTCGACGACGGTGGCGATGCGACCTTGTTCGTGCACAAGGGGCTCGAATACGCGCGGGCCGGGGCCGTACCCGCACCGGCACCCGACGCGTCGGGGGAGTGGCGGGTCGTCCTGGCGGAACTGTCGGCCGTACTCGCTGACGCATCCGTCGACTTCGAGGCGCTGGCCGCGTCGATCGGTGGGGTGACCGAGGAGACGACGACCGGCGTGCACCGGCTGTACGAGATGGCCAAGGAGGGCTCGTTGCTCTTCCCCGCGATCAACGTCAACGACTCGGTCACCAAGAGCAAGTTCGACAACAAGTACGGCTGCCGCCACTCGTTGGTCGACGGGATCAATCGGGCGACCGACGTGCTGATCGGCGGCAAGGTCGCGGTGGTGTGCGGGTACGGCGATGTCGGCAAGGGCTGTGCGGATTCGTTGCGGGGTCAAGGCGCGCGGGTGATCGTGACCGAGATCGATCCGATCTGCGCTCTCCAGGCGGCGATGGACGGTTACCAGGTAGCTCGGCTCGACGACGTGATCTCGATCGCCGACCTGGTCGTCACGGCGACCGGCTGCCTCGGCGTCGTCACGGCCGACCAGATGAACCAGCTCAAGCACAACGCGATCGTCGGCAACATCGGCCACTTCGACAACGAGATCGACATGGCGGGGTTGGAGTCGTGGCCGGGCGTTCGGCGGGTCCGGATCAAGCCTCAGGTCGACCAGTGGGTGTTCCCCGACGGCCATGCGGTGATCATCCTGTCCGAAGGCCGGCTGCTCAACCTGGGGAATGCCACTGGGCATCCGTCGTTCGTGATGTCGAACTCGTTCACCAACCAGGTCCTGGCCCAGATCGAACTGTTCACCAAGCCCGAGGAGTACCCCGTCGGGGTCTACACGCTGCCGAAGCACCTCGACGAGGAGGTCGCGCGGCTGCACCTCGATGCGCTCGGCGTGGGGTTGACAACGCTGACCGAGGCCCAGGCCGCCTACCTCGGCGTGCCCGTGGCCGGGCCGTACAAACCGGAGCTCTACCGGTACTGACGTTGATCCGCGCGGTTTCGGCGATCGTCCACGGTAACGTGCAGGGGGTCGGATTCAGGTTCCGTACCCGGCATGAGGCGCGGTCGTACGGCGTGACGGGTTGGGTCTGCAACCGGCCCGACGGCACGGTCGAAGCCTGGCTGGAGGGCGAACGATCCGCCGTGTCCACCGTGCTGACGTGGTTGTCGAGCCCTGGGTTCACCTTCGTGTCCGCGGTCGACGTCACCGATCGTCAGCCGACGGGCTACGCGGGATTCGAGATCGGGTAACGAGCGGCGGGCCCGCCTCAGGAAGCGTTTCCCTCAACCGATAGCTGAGCCGTACGCAGGGTGTGGAGCACTTCTCCGAGGTCGGAGACCTCGTGACGGGACTGGCCGTTCTGGGCGGGGGTGAGCTGAGCCGTCGTCAGGGGCCTCAGCAGGAACGCCGTACCCGCCTTGCCGAGCATGCCGAGGTCGTTCTGACCGTCGCCGACCGCGACGACATCGCCCCAGGTGAGGCCGAGATCAGCGATCAGGAAGTCGCCACCTTTGGTCTCGGCGGAACCGGCGGGGACGATGTCGTCGTAGCCGGGGTACGACTCCACCACCCGCACGTCGGGGTTGGCTGCCATCGTCTCGAGAAAGGCGCGATGCGCGGCGGTGCGGGGGAGCGTCTCCAGCTTGATGACGTCGGTGAGGCCTTCGATCTCGCCCAACTGCGGGCGGGCTCCGGTCATGTCGACGTCATTCTGCACGGCCTGGCTGATCGTGGTCACGATCCAGGAGGTCGGCGTGTAGGCCCACAGCTCGAGGCCGAGTCGTCGGCTTTCGTTGGCCACCGAGGTGACGAGGTCGGAGTCCAGGAACCGGTCGGCGACGGAGAGCCAGGCCCCGCCTTCGAGGCGACGCACCATCGATCCGCCTGCTGCCGAGATGTACGACACGGCTGGCAGTTCGGCGGCTACCTGACGCAGCGCATCGGGGTGCCGGCCAGAACACAGGGCGACGGTGTATCCGGACGACCCCAGGTAGTCGACGAACTCGACGGCGTGAGCTTTCCAGTCGTCGACGTGCCTCAAGGTTCCGTCGACGTCGACCATCGCGAGCTTGGCCATCCGCCAGCCTCAGCCGCGTGGGATGACGAAGTAGACGAGCCGGCCCGGTGTGTGGCCCAGATCGGTCCACTCGCCGTCGAGATCGATCACCGCGTATGCGGCCGTCGGGAACTTCTCGTCGATGCCGTACCAGGCTCTCGTGGGCTCACGCCGGGCGACCAACTCGACGACCTCGGCGGTCGTCGGCGCGTGACCGACGGCGATCACGGTCTGGGCGTCAGCCGGCAGGTCACGCAGGCGCGCCACGATCTCCTCGGGGTCGTGGCCGTACAAGGTAGCCAGCTCTTCGCTTGGAACTGTGCCGAACGATTCGGCCACGCCCTGCCACGTGAGCCGGGTACGGGCGGTCGGCGAGATGACGGCGAGGTCGGGGCGAATCTCGGCGGCGGCGAGTTCCTGTCCGGCTTTCCGGGCATCCCGCGTGCCACGAGGCGAGAGCTCACGTCGGTCGTCGGTCGTATCGATGTCCCAGGAACTCTTCGCGTGGCGCATCAACACCAGGGTGCGAGACATGGCGTACCTTCCTTCGGGACCTATGGCCGGATGCTAGCGGCCCGAGGTGAACGACGCTCCGGCCATCGCCGCAGGAGTGCCGAGATCTGCCCACAATCCGAATCCTCGCAAGAGAAATCCAACGCCGCGAACGAACTCAGCAACAGCCACGCGTCCCAGTCCCTCGCGCGAGCGCACACGGGCAGCCCGGTCAGGCGTCGGGGTCGTCGCCGCCGGGACCGTCGGGGTGGGCTTCCCAGATCTCCTTGCATTCGGGGCAGACGGGGTAGCGGTCGGGATTGCGGCTGGGTACCCAGACCTTGCCGCACAGGGCGACAACCGGCGTTCCCATGACCATCGCTTCGGTGAGCACGCGCTTCGGCACGTAGTGGGCGAATCGTTCGTGGTCGCCGTCGTCGAGCCGATAGTCGGTGCGCTCGTCGACGACGGTCTGAGAGCCAGGTGCCGTCAGTGTCTTCGGAGTCGTGGTCATGGCCGCCAGCCTACGCGGGTGGCCGGGCCGTCGATCCCGCTCGGGATGGTCAGCGATTCATGAGCCACATCGTGATGAGCAACGCCAGGAAGAACAACGCGATGCCGGTCAGCGACACCCAGACGTAGAACAACGCGGAATGCCGTTCCTTCACGACCGCCGGTGCGTACTTGGCTTCGGGGATGTACGACGCCAGCACACTCGCCGGGGTCTCGAGCACCTGGGCGCGCGAGCTCGAGTCGTACCCGCCTGGATAGGTCAGCGGCGGAAGCGACCCGCCCGACCCGGGGGCCGACGGGCTCATGTTCAACCCTGAAATGAAACTTTCCGGGCTCTGGTACGGCATCGGCGGGGTCGGCCGGAGGATCGACGAGGTGTCGGCCAGCGGCAAGGGCCTGGGCGCGTACGTGTCGCCCCCCGGCATCACCGAGGCGATCTGGTCCAGGGCTGCCGCCATGACCTCCGCCGACTGCGGTCGCCTCGCCGGATCGGGCGACAGGGCGGCGACCAGCAGGGCGTCCAGGGCGGGCGGAGCCCCGATCCGGTCGGCGATGGGGGCGGGATCGATGGACGGGTTGCGAGAGAGCAGGTCGCCGAGCGTCTTGACCGGGAAGGGCGGTTTGCCGCTCAACAGGGCGTACGTCACCGCTGCCAGCGAGTACACGTCGGCCCGGGCGTCGAGTTGGCCGCCGGTCGCCTGCTCCAGCGCCATGTACGCAGGCGTACCGGCGGTCATCGTGGCACCGGCCCGGTCGACCATGTTCTTGGCCACCCCGAGATCGGCGAGCAGCACCCGCAGGCCTTGGGTTTCGGAGTGGTCGACGAGGATGTTGCCGGGCGTCACGTCGCGATGGATGATCCGGTGGCGATGCAACACCTCCAGGGCGCGAGCTGCCTCGGCGCACAACCTCAGCACCCGGCCCGCCTCCGCGGGGTGCTTGCGCAACTGCTCCAACGAGCCACCGTTGGCGTAGTCCATGACGAAGTACGGCCGGCCGTCGGGCAGGGTGCCGATGTCGTACACCCGCACGATCCGTTCGTCGGAGATCCGGCGCAACAGCCGGGCCTCGGCCAGGAAGCGGCCGCGCACGTCGTCGTTGTCGGCCCAGTTGTCGGCGAGGATCTTGACCGCGACGTCGACGTCCAGGTCGTCGTCGTGGCCCTTCCAGACCGTGGCGAAGGACCCAGCGCCGATGCGCTGTGTCAATCGGTAGCGACCGATCTTGTCCAACTCGAGCCTTCGAACCGTGGGGGGAGCTCTGCCCACTGTCGGGCAGACTGGTGGGGTGAGTGTTCCAGCAGATCCTTTTCAGACCTCCGGTAGGGCAATCCCCCCGCATGGATGGTACCGGGATCCGGCCAATGCCGCCCTCGAGAGGTACTGGGACGGGACAGCGTGGAGCGATCAGGTGCGTTTTCCCGCGCCGCCCGTACGGCCGAGCGTCAGAAACCAGGGGCCGCCCTCTTCGGGTGCGACTCGTGGTTCGTCCGTCTACCGGCGGATTGACCACGCCCCGTCCGTCAACCCACCCGCACCTCCACCCGCCCCCCAGGTCGGTGGTCAGAATCTGACGGCCGGACCGGCGACCCCCGACGGCGTACCCCTCGCCTCGTTCGGGCGACGCGTCGTGGCCAGCGTGATCGATCGGATCCTGGTCTCGTTCCTCGCCGCGATCGTGTGGACCATCGGATTCCCCGACTCTGCCGCCGAGATGACGGCGGCCATGGAGGCCTGGATCGCGGCCCTGCAAGCGTCGGGAGGGGCAGCACCGCCCTCCGACGCGCTCAACGCGCAACTGACCGTGCTGACGGTCGTGACCGCCGTGGCGACGTTCATCTACGGCGTCGTCCTGCTCGGGGTGTCCTCGCGCACGTTCGGACAGCGGATGCTCGGCCTCACCGTCGTACCCGTCGGTGAAGGCGAGGCGAAGCTCGGCTGGCCGTCGACGGTCTCCCGCTCGTTGGCCTGGACCGTCCTGTCGAACGGCACCGGAACCGTGATGCTGATCGTGCAGTTAATCAGTGTGTCCATGGCGATTTGGCACCCGAAACGCCAGACCTTGCCCGACCTGTTAGCCCGCACCCAGGTGGTTCGCCGGCCCCGTCAGGGCACACCGGGCGCCGTAGTTGCATCACGTCCACCACGCTGACAGTCTGAGGCGGCGAACAGCGTCGAAAGGGAGCCGCCGCCCATGCCACTGATGGACCCGTCGTTGGTGGAACTCGCTCAGCTGTACGGCATCAGCACCGACTTCTGGGACTGGAAAGGTCGCCACATCGAGGTCGACGACGCCTCGGTGATCGCGGTCTTGACGGCATTCGACGTCGATGCCAGCACTCCCGACCTGGCCCGGGGTGCCGTGGAGGCGTACCACCGCAGAATCTGGCAACGCGCCCTGCCGCCGTGCGTGGTCATGGAGCAGGGCCGCCCGTACGTGGTGAACGTGCACGTCCCCTCCGGCGCCGGAGCGCGGGTCTACGTGAAGTTCGAGGACGGTGGCTTCGCCGACGCCCGCCAGGTCGGCAACGACAACCCCGACCGGGAGGTGGACGGGGTCTGGCTGGGCGAGGCGAGCTTCGAATTGCCGGGGCAGATGCCGTTGGGCTACCACCGGCTCACCTTGTGGGTCGACGGTCGCGGTGAGATCGAGAGCACGGTCGTCGTCACGCCCGTGTGGCTCGGCTTCCCGCCCCAGATGCGGGACAAGAGGATTTGGGGGTACGCGACGCAGCTCTACTCGGTGGCGTCCCGGGAGTCGTGGTGCGTCGGCGACTTGCAGGACCTGAGCGAGTTGGCCATTTGGTCGGCGACCCAGCAGTTCTCCTCGTACGTGCTGATCAACCCGCTGCATGCGGCCCAGCCGGTCCCGCCCCTGGAGCCCTCGCCGTACCTCCCTTCCAGTCGCCGGTACGTCAACCCGATCTACATCAGGCCGGAGGCCATCCCCGAGTTCGCCCGCCTGAAAGGCCAGGACCGCAAGGCCATCAAGGCCCTGCGCCGCGAGTTGACCGACGAGGTCGGCACGTCGGACGCGGTCGAGCGCAACGCCGCCTGGGATTCCAAGCGGGAAGCCCTCGAGATCATCTTCAGGGCCGGCCGCCCTCAACCGCGCAACATGGCCTTCGAGGACTTCATGCGGCGCGAGGGCCGGCAGTTGCGTGACTTCGCGACGTGGTGCGCGCTCAGTGAGAAGTACGGCAGGGCCTGGCGCCAGTGGCCCGAACCGCTGCGACGGCCGGCATCGCCCGAGGTGGCCGCGTTCGCCAATGCGCAGGCGGAACTCGTCAGTTTCTACATGTGGCTGCAGTGGATCGCCGACACCCAGCTTTCGTCGGCGCAGCAGGCTGCCCGTGATTCGGGCATGTCGATCGGGATCGTGTCCGACTTGGCCGTGGGTGTGAACGCCGACGGGGCCGAGACGTGGGCCCTGAGCAACGTGTTCGCCGACGGGGTCACGGTGGGGGCGCCGCCCGATCCCTACAACCAGGCCGGTCAGGACTGGGGCCAGCCCCCGTGGCGACCCGACCGATTGGCGGATCTGTCGTACGCGCCCTTCCGCTCGATGGTCGCCGGAATCCTTCGTCACTCCGGTGGGGTGCGGGTCGATCACATCATCGGGTTGTTCAGGCTGTGGTGGATCCCGGCCGGTCATGGCCCGCAGCAGGGCGCCTACGTGCGGTACGACCACGAGGCGCTGGTCGGCATCTTGGCGTTGGAGGCTCATCGTGCCGGCGCGTTGGTCGTCGGGGAGGATCTGGGTACGGTCGAGCCGTGGGTCCGGGATTACCTTCGGAGGCGAGGAATTCTCGGGACGTCGATCCTATGGTTCGAGTACGACTCAGGAGGTCGGCCGCTGCCGCCGGAGGCGTGGCGCGAGTACTGCATGGCGTCGGTGACGACCCACGATCTGCCGCCGTCGGCCGGGTACCTGGCGCACGACCACGTACGGCTTCGCTATCAGTTGGGTTTGCTGACCGAGTCGTTGGATTCCGAGATCGAACATGACGCCCGCGAGCAGGCGGCCGTGATCGGAATGCTGGAGGACCGGGCGGCGCTACCGCGCGACGACCGTGACACCGAGGACATCGTGCTCGCGCTGCACCGGTTCCTCACCTGGACGCCGTCGAAGGTGCTCTGCGTGGCGCTGACCGACGCCGTCGGCGACCGGAGGACCCAGAATCAGCCGGGCACGATCGACGAGTATCCGAACTGGCGAGTCCCCTTGTCAGGGCCCGACGGAGCCCGGCTCTTCCTGGAGGACGTCTACGCGTCGGAGCGGGCGAGGCGACTCAGCGCGGTGATGAACGGGTTCGCCACCGTGCCCGAGATCAGAGGGAAGTGGGATTCGGCACCGGACCCTCAGTGATCCGGTTGGCCCCTGGACTGGCGAGTACGGCAGCCGCCAAAGCGTGCCCGCGAGCGCAGGCTTCTGCCACATCCGGGTCGGCCAGGTAGGCGGTGAGGAACCCGGCAGCGAACGCGTCGCCGGCTCCGGTCAGGTCGCGGACGTCGGTGACTGGGGGCACGGCGACGACGAGGTGGTCACTCCCCGGCGCGTAGACCACGGTCGGCTCGCTGCCGTGTTTCACCACGACGATCGTCGAGGCCAGTCGCGCCATGGTCGGTGAGCCGCCGGTCAGCCCGAGAGCCAGCGCTTCGGCTTCATTGGCGAACAGCAGGTCGGGGGCGATGTCGGCGAGCAGGTCGACGAAGGAGGCAATGCCGTACCCCTCGATGACGCCGACCGACGACGCGTCGATGCTGACGAGCCCGCCGCGGGCCCGAGTCCGGTCGACGAGGTCCCTCGCGGTCGTGGCGAGCGGGCCGCCGTCGAAGCCGTACGCAGGTACGTGGAGCAGGCTCACCCCGTTCAACCACTCCTCGGGAACGTCGGCCAGGAGCCGTGCTGCGCCACGCTGAGGCAGCATCGTGCGCTCGCCGTCGGGTTCGACCAGGATCACGATCGCGCCGGTGGTGCCGGCGTACTGGACCCGCACGTCGACGCCCAGGGCGGTCAGCTCGGCCGCGAGCAGCCGGCCGGTGCCGTCCGTGCCGACACAGCCGACGAAGCGGGTCGGATAGATCGGCCCCGCGAACGCGGCGACATTGGCGGCGCTCCCGCCGCGGGTACGGAAAATCTCCACCGCCGAATCGGTCGCGTGACGAAGCGGTTCGGCGAGCCAGACCACGATGTCTTCGACGAGGTCACCGACGACGACCAGCATCGTGGGTTACCCCGCCAGGGCCCGGGCGATCGCCGCCCCGACAGCGACATTGCCTCGGTACACCGCGACGTTGACGGCCAGGCTGCGGCCGGAGGTGTCACGGCTGATCGCGTCGAGGAGGTACGGCGTGGTCGCCTTCCCGGTGACACCGTCGGCCTCGGCGGCTTTCCACGCCCGATCGACGATCTCGCCCAGTTCGTCGGGCGGTAGCTGCTGGTCTGCGGGTACGGGGTTGGCGAAGAGTACGGCAGACCCGACCCCGAGCGCGTCCCGGGCGCGGATCACGGCGGCCGCTTGCTCCGGGCCGTCGACGGCGTATTCGAGTTCGAAGCCCGAGTCGGTGACGTAGAAACCGGGGTAGCGGGTCGTGCCGTACCCCAGGACAGGGATGTTGAGCGTCTCGAACCGCTCGAGGGTCGCCGCGACGTCGAGGATCGATTTCACACCGGCACTGACGACTGCGATCGGCACGCTCGCCAGCGTGAACAAGTCGGCCGATTCGTCGTACGTCTCGTTCGCCCCGTGGTGCACACCGCCGAGGCCGCCGGTCGAAAACACCCGGACGCCGGCCTGGTGCGCGAGGAAGGCGGTCGCGGCGACCGTCGACCCCCCGTTGAGCCCGAGGGCAAGCGCGACGGGCAGGTCGCGGACGCTGACCTTGGTTACCTGATCATCGGCGGCGAGGGCTTCGATCTGGTCGGTCGTGAGGCCGACGGTCGGGGTGCCGCGCCAGACTCCGACGGTGGCGGGTACGACACCGGCCCCTCGCAGGGTCTCCTCCGCTTCGAGGGCCACGAGCGAGTTCAGCGGCCGGGGAAGGCCGTGGGTGAAAATGGTCGATTCGAGAGCGAGCACCGGCCGGCCCTGGGCCACCGCATCGGCGACTTCGCTGGAGACGTGGACGACTGACATGCAACCCCCTTGGTGACGACGAAGCCGACAGTATCGGCCGCAGTCAACCCGCGTCCGACGCCGACGCGACCGTCAACCGAGCAACTCGTCGACGTAGCACCATCTCCAGTCGTCACCGGGCTCGATCGACCTCATCACCGGGTGGCCGGTCGCCTGGAAGTGGCGTGTTGCGTGAAGGCCCGGAGAAGAGTCGCAGCAGCCGACGTAGCCGCACGTCACGCACATGCGCAGCCGGACGGGCTGGGTGCCCTCCTCGAGACAGCCCGCGCACTGCCCGGGGGTCTGCGGGTCGACGCACGGCACGACTTGCCGCAGGTGTTCGCAGTCTCCTTCGAGCATGGTCGGAGCCGCGGTGCCGATCCGTTCTCGCTCGGCTTCGCTGTAGGACAACGTCGTCTCTTCGACGTCGAGCATCGTGAGCACCTGGCTGACGACCTCGTGGGCGACCGCGCCGGTGGATCGCACCTCCAACACCTTGGCGCGTTCGGCGTCGATCATGAGCAGGCGACGGCGGGCATACACCGAGCTGGGCGACTCGTCGTTGCCGCCCAGGGCTTCCCAGGCCGCGAAGTCTCGCCGGCGAACCCGGTCCCGCAGCTGTTCGTCGACGTCGTAGGGGTCGTCTTCGGACAAGTCGTCCAGCGCTTTCAGACCCGCAGTGCTGGCCTGGTGGAGAAGGTTGGCCCTGGCCAGGGCATCGGCTGCGGGGTCTGGTGACGGCACCCGCAGCTTCCGCGCCAGCCACGGCAGACTCAGGCCTTGGAGGAACAGGGTGCCTGCGGTGACGGTGAACGCCACGAGCAGCATGACGTCTCGGTGGGGTGTGTCCAGCGGCAGCACGAAGGCCGCTGCGAGCGTGACGACGCCACGCATGCCCGCCCAGCCGATCAGCAACGTGTCGCGCCAACCGGGTCTGTGGCCACCGTCGTGCCGCGGCAGCAGTGGAATGCTCGCGGCGAATACCCACAGCAACCGGAGCAGGATGACGGCGATCAGCGTGCCTAAGCACGCCACGAGCACGGTGCCGATGCCCGACGACTGGATCCCTGCGATGAGTCGCTTCGCCTGCAAGCCGATCAGCAGGAAGACGGCGTTCTCCAGCAGAAATGC
The DNA here is from genome assembly GCA_039811945.1 of Propionibacteriaceae bacterium. Classification (GTDB taxonomy): domain Bacteria; phylum Actinomycetota; class Actinomycetes; order Propionibacteriales; family Propionibacteriaceae; genus Fen-668. Next base: position 40,150 of record JBDHZQ010000010.1, read on the forward strand.
GATGCTCGCCCAGTTGATCCGCTCTGAGATCCGGGATTGGGCCGTCTGCAACACGGGTGCCTTGTGGCCCAGCAGCAACCCCACGACGACCACGGCAATCACGCCGCTCGCGCCAATCTCTTCGGCGGCTAGGTAGGCCGCGAACGGAGTGATGAACGACAACCCGGCATCCAGTGTGGTCGAACTGAGGCGTCGCCGTACCTTCGCCACCACCACGAACAAGGCCAGACCCACCAGCACGCCGCCACCCGCCGCCCGCAGGAAGCCCAACGCCACCATCTGCCAGGCCACGGTGGCTGCCAGGGCCGTGCGCAACGCGACCAGGGCGGTCGCGTCGTTGAGCAACGACTCTCCTTCGAGGATCGTGACGATCCGTCGCGGCAACCCGATCGAACGCCCGATCGCGGTAGCGGCGACCGCGTCAGGCGGGGCGACCACCGCCCCGATCGCAAAGGCGGCCCACCAGGGAACGTCGGGCATCAGCCAGTGCACGACGACGGCCACTCCCGCAGTCGTGAATGCCACCAGGCCGACCGACAGCAAGGCGATCCCTCGCAAGTTGGCCCGAAAGTCCACCAGCGAGGTCGAGATGGCCGCCGAATAGAGCAACGGCGGCAGCAGGCCGACCAGGACGACTTCGGGGCTGAGTTCGATCACCGGCACGAACGGAACATACGAAACGCCTACCCCGAGGGCGATCAGCACCAGCGGGGCCGGCAGGTTGAGTCGGCCGCAGAGGCCGGTGACCGCGATCACGACTGCGATCAGGGCTACGAGACCCGCTGCGACGTCCATGTCGACATCTTGGACCACGCAGGAGACAAAGCACGCGCCGTGTCACGCGGCGCGAGCGTCACTCAGTCGGCCACGGTGGCGACAGCGACACCGGCGTCTGCCAGGTCGGTCATCGTGGTGTCGAGCCGATCTGGCGCCACAGCGGCGGTGAGGTCGGTCAGCACCGTGGTCACGTATCCCAGCGTTGCCGCGTCGAGCGCGGTAGCACGCACGCAATAGTCGGTGGCGATCCCGCAGACGTCGACGTCGGTGACGCCGTGGCTGGCGAGGTATTCGTCGAGACCGTGGCCGTCGCTGTCGGTGCCTTCGAAGCCCGAGTACGCCGCCTCGAAATTTCCCTTGTCGAAGACGGAATCGAACCCCGTGTAGGTGAGGTTCGGGTGCAGGTCCTGCCCAGCCGTACCCACGACGCAGTGAGGGGGCCACGAATCCACGAAGTCCGGTGTCGCCGAGAAATGATCGCCCGGGTCGATGTGGGCGTCGCGGGTGGCGACCACCACGTCGTAGCCCGGCTCGGTTCGGAGGTAGTCCGAGATCAGGGTCGCGGCCCTCGCGCCGCCGGCGACCGCGAGCGATCCGCCTTCGCAGAAATCGTTCTGGACGTCGACGACGACCAGTGCCCGCTTGCCGACGGGTACGCCGTACTCAGTCATGGCTGCTCCTGGAGTAGGGGTTGGGGGCGGCTTGCCCGTGTTCGTCGAGGAAGTAGGTGTCGATGACCGGTTCGCCTCGGCTCATCTTGTAGGCATCGCGGGGCAGTTCTTGGATGGCGGCCTCGTAGCGGGTCCGAGCGTCGGCGAGCGGCTCTCGACCGACGATCTCCCCCTGACGCACCAACTCGCGCAGGAGAGCCCGGTCGTCGCCGTCACCGGCGGGAGGGGTGCCGATGCCGACGAGTTCGGCTTCGGCGATGCCCTTGGCATCGCGGCGGCGCAACGCGTACTTGCGGCCCCCGACCGTGGACTTGTTCGTCGACTTCTTGGCGACTGGTTCCAGAGGCGCGTCGGGGTCGTCTGAATCGGCCCTGGCCACGAGCTTGTACACGAACGAGCAGGTGGGGTGCCCGGATCCGGTGACGACCGAGGTGCCCACGCCGTACCCGTTGACCGGTGCCCCCGACAAGGCTGCGATCTGCCATTCGTCGAGGTCGGAGGTGACGATGATGCGGGTCTTGGTCGCGCCGAGGTCGTCCAGCAGGGCGCGTACCTCCTTCGCTGTCGCCGTGAGATCTCCGGAGTCGATCCGGACCGCGCCGAGTCGGCCCTGGGTCAGCCGCACCCCGAGCGTCACGGCTTTGGCGATGTCGTACGTGTCGACGAGGAGCGTCGTGTCTTCGCCCAGCGCATCGATCTGGGAGGCGAAGGCCTCCTCCTCAGAGTCGTGGAGGAGTGTGAACGAGTGGGCTGCGGTGCCGGTCGTGGGCACCCCGTACGAGCGGCCCGCTTCCAGGTTCGACGTGGCCGCGAAACCGACGATGTACGCCGCACGTGCGGCCGCGACGGCAGCTTTCTCGTGCGCTCGGCGCGAGCCCATCTCGATGCACGGCCGGCCGTCGGCCATGAGGGTCATCCGGCTCGCGGCCGACGCGACCGCCGAGTCGTAGTTGTAAATGCTGAGCAGCAGGGTCTCCAGCACGACGGCTTCGGCGAACGTTCCTTCCACGGTCAGCAAGGGCGAGCCGGGGAAGTAAAGGTCACCCTCGCCGTACCCCCACACGTCACCATTGAACGAGTACGTCGACAACCACTCCGCGGTGGCCTCGTCCACCACTCGATTCGCCAGCAGGAACTCGACCTCCTCGTCGCCGAACCTGAACCGCTCGATCGCGTCCAGAGCCCGACCGACGCCGGCGACGACGCCGTACCTGCGCCCTGCAGGCAACCGTCTCGGGAACAACTCGAACACGCTGCGCCGATGTGCGCGACCGGAGCCGAGCGCGGCTCGGACCATCGTCAACTCGTAGTGGTCGGTCAGCAGCGCAGTGCTCTCGGTCATGGGCACAGGCTAGTGGGACACGTACGGCCAGACGGAGCTTGATTCGGGGCTCGGAACCGGAAGTTCGGCGCCGAATCGGGTGTTCGTCAAGCCTGGTGGTGCCTGCCACAATGCACCTCATGAGCCATCAGCCGGCCGGATCGACCGCCGTCAGGGAGCGCCCTGACGAGCAGATCCTCAGCCAGCAACCGTGGGTGTGCATCGTGTGGAACGATCCGGTGAACACGATGCAGTACGTCACTTTCGTATTCCAGACGTACTTCGGGTTCGACAAGCAGAAGGCGACCCGGCTCATGCTGGAGGTGCACCACGACGGGAAGACCGTCGTCGCTGCGGGTACGAAAGAGGAGATGGAGCGGGACGTCGACGCGATGCACACGTACGGGTTGTGGGCCACCATGCAGCAGGCCGCCTGATGGGGTGGGTCTTTCGGCGAGGTGACGACGGCACGATCGACTGGCTGTGCCAGCCGTTCGAAGTCGGACTGCTCGAGTCTTTGGCAAGCCAATTAGTGGAGTTGTACGAACCGCCCGTGTGGTCCGACGACCCCCTCGAACGCTGGGCCAACGAGCAGGACGCCGAGCCTCTCGACCGCACCGACCCGGCCATCCGACGCTTGTTCCCTGACGCGTACGACGACACCGACGAGGCCTCCGACCATCGCCGGCTGGTCGAAGGTGAACAGAGGTCGGCTCGCGCTGCCGAGGCGGAGGTGGTCCGGGCTGCCGTCTCCTCGCTGGCCGAGCAGGCCCATCCGATGATTCGAATCCCGCTCGCTCAGCAACTCGTGTGGTTGAAGGTTCTCAACGCGATGCGGTTGGCTCTGGGGTCTCGCCTCGGCATCCATGACGAGGCCGACGCCGAGGCCATCGAAGGCCTCGAGGACGACGACCCTCGACGGGCCGTCG
>JBDHZQ010000011.1:0-43300 GCA_039811945.1 Propionibacteriaceae bacterium
CTCGACCAGACTCCGGCGGCGTTGGCGGCCCTCGATCTCGTGGTGGCGAGTGTCCATTCGAAGCTCAGTAGTGACGCGGAGACGATGACGCACCGCATGGTCGGGGCGATCGCGAACCCGCGAACGAACGTGCTGGGCCACTGCACGGGTCGGCTCGTCGAGGGGGAGCGTGGTCTGCGAGGGGAGTCACGCTTCGACGCCGAAGTCGTCTTCGAGGCGTGTCGGATGTTCGGCGTTGCGGTCGAGATCAACTCCCGACCGGAGCGGCGTGATCCCCCGACCCGTCTGCTCGAACTGGCGCGTGACGTCGGGTGTCTGTTCTCGATCGACACTGATTCCCATGCCCCCGGCCAACTGGACTTTCTCTGGTACGGCTGCGAGCGCGCCGAGGCGGCCGGCATTCCCGCCGCCCGGATCGTGAACACCTGGCCGGTCGACGAGTTGCTCGGCTGGGCCGCCGCACGCGCGACCTGATCGCCTGAACCTGAGACCGGTTGCTTTGCGCGGTTTCGACTGTGGATCGTTCATATCTCATCTCGATCACAACAGTGCCGGCTGCGTGTCGTCGCCAGTGCCGTGTGGTTCACTTCGCCCTGTCACGCATGGAGGCCACGCTGGTGGCCCGCTCTAGGAGGTCGATTCGTGGTTTCACGCCCATCGAAAGTCATCTCGCTGTTGGCAGCTGGTGCATTCGCACTGACCGGTTGCGCCAACAGTTCCACCACCGCAGCCCCGAGCACGTCTGCGAGCGGCCCTGCCTTGGTCGCGGCCGGGAAGCTCACCGTCTGCACCCATCTGTCGTACAAGCCGTTCCAATACCGCGATTCGTCCAACAAGATCGTCGGCTTCGACGTGGATGTCATGGACCTGGTGGCGAAGAAGTTGGGTGTCACCCAGGAGATCGTCGACATCGAGTTCGCCTCGATCACGTCCGGCGCGGTGTTCGCGTCGAAGAAGTGCGACGCGGGTGCCGCCGCGATCACGATCACCGACGCGCGCAAGCAGGCTGTCGACTTCTCGGACCCGTACTTCAACGCGACCCAGGCGCTGATCGTCAAGGCCGATTCCGGGATCAAGGATCTGGCTGATCTCAAGGGCAAGAAGGTCGGCGTCCAGACCGACACGACCGGTCAGTTGTACGCCGACAAGAACAAGGCCCAGTACGGCTACGAGACTGTCGTGTTCGAGGACATGCCGTCGCAATTGGCAGCCGTGCTCGCGGGCAACGTCCAGGCAGGCGTGAACGACAACGGCGTGGTCTTCGACTACGCCAAGGAGAATCCGACGACCACGGTGGTCAAGGAATTCGACACCGGTGAGGTGTACGGCATCGCGACCCCCAAGGGTGGCCCGATGACCGCGGTCGTCAACGACGCGCTGAAGGCCGCCAAGGCCGACGGCTCGTACGCCGCGATCTACAAGAAGTGGTTCAACGCCGAGCCGCCGAAGTAGGTCTCCTCGCGATGCCCCGTCCGTCTCAGGACGGGGCATCGCTGCTCAACCCACGCGTCACGAAAGGTCTCCCATGGCCACGAGCCAGGTTGCGGCAGCTGCACCGAAGAAGCTGTCACCGAGAAAGCGCGCTCAGCGCGTCCGGATCGTCCAGTACGTCGTCCTGCTCGCGGTCGTGGTCGTGGCCTTGGCAACGATCGACGGGGGACAGGTGCAGCGGGCCTTCTTCCGCTGGGACCTGGTGGTCCTGACGATTACGAAAGGCCTGCCCAATGCCCTGCTGAACACGATCGTCTACACCGCCGGCGGGTTCGTGTTCGGGTTGGTGGCGGGCACCGTCCTCGCGCTGATGAAGCTGTCGCAGGTGGGGCCGTACCGCTGGCTCGCCAGCATTTACATCGAGTTCTTCCGCGGGCTGCCGGCGATCATCGTGTTCATGGCCTTCAGCCTGATTTCCCTGGCCTTCCCGGGGTTGTCGATTCCGGGAGGCATCTACGGCACCGTGTGGCTGGCGCTGGGAATCGTGGGGGCGGCATACATGGCCGAGACCGTGCGGGCCGGCATCCAGGCCGTACCCAAAGGTCAGATCGAAGCCGCTCGTTCCCTGGGGATGTCGAGCGGGCTGGCGACACGGCGGATCGTGTTGCCGCAGGCGTTCCGGATCATCACCCCACCACTGACCAACGAGCTGATCATGATGACGAAGGACAGTTCGTTGGTGTACGTCATCGGCCTCAGCTCGACCGCGTACGAACTGACCAAGTACGGCCGGGACCTCTCCAGCACGTACGCAAGCCTCACGCCCCTCGTCGTCGCGGGCGCGTGCTACCTGATCATCACGTTGCCGCTGGGATTCCTCGTGCGGCGGCTCGAAGCCAAGCAGAAGAGGTCACGATGACGGCCGAGCGACACGCGCCCACCGGGCAGCGCGACGACGAGATCCAGATCTACGACCTCCACAAGTCGTTCGGCGACCACGAGGTCTTGAAGGGCATCACGACGGTCGTCCGTCGAGGTGAAGTGGTATGCGTCATCGGCCCGTCGGGCTCGGGCAAGTCGACGCTGTTGCGGTGTGTGAACCTGCTCGAACAGCCGACGAGCGGCCACATCTACATCATGGGCGACGAGATCACCGATCCCGATGCCGACATCGACAGCATCCGCACCAAGGCCGGCATGGTCTTCCAGTCGTTCAACTTGTTCCCGCACCTGACTGCCCTCGAGAACTGCACGATCGGGCTCACCGACGTGAAGAAGATGCCGAAGGCGAAAGCGCGCGAGATCGCGCAGGCGAACCTGGAGCGGGTCGGCCTGGGGGAGCGCGGAGGCTCGTACCCGCTGCAGATGTCGGGCGGGCAGCAGCAGCGGGTGGCGATCGCTCGTGCCCTGTCGATGGATCCGGAGATGATGCTGTTCGACGAACCCACGTCGGCGCTCGATCCCGAGCTCGTCGGCGACGTGTTGGCCGTCATGCGCAACCTGGCGCGGTCGGGCATGACGATGATGGTCGTCACTCACGAGATGGCGTTCGCTCGCGAGGTAGCCGATCGGGTGATCTTCATGGACGGAGGCGTCATCGTCGAGGAGGGCCCGCCCGACGAGGTGATCGGCAACCCGCAACACCAGCGCACCCGGACCTTCTTGCAGCGCGTGCTCGACCCCACCCACGTTGACACGCAGTCCTGACCGAGCCGTGCCGCCCCCGCATCGGGTGCCAGGGTCGGCGCGACGTGACAAGATGGCCCAAAGACCGCTGGTGAGCATTCCTGACTTGAAAGGCATGTCGTGATCCCACGTGACGAGGGCGGCCCAGTTCTCAACGGACTGCCGACAAACCTCCCGGACATCGACCCCGACGAGACGTCGGAGTGGATCGAGTCGCTCGACGGCCTGATCGAATCTGGTGGGTTGAACCGCGCCCGGTACGTCATGCTGCGTCTGCTCGATCGTGCCCGCGAGAAGCAGATCGGCGTGCCGTCGCTGACGGCGACCGACTACGTCAACACGATCCCGAAAGCTCTGGAGCCTGAGTACCCCGGTGACGAGGAACTCGAACGTAAGTTCCGGCGGCTGCTGCGTTGGAACGCGGCGATCATGGTCCACCGCGCGCAGCGACCGGGCGTCGGTGTCGGCGGGCACATTTCGTCGTACGCCTCGTCGGCCACGTTGTACGAGGTCGGCTTCAACCACTTCTTCCGGGGCAAGGATCATCCTGGCGGGGGTGACTCGGTGTTCTTCCAGGGCCACGCGTCACCAGGCATGTACGCGCGGGCATTCCTCGAAGGCCGCTTGACGTCGGATGCCCTCGACGGGTTCCGTCAGGAGCACAGCCACCACCCGTCGCTGCCGTCGTACCCGCATCCGCGGCAGATGCCGACGTTCTGGGAGTTCCCCACGGTGTCGATGGGCATCGGCCCGATGAACGCGATCTACCAGGCGTCGTTCAACCGGTACCTCCACAACCGTGGGCTCAAGGACACCTCGGACCAGCACGTGTGGGCCTTCCTCGGCGACGGCGAGATGGACGAGCCGGAGTCACGCGGATTCCTGCAGTGGGCCGCCTACGAGGAACTCGACAACCTCACCTTCGTCATCAACTGCAACCTGCAGCGACTCGACGGACCCGTGCGCGGCAACGGCAAGATCATCCAGGAACTCGAGGCGTTCTTCCGGGGCGCGGGTTGGAATGTGATCAAGGCGATCTGGGGCTCCGGCTGGGACCCCTTGTTGGCAGCCGACAACGAGGGCGCGCTCCTCAACGTGATGAACACGACGAAGGACGGCGACTACCAGACCTTCCGGGCCAACGACGGTGCCTACGTGCGCGAGCACTTCTTCGGGCGCGACCCCCGCACCAAGGCGATGGTTGCCAACTGGAGTGACGACGACATTTGGCGACTGCGTCGGGGAGGCCACGACTACCGCAAGGTCTATGCCGCATACAAGTCCGCCACGACCTTCACCGGCGCACCGACGGTCATCCTGGCCCACACGATCAAGGGCTACTTCCTCGGATCGCACTTCGCCGGCCGCAACGCCACCCATCAGATGAAGAAGATGGCGCTCGACGACCTCCGGTCGTTCCGCGACCGCTTGCAGATCCCGATCTCCGACGCGGTGCTGGAGGAGAACCCGTACCTGCCGCCGTACTACAACCCAGGCCCCGACGACGAGCGAGTCAGGTACGCCCTGGAGCGCCGCCGGGTGCTCGGTGGCAGCTTGCCGCAGCGCCGCGACGAGCCGAAGAAGCTGAAGTTGCCGGAGGCGAAGGCGTACGCGGGGGTCAAGAAGGGCTCCGGTCAGCAGCCGATCGCGACGACGATGGCTTGGGTACGGCTCCTCAAGGATCTGTTGCGTGACAAGGAGTTCGGCGCCCACGTGATGCCGATCATCCCCGACGAGGCGCGCACGTTCGGCATGGATTCGTTCTTCCCGACGCTCAAGATCTACAACCCCCACGGCCAGAACTACACCCCCGTCGATGACGAGTTGATGCTGGCCTACCGGGAGTCGACGGCCGGGCAGATCTACCACACCGGCATCAACGAGGCCGGATCTGTGGCGGCGTTCACGGCGGGGGGTACGTCGTACGCGACCCATGGCGTGCCGATCGTGCCGATGTACGTCTTCTACTCAATGTTCGGATTCCAGCGCACAGGCGACGGGATCTGGGCGGCGGCCGACCAGTTGACCCGAGGCTTCCTCATCGGCGCGACTGCAGGCAAGACGACGCTGACCGGTGAAGGCACCCAGCACATGGACGGCCATTCGCCGATCCTGGCGTTGACCAATCCGGCGGTGTGCCATTACGACCCGGCGTACGCGTACGAGATCGCCCACATCATGGAGTACGGACTGGAGCGGATGTACGGGGAGAATCCCGAGAACGTCATCTTCTACCTCACCGTCTACAACGAGCCGATGCCGCAGCCGCCTGAGCCGGAGAACGTGGATGGCGAGGGGATCCGGCGGGGCATGTACCTGCTCAAGGAGGGTTCGTTCGAGGGAGTCGGTAGCGACGCTCGTCGCGCCCAGCTCCTGGCGTCGGGCATCGCCGTCCCGTGGGCGCTGGAGGCTCAGGACCTGCTGAAGCGTGACTTCGGCATCGTGGCCGACGTGTGGAGCGTCACCAGCTGGAACGAGCTGGGCCGCAACGCCATCGCCGTCCAGAAGGCGAACTACAAAGACGGTGGCGATCGTCAGGCGTACGTGACCGAGCGGCTGTCCGGTCGGCCCGGCGCGGTGGTGGCAGTCTCCGACTACGCGACCGAACTGCAACAGCAGATCGCCCAAAGCGTTCCGGGCGCGTTCACGGCCCTGGGAGCCGACGGGTTCGGGTTCTCCGACACCCGGGCGGCGGCGAGACGATGGCTCAAGATCGACGGACCCTCGATCGCCGTGGCCGCGCTGCGATCGCTGGGCGAGACCGGCGACGTGCCGACGGAGTGGGCGCAGCAGGCGTACGAGAAGTACCGCATCGACGACGTCAACGCCGGTCAGTCCGGCGCGGTCGGCGGCGACGCCTGACGGGAGCATCGTTGTGAAAGGCGACGGGCACAAAGGGCTGGGGCAACTCGGTCTGCGCCCCGGTCTCGTGGTCGAGGAACTCGGGTGGGACACCGATGTCGACGAGGGGTTGCGGGCCGCGGTCATGGAGGCCATCGACGGCGACCTTCTGGAGGAATCCTCCGACGCCGTCGACGCGGTATTGCTCTGGTGGCGGTCCGAAGACGGCGATGTCACGGATGCGCTCTTCGACGCACTGACCGACCTCGGCCGAGACGGGGTGATCTGGCTGATGACTCCCAAGGTCGGCCGGACCGGCCACGTCGAAGAGGCAGATATCAGCGAAGGCGCGGTGACCGCCGGCCTGGCGCTCACGTCGACCGCCACGATCTCCAGGGACTGGGCTGCCCACAAGATCGTCAGGACCAAGGGCGGGCGCCGATAGGTGCTAGGGAAGCGCTGATCAATCATGTCCCGGCTGCGGCGCACCGGATCGGGCGATCCGCTACCCCCACATCTCTATCCGTACGCCCGGTACGACCACGAGATGTGGGGGTAGCGGCTCATCCCGCCCGGCGCGTCCTCGCTCGGAACAGCATTGATCAGCGCTTCCCCAGGCCTGTAGGACCGTCCGTCCACCGGGACAGAACGTCCCCTCAACGACGCGACACGCCGATCGAGCGGCGTGTCGCACCCATGACGCCGCATTCTGTCCCGTTCTGGAGCGACGAGCCGGCGTCGAGGCGGGCGCCGTTCGTCGCCGGTGTCGAGTTCGCTACAGTTGGCCAGTCCTGAGGGCGCATAGCTCAGTTGGTTAGAGCACTTCCCTTACAAGGAAGGGGTCTCCGGTTCGAGTCCGGATGCGCCCACCCCGGTCTCACGAAACTCGTCAGCGCTAGCGCCTACGATCGACCCTCGTGGCGTCGTATCCGATGTGGGTCCAAGAGCTGACCGATGCCGACCTGATCGAGAGGTTCGGGCCGGAGACGATTCGGCGCGGCACGGAATACGCATCGCAGGGACGAGTCGGGACGATCAGGGTGGCGGGAAACGCCGTAGTCCTCGCGCAGGTCAGGGGACAGCATTGGCGCTCGTACCAAACGTCGGTCGTCTGTGACTCCGCAGGTCTGAGGGGCAGTTGCTCGTGTCCCATGCGCACCGACTGCAAGCACGTCGCGGCGCTCCTGCTTCAGATGCGGGGAGTAGCCCGGCGCCAGGCAACACCAGCCTGGCAATTGGCTCTCCGGCCGCTCCTCGACACGCACGTGAGCGGTCCTCGCGGGGTACCGATGGCGCTGGAGTTCAGCGATCGGATCGACGGCATCTCGATGCGTCCGCTTCGGCTGGGCACGAAGGGGGCGTGGGTCAAGTCGGGCGCGTCGTGGAACGACTTGACCTACGGATCCACCAGGACCGAACTCGATCGGATCCACCTGGCTACGCTGCAGGCGCTGCTCAAGTGCGAAAGGCAGGATGCCTACACCTACGGGTACGGCCATTCCTCCGATTCGCTCCTGCTCAACGCGCTGAGGTATGACGTCTGGGACCTCCTTCGCCGCGCGCGCGACACAGGGATCGTGTTCCTGGCGGGGTCCGATACCTACCGAGGCCGTGCGAAGGCGCCCGAACTCCTCGACATCCGGGTCGAGCCTCGGCTCAAGGTGTCCGTGACTTCGGACGGGGTGGCCGTCGGCGCTGAACTCGTCGTGGGCGAACGGATCGTCGCGGTCAACGAGGCAGTCCTGCTCGGTCGACCTGCCCACGGCGTCGCGTTGCGAGACGAGGACGCGCTCCGTCTGGCTCCGCTGTCGAGACCGTTGTCGGACGCCGAGCACCGTCTGTTCTCTCAGACCCAGATGCTCACCGTGCCCGCGAGTGAGCTGTCAGCCTTCGCGACCGGCTATCTGCCGAAGTTGCGCGAACGTCTGCCGGTTCTCCTCGATGACGAGGTACGGCTTCCCGAGCCCGAGCGACCCCGTCTGGTCTGCCGGGTCAAATTCAGCCGCGGCTCCGGCGTTGTCGACTGGCGCTTCCGCTACGGCAGCGGAACCAATGCTGTCAACCTCACGCCGCTCGGCGTCGAGGGCGAGCCACCCGTACGTGATCCCGTTGCCGAACGCGCCCTGACGGACTCCGTGCCCGAGGGGATCTGGTTGAGTAGCGATCATTTCGGCACGACCCAGTTGCAGACGGTGATCCTCAACGGGCGGCGGTTGTTCGCGTTCGTCTCCGACACTCTGCCGGCGCTGCAGCACCTTGACGGCGTCGACGTCGAGATGAACGAGCCGCCGCCCGAGTTCCACGAAGCCACCGAGGCGCCGGTCGTCTCGCTGTCGGTCACGGATTCGCACGATCGCGACTGGTTCAACCTCGGGGTCTCCGTGACGCTGGGCGGGGAACAGGTGCCGTTGACCGAGCTACTCACCGCGCTGACCCGGCGTGACGATCACCTTCTGCTCGATTCGGGCACCTGGTTCTCCCTCGACGCGCCCGAACTCGATCAGTTGCGACAGCTGGTCGCCGAGGCTCGGCGGCTGGGAGATTCGGGCTCGAGCGGTCTTCGGATCCGGGTCGAACATGCGGGGCTCTGGAACGAACTCGTCGGATACGGGGTCATCGCCCGGCAATCTGCTGCCTGGCAGAAGGCGGTCACGGCCCTGCTCGATCTCGATTCCCTCCCCGAGCCGCCCGCGCCGACGGGGCTCAGGGCAGAACTGCGCCCGTACCAACAGGCGGGCTTCTCCTGGTTGTCCTTCCTGCGCACGACCCGGCTCGGCGGGATCCTCGCCGACGAGATGGGCCTCGGCAAGACGGTCCAGGCGCTCGCCCTGACGCAGGCCACGTTCGAATCGGGGGAACTGGACGCGCCCGTGCTCGTCGTCGCCCCGACGTCGGTCGTGGCCACGTGGGCGGCCGAGGCTGCCCGCTTCACCCCCGACTTGACCGTGGTCACCGTCACCGGGACCCAGAAGCGGCGTGGCACGCCGATCGCCGACGTGGTCGCCGGTGCTCAGCTGGTGGTGACGTCGTACACGCTGCTACGACTCGAAGCCGATCAGTACGCCCCGCTCGCGTGGGGTGCGGTCTTCCTCGACGAGGCGCAGTTCGTCAAGAACCACATGTCGCAGGCCTACCGTGCCGTACGTCGCCTGTCGGCACCGACGAAGATCGCGCTGACCGGAACCCCGCTGGAGAACAACCTCATGGATCTGTGGTCGATCTTGTCGATCACCTCGCCCGGTCTGTTTCCCGACCCGCGCGACTTCGCCGAGCTGTACCGCAAACCAATCGAATCCGGCGACCACGACGCTCTCGTCCGGCTGCACGCCAGGATCAAACCGTTGCTGCTGCGCCGTACCAAAGCCGCAGTAGCAACGGAACTGCCCGAGAAGCAGGAACAGGTCATCCCCGTCGAGTTGTCGGCCCCGCATCGACGCTTGTACGACCGACATCTCACCAAGGAACGCCAGCGGATTCTTCGTCTGGTCGGGGATCTCAACCGCAACCGGTTCACGATCCTGACGGCGCTGACCATGCTCCGGCAACTGGCGCTGGCCCCGCGGCTGGTGGAGGCCAGTTACCCCGCGCAGTCCGCCAAGATCGACACGCTGGTCGAACTGCTGCAGGAACTGATCTCCGAGGGCCATCGGGCGCTGGTGTTCAGCCAGTTCACGGGATTCCTGGCGTTGGTCAAGGCGCGTTTGACGTCGGAGAAGATCGACTTCGAATACCTCGACGGCCGAACCCGGGATCGAGCTGCTCGCATCGAGGCATTCCGTACGGGCACCGCTCCCGTCTTCTGCATCTCGTTGAAAGCAGGCGGCTTCGGGCTGACGCTCACCGAAGCCGACTACGTCTTCATCCTCGACCCGTGGTGGAATCCGGCGGCCGAGACGCAGGCCATCGACCGTACGCACCGGATCGGTCAGGACAAGCCCGTCAACGTGTACCGGCTCGTCTCGAAGGACACCATCGAAGAGAAGGTGGTCGCACTCCAGGAACGCAAGCGCCACCTGTTCGACTCCGTCGTAGGATCCGGCACCGACCTGGCGGCGCCCCTGTCAGCCGAGGACATCCGCGGTCTGCTGGGGGCCGACTGAGCGCGAGGTACGGCCGTACCAGCCACTGCGGAAGACCGGGCCGAGCCCTGGAATACTGCCGCTCGTGAAGTACCGGCTCGTCCTCCCAGCCCTTGCCCTCGCTCTCGTTGCCTGCGCTCCCGTGCCGCCGGTCGTTCCGACCCCCTGGGCGAGCGCCCCGGCGGCAGCGGTGTCGACCCCGACCCCCACGCCCACGCGGGACCCCGCGAAGTGGGTCGTCGAGGAGAACGAGAAGCCGGGTACGACGGACTGGACCCTGACCGGGGGACAGATCCCCACCGAGCAACTGGCCGGATTCGCCGACAAGACCAGTTACGCCAGCGGCGATCCCGTCACCCTGCGAGTCACGTCGCAGGTGCCGACCTGGACGGCCGAGGTCTACCGGCTCGGCTTCTACCAAGGTACGGGCGGACGACTCGTCTGGACCTCGCAGCCCCAGACAGGGCAGGTGCAGCCCGCGCCGCGCGTGCTGGAGGGCAACATGGTGAGCGCAGCCACCTGGTCCCCGTCGCTGAAGATCGACACCACCGGGTACGTGCCGGGGTCGTACCTCGTCAAGCTGGTCGCGCCGAACAAACAAGCCCGCTACGTGCCGTTCACCGTTCACTCGGCCGACTTCAAGGGCAGGCTCGTGCTGCTGAGCGCCACGACCACGTACCAGGCGTACAACGAATGGGGTGGGTACAGCCTCTACCGCGGCCCGGGGAAGGGCTTCGACGATCGAGCCAGGCGGGTGAGCTACGACCGGCCGTACGACACCCAGGGCGCTCGGCACGTGGTCGGGTACGAGCAGAACGTCGTCTTCACGGCTGAACGTCTCGGGCTGAACCTCGGCTACGCGGCGAGCGAGGACATCGACGCCGGCCCGAACGCCTTCGCAGGGGCTCGGGGGATCGTGTCGCCCGGCCACGACGAGTACTGGTCTCCGGGCATGCGCTCCACGGTAGAAACTCTGCGTGACCAGGGCACCAACCTCGCGTTCCTGGGGGCCAACGCGGTCTATTGGCGCGTGCGTTACGCAGCATCGGAACTGGGCGAGCGCCGGATCGTAGAGGGCTACAAGTCCGCGGCCGAAGACCCGGTCAAGACCGAGGCTGCGACAGCCATGTGGCGCCAGAGCCCCTCGCCGAAGCCGGAATCGTCGCTCGTGGGCATGCTCTACGAGTGTTTCCCCGCCGAAGGGGCGCTCGTGGTGCACGACCCCGACTTCTTCCTGTTCCAGGGCACGGGCGCGACGAAAGGTTCGTCGTACCCAGGCCTGATCGGCACCGAGATCGACCGCGCCTACCCGGGTAGTCTGGCGCCGCCGACCCTCCGGGTGGTCGCCCATTCGCCGGTGCAGTGCGGCAAGGTCGGCACGACGTATTCCGACGTGACCTACTACACGACACCGTCGGGAGCAGGCGTGTTCGCCGCCGGCACGATGAACTGGACGTACGGGCTGCAGGGCGCCCCGCAGGCGGGTACGGGCCAGACCCAGGCTTCGTTGGTGTTCGCGACCAAGGTCACCGAGAACCTCTTCGCCGCGATGGCCGCGGGCCCGATGGGTACGGCTCACCCGGTGGTCACGAATATCTCGGAGATCAACCCGAACCCGTCGACCAAGACGGGTACGGGCGGGGGAGTGGGGTAGGCCGCCGCTCGAGCGCGCTTTCAGGCGTTGTAGCGCCCGCGGCGGTGGACCAGCGGGTCGTCGTCAGCGCCGACCTCGGCGTGCTCGATGACACACGTGACGAGCAAGGACCACCCCTCCTGATGCGCGTCGACCAGCCGTACGCCCATCCAGGACTGAGCCGTGGCCAGCCGCGGCCCCCACGACGACCCGACCCAGTCGGCGCGTCTGAACGGTCCGCCGGCGGCGGGGACCAGGCCGGAGAACGCCTCGGCGAGGGCCCGGTCGTGAGTGTCGAGAAGATGGATGACCGCTGACCCGGTGTGCAAGAGCCGGTCGGTCAGGTCGGCGTCGGGATCGAGCAGACCCAAGGCCCGCCACGGCTCACCGCCGGCCAGCAAGATCGACGTCACGGTCAGTCCGGCGGAGCGTTGGGACCCGCCCAGGTCGGCGCTGGGTACGGGCCCTGCCGTCCACAGCGTCACCCTGCCTCCGATGCGCGAGCGAAGGCGACGGGCCGGATCGTCACGCTCGGGTGGGAACGGATCGTCGGTGTGGATGGTCATCGCGCTCCTTGGTGCTGGAACCGGTACGGCGGGTGCCCGGTACAGTCTCCCCGTGGCTCAAGCTGACGACATCCTCTCCGACCTGACCGTCCTCGACCGGACTCTTGCCTCCATCGAGGCCGTCGTCGACCTCCCGGGCAAACGGCTGGAGATCGCGCGTCTCGGCGAGGAAGTCGCCGCCCCCGATCTGTGGGACGACCAGGAGAACGCCCAGCGGGTCACGTCGCGACTCAGCCGCCTGCAGGCCGAGGTGGAGAGGGTCGAAGGACTGCGACAGCGTCTCGACGACCTGGAGGTGCTGGTCGAACTGGCCCAGGAAGAGAACGACCCGGCGACGCTGGTCGAGGCCGCTGGCGACTTGTCGAAGGTGAAGGGCGAGATCGAGGCCCTCGAGGTGCGCACGCTGCTGTCGGGCGACTACGACGAGCGCGACGCATTGGTCACGATTCGCTCCGAGGCGGGGGGTGTCGACGCCGCCGACTTCGCCGAGATGTTGCTGCGGATGTACGTCCGATGGGCCGATCGGCATGGGTACCCGGTCGAGGTGTACGACACCTCGTACGCCGAGGAGGCCGGCATCAAATCGGCTACCTTCACGGTCAGGGCGCCGTTCGCGTACGGCACGTTGTCGGTGGAGCAAGGGACGCATCGGCTGGTCCGGATTTCGCCGTTCGACAATCAGGGTCGCCGACAAACGTCGTTCGCGGGCGTCGAAGTGCTTCCGGTCACCGAAGAGACCGACCACATCGACATCCCCGAGGCTGACATTCGCGTCGACGTCTTCCGATCGTCGGGTCCCGGCGGACAGTCGGTGAACACGACTGATTCGGCCGTACGGATCACCCACCTCCCGACCGGCCTGGTCGTCAGCTGCCAGAACGAGAAGTCTCAGTTGCAGAACAAAGCGGCAGCCCTGCGCGTGCTCCAGTCCCGCCTGCTGGAGAAGGCGCGCGCCGACCGCGAGGCCGAGCTGAACCAGCTCAAGGGCGACGGCGGCAACTCGTGGGGCTCGCAGATGCGCAGCTACGTGTTGCACCCCTACCAGATGGTCAAGGACCTGAGGACGGACCACGAGGTCGGCAACCCCGATGCGGTGTTCGACGGTGACCTCGACGGGTTCATCGACGCGGGCATTCGGTGGCGCAGGCAACAGCAGAACGTGGGCGGGTAGCAGTCCCAAGAGCCTTCCCCAGTCACATCATTCACAGGCGTCACACGGGCGCGTCGATTCGGCGTACGACACAGGCTCACCTACACTCAAACCCGGCCGGTCCTGAGAAATCTCAGGAAAACTCTCCTGCACCCGACACCGGCCAGGTAAGCCAGTGATCAGATTCGAAGACGTCTCGAAGGTCTACGACGGGCAGAAGCGTGCCGCGTTGAAGAACGTCAACCTCGACATCGACAAGGGCGAGTTCGTGTTCCTCGTCGGCGCCTCCGGTTCGGGGAAGTCGACCTTCCTGCGGCTAGTGCTGCGCGAATACCGCGCCACCAAGGGCCACGTCTACGTCGCCGGTAAGGATCTGTCCCGGTTGCCCGGATGGAAGATCCCGGCGTTGCGCCGTCAGATCGGCACCGTGTTCCAGGACTTCCGCCTACTCCCCGGCAAGACGGTCCACGAGAACGTCGCGTTCGCGCTCCAGGTGATCGGAAAGTCGAACAGCCTGATCCGGAAGGTGGTACCCGAGACACTCGAACTGGTCGGTCTCGAAGGCAAGGGGGACCGGCTGCCCGAAGAACTCTCCGGTGGCGAGCAGCAGCGCGTCGCGATCGCGCGGGCGTTCGTCAACCGCCCCCGCATTCTCATTGCCGACGAGCCGACCGGAAACCTCGATCCACAGACGAGCGTCGGCATCATGAAGCTCCTCGACCGCATCAACCGGGCCGAGACGACCGTGGTCATGGCCACGCACGACTCGGCGATCGTCGACCAGATGCGCAAACGCGTCATCGAGCTCGACGGTGGCCAAGTCGTACGCGACCAGGCCAAGGGAATCTACGGGGTGCAGTGAGGTAACGATGCGACACACACTGGGCGAAGCACTGAGCGGCCTGCGCCGCAACGCGAGCATGACCCTGGCCGTCATCGTCACGATGTGGGTTTCCCTGTCGCTGTTCGGTGCCGGCCTGCTGGCGGCGCAGCAAGTGGACCTGCTCAAGGACCGTTGGTACGACAAGATCGAAATCTCGGTCTTCCTGTGCGTCAAGGACGTGCGGGGCGACAACTGCGATCCCGGCCAGGATGCGACAGACGCGCAGAAGGCCGAGATCCGGGCGGCGATCGAGGCCAATCCGGAAACGGCCGAGGTCTATTACGAGAGCAAGCAGGAGGCCTTCGACGAGTTCAAGAAGGCCTACCAGGGCTCCCCGATCCAAGACACGCTCACCGTCGAGCAGATGCAAGATTCGTTCAGGGTCAAGCTGAAGAACCCGAACAACTACCAGGGCTTGGTGAGCGAGATCCAGCCCATGAAGGGCGTCCAGTTCGTGCAGGACCTGCACACGATCCTCGACCCCATCTTCGCCTGGTTGAACGCACTGCGCTGGGGCACGATCGGCATGAGCGCGCTGCTCCTGCTGGCGGCCTCGCTTCAGATCAGCAACACGATCCGGATGGCAGCCTTCGCTCGCCGTCGTGAACTCGGCATCATGCGGCTGGTCGGCGCGAGTAACTGGTACATCATGTTGCCGTTCCTGCTGGAGAGCCTCTTCGCGGCCGTGATCGGCGCAGCGTTGGCGTGCGGCACCCTGGCGGCCGGCGTCTACTTCGTGATCATGCGTAACGCTCAAGTGTCACTCAAGGCTTTACGTTGGATCGGCTGGGCCGAGACGGGGCTCGCCATGGCCGGAGTTGCACTCGTGGCAGTTGTGCTTTCAATGGTTCCGACACTCATCGCGACCCGGAGATATCTGCGGGTCTAACTTCCCCACAAGGAGCGGTCTTGTTGAGTCAACGTGCGACGACACGGCTGGTCGCGGCGGCTTTGACTGCCGTCGTGGCGATCGGTTGGGCCAGTCCTGCCCGAGCCGACGACAATGCCGACGAGCGCGATCGTCAGAACGCCGCTGCGGCCCAGGCCAAGGCCGACGTCGCTCTCCTCCAACAGACCAAGGCCTTGACCCAGAGCCAGCAGGCAGCCGCTCAACAAGACGTGCACGAGTCGTCGGCCGCGCTGCAGGCAGCGACCGCCAAGCTGGACCAGTCCCGTACCGATCTCAAGGACGCCCAGGCCAAGCTCGAAGTGGCCCAGCAGGACGTGGTCGCGGCCGAGCGCGCCGATGCACAAGCCGCCGGGCACCTGGCGCAGACCCAGGTGCTGTTGAAGGCTGCAGACCAACTGGTCACCAAGAACCAGGCCAGTCTCGAGGCACAACAGGCTCGGGTGGGCCAGGTCGCGCGCGAGGAGTACCAGCAGAACAGCAATCTGGTCGGTATCGCCACCCTGGTGACGCCCACAACCGTGGGCGACGTCAACAACCGGCTGCAGTGGAACACGACGATGATCGACACCACCGCTGCTCAGATCACCCGGCTCGAGGACGAGCAGACCAAGCTGGCCGAGGCCAAGAATGCCCGCGCCGTGCTGACCCAGCAGGCCGACACCATGCGCGCCAAAGCCGCCGACAGCCTGACGAAGACCCAGAAGGCGCAGGCGGCTGCCGACGACGCCAAGAAAGCTGTGGCTTCGGCAGTAGCTGCCAACCAAGCGGCAGAGTCGAACGCTCAGCAGGCTTTGGCGTCCGACGAGGCGATCCTGCAGGCCAAAGACAACGAGATGAACCAGGTCAACGCGCGGATCGCGCAGCGCGTGGCTGACCAGAAGGCCGCCGAGACTGCCGCTCAGAAGGCCGAAGCGGCTCGAGTCGCGGCGGAGCAAGCGCGCCAGGCCGCGGCCGCTGCGGCCGCTGCCAAGCAGGCGGGTAGCCAGCAGAACACCACTCAGCAGAGTTCGACTTCGACCAGTTCGTCGTCGGGGTCCAGTGGGCTCATCTACCCGGTCAGTGCGCCGATCACCTCGCCGTACGGCATGAGGCTCCATCCGATCCTCGGCATCTGGAAACTGCACGACGGTACCGACTTCGGCGCGGGTTGTGGCACTCCGATCAAGGCGGCGGCCAGCGGGGTCGTGACCGACGAGTACTACAACGGCGGGTACGGCAACCGCCTCTTCATCGACCACGGCAGCATCGGCGGCCGGTACATGACGACGGCGTACAACCACTTGTCCGGGTACGCCGTGAGCGTCGGTCAGCGGGTGAGCCAGGGCCAGGTCATCGGTTACGTCGGTACGACCGGGTATTCCACGGGCTGCCACCTTCACCTGATGCTGTGGGTCAACGGCACCATGGTCAACCCCATGAACTATTACTGATCGTCACCTTCGCAGCCTTGGTAGAGTCGCCCAGCCGGTCTCTCACGAGGAGAACTGGGAGTCGAAGGGGGTGCCATGCCTCGGGAGAAGGGCCGCAAGCTCGTCGTTCAGAATCGCAAAGCGCGCCACGACTACCACCTTCACGAGACGTTCGAGGCCGGCCTGGTGCTGACCGGCACCGAAGTGAAATCGCTTCGCGCCGGCCGCGCCTCGCTGGCCGAGGCCTTCGCCACCGTCGACGACGGGGAGGTGTTCCTCCGGAACGCGCACATCCCGGAGTATTCGCACGGCAAGGAGAACCACCTGCCGCGGCGAACCCGCAAGCTGCTGCTGCACCGTCGGGAGATCGACAAGCTCGAGCGTGAGACCGTCGCATCTGGGCGCACTCTGGTGCCGTTGGCGATCTATTTCTCCGACGGCTACGCCAAGGTCGAGATCGCGATCGGAACAGGCAAGCGCGACTGGGACAAGCGCCAGACGCTGATCGCTCGGGAGGCGAACCGGGATGCTCAGCGCGCGATGTCCGACCATGTGAAGAGCCGACGACGCTGAGGGTCGCTTCAGGGAGGCTCCCGATCGGCAACAGGCGTTGTCGCACCAGACTGTGCCCATGACAGTTCTGCCCGAACACCAGAGCCTTACGCAGTTGGCGACCGACGAAGAGCGTCGCCGCGCCGGGGATCTGTTGCGTGCGGCCTACGAGGAGGGTCGTTTGGCTGCCGCCGATTTCGACCGCCGCGCCGGGATCGCCGCCCTAGCGGTCACGCGGCGCGACCTCAACACTGCGTTCCTCGGGCTGGTGGAGGTACGGCAGGACGTCGTGCGCAGGTATACCCAACCAGCCGCCACGTCGGGCCGAGGGCTAGCCGTGGCGGCCTACGTCTCCGGCTTGTTCTTCTTCCTGGTCGGACCGTTGGTGTGTTTCGCGATCGCTGGGCCAGGCACGTTCGCGCGTCGGGAAGCCGCGAAGGCGTTCAACATCTCGTTCCTCGCTCTGATCGGCTTCGTGCTCTCGGTACTGTTCGCCGCCGCTGGCGGCGCGGTCGGCGGACTGACCTTCTTGTTGGTCGGTGCGTGCTGGTTCCTCACCACCTTGGTCGGTGCTGTTCAGGCGGGTCAGGGGCTCGACTGGCGGCACCCACTCAAGCGCCACGTGCCCTGGGAAGTGCTGCGCGAGGGTTAACCAGGAGCGGCCTCCGCCAGCAGCGGGCTAGACTGGCATGGCACAACTCAACAGGGGGTGACTGGTTTCGACTTGGGACGGTAGTCCCAGGAGAAGCGGGCCGAGGATCCAAGGTCAACTCGTTAACGATCCCTTGGAAACCAATAAGTGCCGACAACACGCGCACTGACTTCGCTCTCGCTGCCTGACAGTGATCGAAGGGTCAGACCGGGTGTGCCTTCCGCCCGGATCCTGGCCTCATCTAGAAGGCTTGCTGCGCCGGCCTCGTCCTAGGGCCGACGCGGGACTCTCATAGGGCTGGGCCTGTTCACCACGTGCTGACGTGAGGGTGAGGGCCGAGCAGAACGCTTCGTTAGCTGCGCCCGGAGAATGCCTGGTTCGCCGCTTGAGGACGCGGGTTCAATTCCCGCCACCTCCACCCCTGTGGGCAAGGCCCCTGTCAGTTTCACCGGCAGGGGCCTTGTCTTGTCGTTGCACTGGTGTGCGGCGCCGCCGGGCGGTGAATAGCGGTACCAACGGTTGGCCGCGCCTAGGCAGGTGGTGGCCACAACTCTGGCAGATGATACCGACTTGGTATCATTGGCTCATGGCAATGACGTTGCGGCTGACAGCCGACGATGAGCGGGTGCTGGCTGCCCTGGCAAAGGCTGACGGCATCAGCCGGCAGGAGGCGACGATCCGGGCCCTTCATGAAGTGGCCCAGCGTCGCGGGCATGTTCAGGCGGTTGCTGAGTCGTCCGCCCGCGCGCGGAGCCGCTATGCGGTGGTTCTGGAGCGGCTCGGCCAGTGACCGTCTTCTTGTCGACGGAGGACCTTCTGGCGCTCGCCGATGATCTGGGTGTCGGCCCTGTGCGGGACGTGGGACTGCTTGAGTCGGCGGCTCACCGTCCGGCGACGTCGGTGTGGGGCTCGGACGCCTACCCGACCTTGTTCGTCAAGGCAGCCGCCCTTCTGGACTCGGTCGTCAACAACCACGCGCTCGTCGACGGCAACAGGCGGTTGGGTTGGCTAGCGACCGTCGTCTTTCTGGACTTGAACGGCATCTGGATCGAGGCGCCAGACGAGAGTGCCTACGACTTGGTCATCTCGGTTGCGAGCGGGGCTACGACCCTGCATGAGATTGCCGGGGCTTTGGAGTCCTGGGTCCGCCGGTAACCAGGTGCCCACGCGGTGATCGCCAGCAGATGGTCGCCGTACGCCCGGAGCTCGAACCACGCCCTCTGAGCTCCACCCCTGTGGCAGCCCCAGTGAGTCAACTCACCGGGGCCTCGCTGTTCGCGGAGCTTTTGGACTGCAGGCGCAGGCGCTTGATCGCTTGGGCCCAAAGGAGTGGTCACGTCGAACCCAGAGTCGACTGGATACGTTGGATCGACTCGCCAAGCAGTCCTCGTGAGAGCAGTCCCGGCCCGAGAGGTCCACCAGGCTCTCCCACCGGAGGCAGTTGTCTCAACGCGTCCCGCACGTCGGGCGTCATGTGCGCGACTTGCCATTGAATCTCTTGAGTCCACGCCAGCTGCCCTTTTTCGGGTTCAGCGTGGAACACGGCTTGGCAGGCATAGGCGGCCGCCCCAAGAGCGTGTGCCCCCATGTGAGCGACTGCGAGGGCTTGTCCTGCGGCACGTCCCGCTGACGCCGCAACTCGCGTCACGTCAGGCTGGGGTCCCTTGCCACCTCCGCGCGCAAGGATCATGTGGGCCGCCCCAACTTCTCCACGGGCAAACGATCGAGCCGCATCGATGGCCTGCCGGGGTCGACCATCACTTGGGGCCTCCGCCTCGTAGAGCGCCAAAACGCGCTCGGCGCAGTCGGCTGCCCACGCAGAGAGCCGTCTCCGATCCTCCAGGCACAGGGTCTGTGGTGAAGTCACATGCCTCAGGGTAGACGGCCCGTCATTCGACGCCTTCAGCCGCGCCGCGATCTGTAGCACGCAGTGCTACGCTTGTCTCATGAGTGAGGTGGTCAGCCAACGCGAACTGCGCAACGACAGCGGGCGCATCATGAGTGCGCTCGATGAGGGGCGCTCTTTTGTTGTCACACGGAACTCGGTTCCGGTCGGCGAACTCCGACCGCTTCGCCGGCGACGGCTGGTGGATTCGCGGTTAGTGACTGAACTGTTCCGTGGCGCCCCCAGAGTGGACGCTGGACAGTTCCGCCGGGATCTGGACGCGGGTGTCGACCAGAGGGTCGATCCGCGTGGCTGAGCGCGCGGCTGCGGGTCTGCTGGATACGTCCGTGGTCATCGACCTGGACCTCATCGGCCCGGAAGAGCTGCCGCTCACCGTTGGAGTCTCCGCCATCACGATGGCGGAACTGGCTGCTGGGCCAGCCGCCAGCGCGGATGCTGCCGAGCGCGCTCGTCGACAAGATCGTCTCCAGCGCGCTGAAGCCGCCTTCGAGGCGATCCCCTTCGGGAGTGATGCCGCCCGCGCGTACGGTCGAGTCCACGCAGCAGTCCTCGCCGCAGGCCGCCAGCCGCGACGCCGCTTCGCCGACTTGTTGATCGCCGCGACTGCGGTCGCGGAGGGCCTGCCGTTGGTGACCCGGAACCCACAGGACTACACAGGGCTGGATGAACTGGTGGACGTCGTCGCAGTCTGACAGTTCCGCCCCTTCACGGGCAGGTAGTCGCACGGGCGACGAGAAGAAGGTACTGGCCGACCGCGAGGAGTTCGACACGTGCACCGCGAGCTCCACGAAAGCCGAGAGCACACCGAGCTTGCTCGTTGTGCCGAGGCTGAGGCAGAGGTCGTAGGCGCGTAGTGCGAACACCTCCACCCCTGACACGTAGTTCAGCGCCCGGCCATCGCGCCGGGCGCTGGATTGCTGGGGACACCCTGAAAGGTCGCTGTCGGGTATTTCCATCGAGAGACAACCCGTCCTCAGTGCTGCTCGTCGAGCAGCGGAAGGTCGAGGTCGTAGGCCAAGACGACTGCTCGGGCCAAGGCGGCTTCTTGACCGGCACTGAGGAACCCGATGGTCCTCCCAAGAAGCGCAGTGGGGACTGTGACGACGTTGTCGAGGGAGATCGCGCCCTCATGGTCGAGACCGTTGTCGCGTCCTACTGGAACTTCGCTCGACAAGCCCTTGCCGGTTGAGGCAATCGGAGCAATCGTCACCTTGGTCATGGCCGCCCGGGCGGTATCGCGTGTCAGGACAAGAGCAGGCCTTGTCTTGTCGAGCCGTACCAAGCAGATTTCCCGCACGGATCATATCGGGATGCTCACGCGGGTCCCGGAGGCAATGCTGACCCCTGCCTCCACCCTGTGGTGGGCGGATCCGTTGTGCCTGCGTGAAAGGATGCCCAGCGTGGACCCGACACGAGCGCTGACTCCTGGCAGCCTTCTGGTCGCAAGCGTGACTCTGTCCGACGGCATATTCGACCAGACCGTCGTGCTCCTTCTCGACCACGACGAATCTGGAACGTTGGGCGTGATCCTCAACCGACTGAGTTCCATCTCACTGGAGGATGTGCTGCCCCAGTGGGCTGACGAGGTCTGCGACCCGCAGGTGTTGTTCGCGGGCGGGCCGGTGTCGCCGAACGGGGCGATCTGCCTGGCCAGTCTCGCGGAGGGCGACGACGAGCCACCCGGCTGGCGGCGGCTCTTCCACCAGGTCGGGCTCCTACACCTCGACACCCCGGTCGAGATCACGCGGGGGGCTTTCCGCCACTTGAGGATCTACGCCGGTTACGCGGGGTGGGATGCCGGGCAGTTGGCCGGCGAACTGATGCGCGGGGCGTGGCACGTGCTGGAGTCTCAGTACGACGACATCTTCGGTTCGGACCACGAGGACCTGTGGGCCCGGGTCCTGCGTCGACAAGGCGGGGATCTGGCGTACCTGGCAACGTGGACGGGTCAACCGGACCTCAACTGAACCCGGCCGGATGTCTGACCCAGAACCGTGCTTGGATGAGCGCCCAAGGGGACCGCGCAGGAGGGGACATTTCGACATGGGCATGTGGATGGACGAGCCGGCGCCCGGGGATTTCCTCGACGATCGAAACCCTCTGGCCATGCCCGACGTCGACGACGAACTGCTCGAGCCCGCTGTTAGTGGGGGAGACTGGTCACCGGCAGACGGATATCCGGACGGCACGATGTCGCTGCGGGTCTGGGTCGACGAGGCGGGGCGACTCACCAAGGTCGCGATTTCGAACCGGTGGCGGGAACGCTCCAAGGGAGCTTCGTTGACCGATTTGTTCGAGCAGGCGTTCTCCCTGGCCAACGCCCGCGTCGGTGTTCGTTTGGTCGAACCCGGCCTGCCCGAGGTCGAATCGACCAGCGAGGAGCTGAGTTGGGACAGTCTCGACGACTTGCTCGAACTGAGTTTCCAGCTCGATGACGAGGCCCGCCGGCTGGATCGCCTGCCCGAGGAGCAAGTGAAGCAGAGCACGTGGGTGGGAACTCCCGCCGAAGGGCACAGCGAGAACGGCATGGTGACGGTACGGCTGACGCTCAGCGGGGTCACCGAACGGGTCGAGTTCAACCGGAAGTGGCTCGACGGTACTCGCGTCTCCGAGTTGATGGACGCGGTCGTCCAGGCTCATGAACAGGCTTACGCGGCGTACGTCCCCCCGACGTTCGCCCCCGGTGACCGCGCCCGCCTGGCAGCAGGCCACCGACGGATCAGGAATCAGGTCGTCGCCTTGATGCGCGGCGCTCAGGAAGGCATCCGATGACGACAGAAGATCGCGCCCAGAAGTCCGGCGTGGTCGGACACAGCGCCGACACCGACGATTTGATCGGCGACCTCGACGTCTACGAGGCCTTGATCAACCCTCACGAAGGAGCCGGGGGATCGGGCAAGGGTCGCGCTGGTGGCTCGCCGATGATGATGCCGCCGATGGCGGGAGCCGGGGGCACCGCCGGATCTGTCAAGGGCGCCGGCGGAATGGCCGGAGTGGCCGGCGCCGCGGGCCGAGGCCCCGGCGGAACGATGGCCGCCGGCATGCCCGGCGGGGTGTCTTCCGGAGGCCTACCCGGCGGGGTGTCGAGCATCGGTGCTCCCGGTGGCCTCGGCGGTGCTCCCGGCGGTCTCGGTGGCCTGCCAAGCGGGGGTGGCGGAGGCGGCGGCTTTTCCCTGCCTTCCACCGGTACCGGGGCGGCGGGTCTGGAGGGTTCCGACGGACTGGGTACGGACGGTTTGAGCACTCCCTCGTGGAACTCCACCACCCCGTCCTACTCGGCCACTTCGCCGTACTCGAGTTCGCCGGGTCTCAGCACTCCTGGCTACTCGCCGAGCCTCGGGGGCAACAGTCTGGCGCCGGGATCGTCGACGTACCCCGGCACCGCCACCGCACCAGGCACCTGGCAACCAGGGTCGGGTGTCTCGAACCCCGGCGATCTCCCAGGGTCGGATTGGCAATCCGGTCCCGGGACCGATTTCACCGCCCCGTCGTTCTCGTCGCCGTCCGGTTCCGGCAGCGGCTTCAGCATGCCCTCGGGGGCCGGCGGGTTGGGCGGCTCCTCGGTTGCTGGGGGTGCTACCCCGATCGAGGTGAGCCCGGAGATGTTGAGCCAAGAAGCTGACCAATGGCAGTCGACGGCCGACGATCTCAACAACGAGATCCGCGACCCATTGGCCAACCAGAGCCACCTCGACTTCGGGATGATGCACGCGGCCAAGAAGTCGTACGTGCAGTTGCTGGCACGGTTGACCAGCATTTCGACCCAGGGTGGCACCGAGTTCGAGGGCATCAGTCTGACGCTGCAGAAGGCAGCCGAAGGGTACAGCCAGACCGAGGCCGCCAACGTACAGGAAGCAGGGACGTCAACGTGACGGGTAGGAACATCGGCACCACGACCTTGAGAAGGGACGTCTCATGACCACTGGGATCGTCGATCTTGATCCCCAGATCGTGACTGGGCTGAGCGAACTCAAGACCGCTTGCGAGGCATGCATCACGGCCGACGACAACGACGCAAAGGACTACCTGAACAGCAAGAAGAGCGTTTGGGAGAAGATGACTTGTCAGATGTCGGCCGAGGTCGCCAAGTTCCGAGATGACCACATCGATCCCCTGAAACAGAACCTCAGGGATACGTACGGTCTGCTCACGTCCCTCTACCTCCAGGTCTATCAGCCCCACCACACGGTGGCCCAGAAGCTGCACGCGGTCTATACCGAGGTGTGGGCTCCGGCCGTGGCCGCTATCACCCCGATCCAGGAAGACTTGACCACTCGAGCGCAGCAGACCCACTGGAAGGGACCCGGCGCGGACGAGTACATGAAGCAGCTGCCCCTGCAACAGGCGGCGGTGAGCGAGTTCTCGGAACTGCTCAAGGCGGGTGGGCAAGGTGTCGAACAGCCCGCGCTGCTGCAGGCCGCAGTGTTTGTCGCCTTGAAGAACGAAGTCGACGGACTAGTCAGTGCGGTGAAGGGATATCAGAACCTTCCCAAGCGAACCGACGACGTTGTCTACGAGCGGACGTCGCGGGCCTATGGTGCCGTCAAGAACGCCCAGCTGTGGCTGAGCAGGGAGCTGTACCGCGGTGAACACAGCTGGAAACGGGTGCTGGACGTTCACATCGATCACATGACGGACAAGAAGATCACCGATCTGGCGGTGATCAAGGGTGATCGCTGGCCGCGCGCCACGAAGGACACCGACGTCTCGAAGCTGCCGAAGCCCAGAGGTCCGCTCTATACGTCAACCAGCCCTGCCGTGGTGAATGCTCCGGTCATCGACTCGGGCAGCAACACCGGCCTCCACACCGACAGCAGTGGGGGAGGCGGCGGTGGGTGGTGACCACGGGGCCATGACCGCTCGCGCGGCAGTGTCCACCCCTGCCCGAGGAGTGCACGGCTACGATCGGTAGTCGTCGAGGGGAGGCGAGATGCCGGAGGTGGAGACCACCGGACGACGCATCTTGGTCGTCGACGACGATGCGTCGCTCGCGGAGATGCTGCAGATGGTCTTGCGGCAGGAGGGCTTCGAGACCGTCTGGTGCCCGACGGGTGACGACGCGCTCGACGTGTACCGCGAGTCCCAACCCGATCTGGTCCTTCTCGACCTGATGCTGCCCGGACTCGACGGCGTTGCAGTTTGCCGTCGCCTGAGGGCCGAATCCGGCGTACCCATCGTGATGCTCACGGCCAAGTCCGACACCACCGACGTGGTCGACGGGCTGGAAGCCGGCGCCGACGATTACGTAGCCAAGCCGTTCAAGCCCCGCGAACTCGTCGCTCGGATCTGGACCAGATTGCGGCGACCACCGGCCGAGTCCGACTCCGAAACGATTGGCGTCGGGGATCTGGTGATCGACGTGGCTGCTCACGAGGTACGGCGCGGGTCTTCCGTCATCGCGTTGACCCCGCTGGAGTTCGACCTGCTGTTGGCCTTGGCGCGCAAGCCCCACCATGTCTTCTCCCGGGAGAGGCTCTTGGAGCACGTCTGGGGGTACAGGCACGCCGCCGACACCCGTCTGGTCAACGTGCACATCCAGCGGCTGCGCTCCAAGGTGGAACGGGACCCGGAGCACCCCGAGTTAGTCGTCACGGTCCGCGGGATCGGCTACAAGGCCGGAGGCAGCGCTGGCCAGGCATAACGGGCTGGCTCAGGCCCAGCGTGTCCTCCGAGCGCCCGGCCGCGTGTGGTGGGGATCCCTGCCGCTGCGTGTGGTGGTCAGCACGCTGCTCGGCTCAATCGTCGTCCTCATCCTCGGTGGTCTGCTGCTCATGCAGCAGGCGGCGGCGGGAATTGAGCACGGAAAACAAGCCTCCGCCCTCGCCGAGACGTCCGTGGCGCTGGAATACGTCGAACGATCGATGCGTGACGCCGCCACAGGGCAGGTGACCTCCAACGAGACCCTGACCAGGGTCGCCTTCGAGGCAGTCCAGCGGGCCACCGTCGGCGGGCAGTACAGCGTCGTCGTGCAAGGTCCCGTCTCCGACATCCTGACGCCGGGGCTGGACCCCAACACCGTCCCGGCGTCGCTGCGCCAGACTCTCGCCCAGGCAACACAGAGCGCCGACGCGAGCCTGTTCGTCACGTCGACCGAAGTCCGCTACGTCAACGGGCAGACCGCGACCCCCGGTCTGGTGGTCGGGGCAGTCGTGGGAGCCTCCGGCACGACTCGCTACCCGATCTACTTCGTCTATCCGATGACCACAGAACAGGCCACACTGAGGATCCTTCAGCAGGCTCTCATTACGACCGGACTGGTCGTGATCGTGGCGCTGGCGGGCATCGCCTACTGGGTGGCCCGTCAGGTGGTCGGGCCGGTGCGTGAGTCGCGCCTGGCCGCCGAACTCCTGGCGTCCGGGCAACTCACCGAACGGATTCCAGTTCGGGGTACGGACGACTTGGCGCGCCTGGCAATCTCCATGAACTTCATGGCGTCGGAACTGCAGCACCGGATCCGTCAGTTGGAGGAACTGTCCCGGTTGCAGCAGCGGTTCGTGGCCGACGTGTCCCACGAACTGAGGACCCCGCTGACGACCGTGCGGCTGGCCGCCAGCGTGCTCCACGAGGCGCGTTCGTCGTACCCACCGCTCGAACAACGCGCCGCCGTGTTGATGTGGCGCGAACTGGACCGTTTCGAGGGCCTGCTGGCGGACCTGTTGGAGATTTCACGGTTCGATGCCGGGGCCGCGGAGCTCTCGCTGGAGGAAACCGACCTGCGCGAGTTGGTGACGACCGAGGTCGACTCGCTGCGTGCGGTCGCGCGGACGTACGGCGTCGAGTTGGAACTGCTTGCTGCCGAACCGTGCACGGCCGAGATCGACTCCAGGCGGATCGGACGTGTGCTGCGGAACCTGCTCACCAACGCGATCGAGCACGGGGAAGGCAAGCCGGTGCAAATCGAGATCGCCGCCAACGAGGAGGCGGTCGCGATCACGGTCCGCGACCATGGGGCCGGGTTCGAGGCGGGAGACTCCCAGAACGTCTTCCAGCGTTTCTGGCGTGCCGATCGGGCGCGGGCGCGGAGTCTCGGCGGCTCAGGACTGGGGTTGGCGATCTCGCAGGAGGACGTACGGCTCCACGGCGGCTACCTGAACGCCTGGGGCAGACCGCGGCGAGGCGCGAAGTTCCGAGTCACGCTGCCGCGGAAGCCGGTCGGTCAGATCGGTCGCTCGCCGCTGCCGATGGTGCCTCGAACGACTGAGCGCCACCTGCTCGGGGAGCGGGCCGACGACGTGGAGGTCGGCCTATGAGATCGACCCGACTCCTGACGAGCCTGTTGCTCGTCGCGGCCATGGTTCTGAGTGGGTGCGCCACGATCCCAACCTCGGGGCCGATCGTGACCGAGCCCCGCCGGTCAGGCCCTCAAGGCCCCGGAGGGGTCGCGATCAACCCCGAGCCGCCGCAGACGGGGGCGAGTCCGACGCTGGTCATCGACGGGTTCCTGCACGCGATGGCGGCGTACGAGCCTGGGTATATGGCCGCGCGACAGTACCTGACCGGCCCTGCGAAGGATTCCTGGGATGCTGCCGCGGGAGTCACCGTCTACTCCGACGCCGCAGCACCCAAGGTCACGGCCGAGTCGGTCACGATGGAGGCCCCGCTCGTGGGCACGTTGGGCCCGGACGGAGCATTCGTGGCGGCCGGGGAGAAGTTGTTCGTGCACGACTTCGGACTGGTCAAAGACGATGCGGGCCAGTGGCGAATCTCGAAACCGCCCCCCGGGATCCTGATCAGCCGATACCTGTTCGCGACGACCTACACCCGAACCGACGTGTTCTTCACCGACGCCGACCGGACCACTCTGGTGCCGGATTCCCGTTACGTCGCTCGTGGCAATCGAACCACGACAGGCGCATTGCAGATGCTGTTGGCGGGTCCGTCTCCCTGGTTAGCCCCCGCAGTGACGTCAGCCGTACCCGCCGGAACCAGTCTCAGTTCACCGGTCACCGTCACCAACGGAACGGTCACCATCTCCCTCTCAGCAGTCCCACAAGGCGCCGAGCTGGCTGCTCTCGGGGCGCAGATCGCGGCGACACTGCGGCAGTTGCCGGATCTCACTGCGTTCAAAATCCTCGCGCGAGGCGTCGCGGTCGACATGCCTGATCAACTCGCCGACGGCACGGTGCCGCTGACGGCCGCGGATCGCTTCGACCCACTCACCACGTTGACCACCCAACTGTTCGCGATGAACGGCAGCAGGCTGTTCCGGGTCGGCGAGGTCGGGAGTTCCAGCAGGCCGGTGTCGGGCGATTTCGGGTCGAAGGATTGGGATGCTCGCTCAGTCGGCATCAGTGCCGACGGGCTCGAAGCTGCGCTCGTCGTGGGCGACCAGCTGATCCGCGGCCCGGTCGACGGCACCGGAGCCAAGGTTGTGCTCACGAAGGCGAATCTGGTCCGGCCGCAGTTCAGCCGTACCTCGGGTCTGTGGGCCATGACGAGCGACGGTCATGTGTTCAGGGCCGAAGGCGATCAGGTCGCCGAGGTGCCGGCACCGGGCCTGCAGGGGCGGTCAGTCGTCGCGTTCCGGATCTCGCCTGACGGCCAGCGGATGGCCGTGGTGACGGAATCTGCAGGAGTCCGTGAAGTCGGACTGCTACGCATCGTCCGGAAACCGACCGTCAGCCTCGCGGCGTGGAAAGACGTGCCTCTGATCCTCGACCACACGCCGCTCACCGGCGCGCTCGACGTGGGGTGGACGTCGCAGTCGACGCTGTCGGTCCTGGTCGGTCTGGGCCGCCCGGCCGAGGTCGTGGAGGTCGACGAGGACGGGATCCAGCTTCGAGAGATCGGCCGCGCCGACAATTGGTCGGCGGTCAGCTTGGCCGTCACCCCGCGCAATGTGACCCGCAAGGCGGTGGGTGACGACGAGGGTGGGGTCTGGCTGTACCAGGACGCCTACCGGTGGTTGCGCGTGGGGGAGACGTTGAGAGCTCCGACCTATCCCGGATAGTCCGGCGGCTTCCTCGTTCTTTCCACAGGTCCGATTCCGGGTCAAGCTGTGTCCACATGTGCGACCTCAGGACGGGCGCGCAAGAGGGAAAGCGGCCCATCGTTGAGCCGTGGACAGTCTTCGTCATCGCTGGGCGGTCGCAGGCCGTTCGTGGATCGATGCCGGCGCGGACCTGGTGTTGGGCGCTTCGTGCCCGGGTTGCGGCCTGGCCGGGTGGGGGGTGTGCGTCGCGTGCCGGGCCGAGGTGGGCCTCGAGCGAGTGACTCGGCAGGAGCGTTCGTTCCCCGGCTGGCCGACGACGTTCGCGGCCGGGGTGTACGGCGGGGTCTTGCGCGAGCTGGTGGCCACGCACAAGGAGCGACACGTGCGGACCGGCGAAGCGTTGCTGTCGCGACTGCTGGCTCGATCGCTGGCCGCCCTGCTGTGCGAGCGAGAGGTGGCAGATTGTCCGGTGATGCTGCTGCCCGTGCCATCGGCGCCGGCGACCGTCAGGAAGCGCGGGTACGACAGCGTGCACGCCTTGGCTCGTGGCGCCGCACGGGTGCTCGAGGAGGCGGGGGTTGAGGTATCCGTACGCCGTGGGCTCCGTCATGCGCGGCGCGTGAGGGACCAGTCGGAACTTTCGACAGAGGATCGGCTCGTGAACCTGACCGGGGCGCTGGCGGCCGTGCCGGGAGTGGTGCCGCGGGGGGCGAGGGTCGTCGTGATCGACGACATCGTGACCACAGGGGCGACGGTGGCCGAAGCTTGCCGGAGCCTGCGCCAGGTGGGAGTGGTGCCACTGGGGGTGGGGACCGTCGCGGGAACCAGACTGAGGCGAACAACAGCCAGGAGACAGGCGTGATCCGGGGCCTGAACCACGGCCCCGGATAGGTCGGCCCGCCTGCCGGAGGGATGATCGGCAGGCGGGCCTGACAAGAGTGGGAGGTTAGACGGCGGCAGCTCCGTGCTCTCCGGTGCGGACTCTGACGACTTCTTCGACCGGGGTGACCCAGACCTTCCCGTCGCCGATAGCCCCGGTGCGAGCAGCGCTGCCGATGAGCCGTACCAGTGTGTCCACGTCGTCGTCGTCGGTCAGGATCTCGACCTTGACCTTGAGCACGAAGTCGATCGTGAACGACTCGCCACGGTAGACCTCACTGTGGCCCCGCTGGCGGGCGTATCCGGAGACCTCCGAAATGGTCATCCCGTTGACGCCGTGCTTGGCTAGGGCCAGCTGGACGTCGGCGAGCTTGTCGGGCTGGACGATCGCGGTGACGAGCTTCATGCCTTGACCTCCTCAAGGGGCTTCTCCTCGGCGGGGATGACCAGCCGCTGCGTGACACGGTACGAGGTGTACCGGATGTTCGACAGGTCGTACCCCGCCTCGGCGTGTTCTGCCAGGTCGATGCCGTCGAGTTCGGCCTGCGGAGTGACCCGTACCTTCATGACGAGCTTGAGCACCAGGCCGATCGCGAGGGTCATGAGCGCCGAGTAGCCGAGCACGCTGAACGCTCCGATGGCTTGGGCGAGCAACTGGCTGAACCCGCCGCCGTAGAAGAGGCCGTTCACGGCGTTCGGCGCCTTGTCACTGGCGAGCAGGCCGATGAGCAGGGTGCCGGTGAGACCGCCCACGAGGTGGACGCCCACGACGTCGAGCGAGTCGTCGAAGCCGAACTTGAACTTCAGTCCGACAGCGAGGGCACACAGGACGCCGGCGGCCAGGCCGATGACGATCGCGCCCATCGGCGTGACCGCGGCGCACGCGGGGGTAATTGCGACCAGGCCGGCGACGACACCGGAGGCTGCGCCGAGGGAGGTGAAATGACCGTCACGGATGCGTTCTGTGGCGAGCCAGGCGAGCATCGCAGCCGAGGTGGCGACCAGGGTGGTGACCCAGGCATGGCCGGCGGTCGCGTTGGCGCCGAGGGCCGAGCCGGCGTTGAAGCCGAACCAGCCGAACCACAGCAGGCCGGCACCCAGCATGACGATGGTCATGTTGTGGGGGCGCATGGGCTTGCTGCCGAAGCCGATCCGCGGCTTGAGGACGATGGCCATCACGAGGGCTGCGATACCAGCGTTGATGTGAATGGCGGTGCCGCCTGCGAAGTCGATGGCTTTGACGCTGTTCGCGATCCAGCCGCCATGCTCGGCGGCGGCGCCGTCGAACGCGAAGACCCAGTGGGCCGCCGGGAAGTAGACCAAGGTCGCCCAGATAACGGTGAATGCGATCCACGACGCGAACGTCATGCGATCGGCCACCGCGCCTGACACGAGGGCGACGGCGATGATGGCGAACGCGGCCTGGAAGCCCACGAAGGCGAGGGTCGGCACGGTGCCGACCACGGCGTCCGGACCCATCGCAGCTTCGAGACCGAGCATCGGGACCGGATTTCCGATCAGACCGAGGTGGCCCACGGAATCGCCGAACGCGAGCCCGTAGCCGTACAGCACCCACAGGACACCGACCGTGCCCATCGTGACGAAGCTCATCATGATCATGTTGAGCGTGCTGTTCGCGCGGACCATGCCGCCGTAGAACATGGCGAGACCAGGGGTCATCAGCAGCACCAGAGCGGCGGCCGCGAGCACCCAGGCGGTGTCGCCGCCGGAGATTTCGTAAATCGTCATGGCCGAAATCCTCTGGGGTCGGGGTTACGGGGCCGAGCGCCGCGTGTTACAGGGGTGTCACACGAGCGGCTCCGGTGTAACGATCTTTCGGTCGGTGTCGCTGTTCGGAGGGAGACGCCGGGGCGGGAAGAACGTGCCGCGAGCCCGTGCGTTCGGTCTGGCCGTACGGGCTTGACGAGCCGGTCTCCGGCCGTCTGGGTCCCGAGAATCCGAACCTAACCACGACTTTCTGCCGACATCCCTGCGATCTGGCGCGGCGCCTTCGGCAACCCACTAGCGTTGGTTCATGGCACCTCTGCTTGCACGTCCGGAGTCTCCGAACGGCAGGCTCGGGTGCTTTGCCGTCTGAACGGCGCGGGACAGTCCCGCGGCCGGATTGGGTGAGGAGGAGCCATGGACGTCGTCGTCACGTCACGCAGGTGCCAGCTCACGGATGCGTTCCGAGACCAGGTGACCGAACGGTTGAGCAGCATCGAGAAGCTGCGCGACCGGATCATCCGGACCGAAGTCATGGTGGTGGCGTCGCCGACCAAGCGGCAGCCCGACCAGGCGATCCGGGTGGAGATCACGTTGATCGGCAAGGGACCGGTCGTGCGCGCCGAGGCTTCATCCGACGACAAGACCGTGGCGTTCGAGCATGCGCTGGATCGACTCAAGTCCCAGCTCCGCAAGGCAGCCGATCGCCGCAAGGTGCATCGTGGGCTGCGCGATACTCCTTCGCTGCGGGCCCCGGAGGTTGAGGGCATCGCCGTCCCCGACCATCTGGAGGAGTTGCCCGAAGTTCGACAGGTCGCCGGACTCGAAGTGCACGGCGACGGGCCGCTCGTGGTTCGTGAGAAGAACTTCAAGGCCGTCCCATTGACCCTGGCCCAGGCGCTCGACGAGATGGAACTGGTCGGCCACGATTTCTTCCTGTACGTCGATGCCGAGAGCGGGCGGCCGAGCGTGGTCTATCGGCGCAAGGCGTACGACTACGGCGTGATCAGGCTCGACCTGGAGTAGGCGAGCCGTGTGACGCGGGCGGGAGGCGGGTCCTCCCGCCCGCTTTCGTTCAGCGAACCGATCGAAAGGAGTCGTGATGCGGGTCGCGATTGTGCCCCAGCCGGTGCGCGTGGTCGAGAGCGATGGAGCATTTCGATGGCAGGTGGCCGAAACAACGGTTCGGGCGGTGCCGGAGGATGTGGCCGCGGTTCGGACCGTGCTCGGAGGATGCCTGCCAAGTCTGGAGACGAGCAGCCCCGCCGCGCCGTTGAGGATTCGACGCGACAGCTCGTTGGAGGCGGAGGGCTACCGACTCGTCGTCGACGCGACCGGAATCGATATTGGGGCTGGTGAAAGAACCGGCGTGCTGTGGGCCTTGCAGACGCTGCGACAACTCATGGGTCCCGATGCGTTCGTGGCTGCGCCGATCCGGGACGCGTTCGACGTGCCGTACGTCGAGATCGACGACCACCCGCGCTTCGGCTGGCGCGGCTCGATGCTGGACACCGCCCGGCACTTCAGGCCGGTGAGGGAGGTTCTGGCGTACGTCGACCAACTCGCGATCCACAAACTCAACGTGTTCCACTGGCACCTCACCGAGGACCAGGGGTGGCGCTTCGAGTCACGGCGGTACCCCCGCCTGACCGAGGTCGGGTCGTGGCGCCCGGGTACGACGACCCCGGCCTACGGGTTCGACGGCTTGCCCGAAGGTGGTTACTACACCGTCGAGCAGATGCGACAGGTCGTCCAATACGCCCGCGACCGTGGCATCACCGTTGTGCCCGAGATCGAGTTCCCCGGGCATGTGGTGGCGGCGCTCGCGGCCTATCCCGAGTTTGCGTGTCCTGGCGACGAGGTGACGAGTCCCGCCACAGGGTTCGGCGTGTTCGACTCGGTGCTGGACATGTCCGACGCCTCACTCGCGTTCGCACTGGGTGTGTGGGAGGAGGTGCTGGACGTCTTCGACTCGCCGTACGTGCACATCGGTGGCGACGAAGTGCCCACCACCAGATGGGTCGACGATGCTCCGATCGAGGCGAGGGCCCGCGCACTAGGTCTGTCGGGAGCGTCGCACCTGCAGCAGTGGTTCACCGAGGAACTGGTCGGCTGGCTGCGCGCGCGAGGCAAGATCGCGGTGGCCTGGGACGAGGCCTTCGGCCACGGGGCAGTGACCGATGCCGTCTGCATGGCGTGGCGTCAGGCGGCGGACGGGGTCGAGCAGGCACGTGCCGGGGGCAGCGTGGTCGTCGCCCCCAGCAGCCACACGTACTTCGACTACTACGCCGACCCGGGTCCGGAAGAGCCGTACGCCATCGGTGGGTTGACCAGCCTGCAGAAGGCGTACGGCTTCGACCCGCTAGAGCACTACCCGGGCGAACTAGGCCAGAGGGTGTTGGGCACGCAGTTCCAGGTGTGGTCCGAGTATCTGCCGACCATGGGACAGGTGGAGTACATGGCCTGGCCGCGAGGATGCGCGCTGGCCGAAGTGGCGTGGTCACCGGCCGAGTCGCGGTCGTGGGACGACTTCGTCGGACGTCTCGATCGGCACCTGGGCCGGCTGAACGCGAGCGGAATCGGGTACCGACCGCTGGCCGGTCCGCGTCCCTGGCAGCAGGGTGGTACGGGTCGCCGGGCGAGGCCGCCGGTGCAAGCGTGGTGACACCCGATCAGGCCAGGCGGATCGCCCTGGCCGCTCAGGGATTCGGCGGGTCACGTGATCGCGTCGTGGGGATTCGGCAGGTCCAGGGCGTCGTCGACCGGGTCGCGCAATTCCAGATCGACACGATCAATGTCGTGGAGCGGGCCCAGTATCTCCCGCTCTACAGTCGGTTGGGTCCGTACGACAAGGCCCTCCTCGACCGCTGCACGGACCGGGCGCCGCGTCGCCTCTTCGAGTACTGGGGCCATGCCGCCAGCGTCATCGACGTTGCGCTGCAGCCGATGTTGCGGCCACGGATGGCAGCGGCAGCCGAGCACGCCTGGGGAGGAGTCGTACGGCTGCGGCAGGAGCACCCGGACCTGATCGAACGGGTGTACGACGACGTGGCGGCCTCGGATCGGGGCTTGACCGCCCGGGAGATCGAGCACGACGAGATCCGCGATCGGACGAACTGGGGGTGGAACTGGAGCCGGGTCAAGACGGCGTTGGAATGGTTGTTCTGGGCTGGGCGAATCACCTCGGCGCGACGCAACTCCTCGTTCGAGCGGGTCTACGACCTCCCGGAGCGGGTGCTGCCCGCCGCCGTCCTCTCGGCTCCCACCCCGTCGGCCGAGGAAGGGCACCGGGCGTTGGTCAGGCGTGCCGTACGTGCGTTGGGGATTGGATCGACCAGGTGCGTTGCGGACTACTTCAGGCTCGGCACGGCTGATGCCGAGCGAGCTCTGGCACACCTCGAGGTAGCAGGAGAGGTCGTTCGCGAGCCGGTGTCTGGATGGAAGCATCCCTTGTGGATCGACCCAGCGGCCCGTAGGGTCCGGCGGATCGAGGGCAGCGCACTCGTCAGCCCATTCGACTCCTTGGTGTTCGAGCGGCAACGGCTGTCATCGCTGTTCGGGGTCGACTACCGGGTCGAGATCTACGTGCCCGAGCCCAAGCGGAAGTTCGGCTACTACGTCTATCTCTTCCTGCTAGACGCGCAGTTCGAGGCGAGGGTCGACCTGAAGGCGGATCGCGCGGCACGCGAACTGCTCGTACAGTCCGCGTGGCGTGAACCAAGCCGGCCGGCCGACGACGCTCGGGTCAGCCGAGCGTTGGCCGCGGAGCTGGTCAGAATGGCCGAGTGGCTAGGGCTGGAGAACGTGGCCGTCAGGCCCAAAGGTGATCTTGCAGACGCCCTGACCGCGGCGTTGGGCTGAGGGCGGAAGCCGTACCAAGTCGCCGGGGCGAAGGGTCGCGGGAGTGGGGAACAGGGGCGAGCGGGCGACCACTAGGATGGTGCGGACTGTTTGACGAGGTGAAAGAGGACCTTCAGTGGGTTTGCTCGACAGGATGCTGCGGATCGGCGAGGGCCGGCAGGTCAAGAGGCTGGAAGCGATCGCGCACCAGGTCAACTCCATCGAGGACGACTACGTCGCGATGGACGACGCCGAACTCCAGGGTCAGACGGCCGATCTCAAACAACGCTACGAGAACGGCGAATCGCTGGATGCCTTGCTGCCCGAGGCGTTCGCCACGGTCCGTGAGGCGACGAAGCGAGTGCTCGACAAACGTCATTTCGACGTCCAGATCATGGGTGGGGCAGCGCTTCACCAGTGCAACATCGCCGAGATGAAGACCGGTGAAGGCAAGACGCTCGTGGGTGTGCTCCCGTCGTACCTGAATGCGTTGACCGGCAAGGGCGTTCACATCGTGACCGTCAACGACTATCTAGCCCAGTTCCAGTCCGAGCAGATGGGGCGAATCCATCACTTCTTGGGGCTGGAGGTCGGGGCGATCCTGGCGCACATGGATCCGGCGGCGCGACGGGGGGCGTACGCAGCCGACGTCACGTACGGCACGAACAACGAGTTCGGTTTCGACTACCTGCGGGACAATATGGCCTTGTCGCTGGACGATTGCGTGCAGCGCGGCCACTACTTCGCGATCGTCGACGAGGTCGACTCGATCTTGGTCGACGAGGCCCGTACGCCGCTCATCATTTCGGGGCCGAGTGAGGACACGGGGCAGTGGTACCCGGAGTTCGCGCGGATGGCACGCCGCCTGGTCAGAGACGAGCATTACGAGGTCGACGAGAAGAAGCGCACGGTCTCGATCCTCGAATCGGGCATCACGGTGGTGGAGGACCGGCTCGGGATCGAGAACCTGTACGAGTCAGCGAATACGCCCCTGATCAGCTACCTGAACAACGCCATCAAGGCGAAGGAATTGTTCAAGCGTGACAAGGATTACGTGATCATGGACGGCGAGGTGCTGATCGTCGACGAGCACACCGGCCGGACGTTGATCGGCCGCCGCTACAACGAGGGTCTGCACCAGGCTCTCGAGGCGAAGGAAGGCGTGCAGATCAAAGAGGAGTACCAGACTCTCGCCACGATCACGCTCCAGAACTACTTCAGGATGTACGACAAGCTCGCCGGCATGACGGGTACGGCGAAGACCGAGGAATCCGAGTTCCAGAAGATCTACGGCCTCGGGGTTCTGCCCATCCCGACGAACAAGCCCATGATCCGAGTCGACCAGAAGGACCTCATCTACCGCACCGAAGAGGCCAAGTTCGACGCGATCGTCTCCGACGTGGCGGAGCGGTACGAAGAGGGTCAGCCGGTTCTGATCGGTACGGCATCGGTCGCCAAGTCCGAAGTGCTGTCGAAGATGCTCGTGAAGGCGCAGGTGCCGCACCAGGTGCTCAACGCCAAGCAGCACGCGAGGGAGGCGGCAGTCGTCGCGCTGGCCGGACGCAAGGGCGCCGTCACGGTAGCCACCAATATGGCCGGGCGAGGCACGGACATCATCCTCGGTGGGAACCCCGAGTTCCTGACCGACGCTGCGCTGCGCGAGCAAGGATTGGACCCGGTCGAGAACTCCGACGAGTACGAAGCCGCCTGGAGCGAGACGTTCGCCGAGATCACGGAGCAGGTCGAGGCCGAGCACGACGAGGTCGTCGATCTTGGCGGGTTGTACGTGGTGGGCTCGGAACGGCACGAATCGCGCCGGATCGACAACCAGCTGCGAGGTCGCTCAGGTCGTCAGGGCGACCCGGGGGAGAGCAGGTTCTACCTGTCATTGGGTGACGACCTCATGCGCTTGTTCAAGGGCGACATGGTGGATTGGTTCATGCGGGCGCTCAAGGTGCCCGACGACGTGCCGATCGAAGACAAGCGGATCACCAAGATGATCGCGAGCGCCCAGGAACAGGTCGAGGGCCAGAACTTCGAGATGCGCAAGAACGTGCTCAAGTACGACGACGTCATGAACCGGCAGCGGGCTGTCATCTACCGCGACCGGCGCGACGTGCTCAAGGGCGCCGACGTCCAAGAACAGCTTCGGGCGACGGTCACCAAGGTGGTGACGCAATACGTGTTGGGTTCGACGGAAGGTTTCGAGGAAGACTGGGACCTCGAAGCGTTGTGGAACCACATGTCGACGCTGTACCCGGTGTCGCTCAAGCGCAGCGAGTACGACGACAAGGCCTTGACACAGGAGGAGTTGGTCTCCGACTTCACCGCTGATGCCCAGAAGGCGTACGACGCGCGCGAGGCGATGCTCACTCCCGAAGTCATGCGTGAGCTCGAGCGACGGGTCTTGCTCACGGTGCTGGATCGCAAGTGGCGCGAGCATCTCTACGAGATGGACTACCTGCGCGAGGGCATCGGCCTCAGAGCGATGGCGCAGCGTGATCCGCTGGTCGAGTATCAGCGTGAAGGCGGAGCGATGTTCGCCTCGATGATGGACTCGTTCATGGAGGAAGTCGTCGGATATCTGTTCAACCTCGACGTCGAGCCGGTGCAGGTCGCACGTCCGGT
This sequence comes from Propionibacteriaceae bacterium, assembly GCA_039811945.1. Lineage (GTDB taxonomy): Bacteria > Actinomycetota > Actinomycetes > Propionibacteriales > Propionibacteriaceae > Fen-668. The sequence continues at coordinate 37,703 of JBDHZQ010000011.1, forward strand.
CGTTGACGACGATGGGCGCCCGGTCGACGTCGTCGCCACGATGAAGCGTTACCGCGATGCGGAGTTGGAGGCCGAAATGGCTGATGCTCGGCGTCAGTTGCACATCGGAGCGCACGGACTGGCGGCCGGGGGAACGGCTGCGGCCCAGGCGCCCGCGTCGAAGAAGCCCCGGCGGAAGGGCGCGAAGCCTGCACGTGAGCCAAGCAGTCTCGAGGAGATGATCGAGGCCACCAAGGCGAGTCTGGCCACGATCGGCGAGATGCCGGGCGTCACTGAGGATGACGACGAGGATGTGCCCGACGAGGCAGTCGCGACGACAGGCCCGTCTCGCAGCTCGTCGCCAACTCCTCAGCGGACCCAACGACCCGGCCAGAAGGGCCGGAGAAACCGGCGCAGGCGCTGAGGTCGGGGCCTACCTCGGTCCGAACATCACGCACCGGCACATCCATCGGTTGGTCTTCCGTTCGAGCCTGAGCGCGAGCGCCGTCGAGCGATCCTCTCTGACCAGCCGAGCCGTTGCTTCCACGGCATTCAGCGTCGGCATCTGCAAGCGGAGTGACGCCACAGTCAGGGGCGGCCGCCCACGTTCGATCCGAACACGGTCGAGCACCGCATTCATCGCTTTGTCGTCGAACCAGCGGTTCAATTGGGCGGGTGATCGGCGGCCGTTGAGGCACTCGATCATCGCGCGGACCAAAACGGTCGTCGCCTGTGAGACTTCCTCAGGGATCGACGGCACGGCGACGGTGACCGGGTCATGCATCGACTCTTCTTCGAAGGGCAGGAATGGATGACCGACGATCTCGTTCGCTCGCAGTTCGGCGACGAAGTCAGACCAGGTCCAAACGGGTACGGCAGGACCCAAGACACGACGGGTGTAGCGAAACCCGGTGCCTGCCTGCTGGGGGGTGACAGAGGCCATAGGTCCAGCCTGCCCGTTCGACTGCCCTCAGCGCCAGCCGAGATGCAGCGAACCTGTGGATAACGAAGGGTGACGTGTGCGCGTCGAGTGCGCGACGCGATCTTCCCTTCGCGAAGAGGCGGCCCGTGCGGGCTCAGCTCTCTGTCTCTACTCGAGGTGGTGGAAACGTTGGTGGTAGAGGCGAGTTCGGTTGGGGTCGAGGCGGGTCGGAGGGAGCACGTAGGGGATGCCCTCGGCATCGAGGCGGAGCTCCCAACGAGCGCCGGGAGGTCCGTCGGGGTTGGGTTCGATGAGCGTGTGGTGATGAGGGCAGAGGAGGGTGAGGTTGCTGAGGGTCGTCGGTCCACCGGCCCACCAGGGGTCGATGTGGTGTGCATGGCAGTAGTTGGGGGATTGGTGGCAGCCGGGGAAGGTGCAGCCCTGATCGCGCAGAGTGAGGGCGAGTCGGACAGTGGGGGTGACGAGTCGGGTTTCGCGTCCGATGTCGAGAGGAATCGAATCGCTATTCAGAACGACCGGCACGAGGTCGGCGTCGCACGCGAGTTGCCGGAGTTGGGCCGGCGTCAGTTTGGGTCCACTGGGGAGGAGCCGTGCGTGGTGTTGGTTGGCTGTAGCCAGGCGGAGCCTGAGCCGACCCGGTGGGATCGGCTCGTCCGAGGGTTGCTCCTGGTCGTGTCCGGCTGGTCTGGTGGGCTGGCCGGCCTCACCAGGTCGCGTCCGGTCGGTCACCATGAGTCCGGTCCGGTGGCATGCGTCGCGGAGTTGATCGTGGTCGATGGTGTAGACGATCCGGGGAAGGTCGCCGTTGGTGCGTGGGGCATCACCGGATTGTTGGACGACGGTGGCGAGCCGGCAGAGCGCGTCGGCCCGGTATTGGCTCATGGTGGGGGGCGCCGTGTGCGGGTCCAGGGCGTCGAGGCCCGTGCGGCGGGATTGAAGAGCGTAAGAGTCGATCACTTTCCGCAAAGGTTCGGCTGCGAGTTCGGGGAGGGATCCGCGGATCAGGACTGATCCGTGTCGGTCAGAACTGAACGTGAGATGCCTGGCGGCCGTAGCGAGCCTCACCTGTCGTTCGAGGCGGTGAGCTTCCCGGGCGTCGTGGCCGTCGGGGTCGATCATCTCCAACAGCTGGTCTCCGACGCGAGTGAGGCCGGCCGAGTCGAGCCTGTCAGCAAAGCCGATCATCGCCTCAGCCGCTTCGGCGTGTCGTGCGGGATCCAGATCTTCGGCGACACGGTCCAAGACTCCGGCAATCGCAAGTCCTTGCTCGACCACGAGCTGGCCACTGGTGGCGGCGCGAGCGACCGATGGAGCTTCTTGCAGGGCTTTGCCCATGTAGACCACGCTGGTGAGTTGGGGTCTGGTCCACGCGCCGATGGTTCCCAGCCAGGTCACCAGAGATGCGCCGTTCGCTCGGACGGCGACGTGGTCAGCCTCGGCGGCCGCGGCGGCCACCATGGCGACCGCCCGGGCTTGTGATGCCAGCCGCAGCAGTCCGTGGATCGTGTCCAACCGTTCCTGGTCCGGGAGATCCGCCGTGTCCAAGGCGGCCAGCCATTCCTGCACCCGGCCGATCGACTCGACCGGAGACCCCACGCCCATCGGGCCGGGAACGGCGGACCCGCCAAGGCCGGGAACAGGAGCGGCGACGGCACCCATCGGGTCCTGGGAGCCCCCTGCCCCAGGCGGCATGGATCGGCCGCCGGGGCGCCAGTTGCCACTGGCCGTCCGTGACGTGCTCTGTTCCATACCCCCGCACGCTACGTGAAACAACGAGGCAGATTTAGAACACGCATCCTAATCTGTGTATAACCCTTCCACCTACATCCGACCTGTGGACAACCTCATCTCGCCGTACCCCCTTCCCGCCGTACCCCCACTACGGCGAGAACAGCAACACCAACCCAGAAACCGTGAAGAACACCATGACCAGCAGCATCGGAATCTGAGCGCGACTGGCCTTCTGCCGTACCAGCAAGCCCACCGCCCGGTCGTGGGCCGCGACGATGCCAAGGACGTGACCACCGACGACGAAGACCAACTGCAACAGGGCGGTGACGGTCGGGTAGGTAACCACGGTCGCTGCCACGCCTCGCTCGGCGGTGCCGAAGACGTTCCACCCCCGCCCGAGGGGATCGGAGAGTTGGATGATCGTGCGTTGACCTTCCAAGACGAGCAAAGTCAGGTAGTGCCCCAGGGCATAACCCACGACGATCGGCACCAGACCGACGACCATGTCGTCACCCGTACGCAGCAATCCTGTCCTCCGCTTCAAGGCGGGTTGCATCGCCCGGCACGCCAGGAGGTACGTCACCCTCACGACAGCGATGAGCGCGAACAGCCCCGCCGTACCCCACACCCACCGCGGAATCGGCGATGCCTGTACGGCGCGAATCCAGACCGTCGTACTGCTGAAACTGTCGTACGCCGTCGAGCCCAGTAACGCGCACGCCACGGCCCCACTGCCGGCAGGCGGAGACCAACTCAGCAGATTGCGCAACGGGTTCACGGCGAGGATCGTGCGGCGGCCGTCGCGAAGACCCGTCTGTAGCCACGACAACCGGGCGACCGCGTCCGCGTACGCCTCGAACGGGTCGGCGGATCCCACCCAGCCCCGCCCCACGACCACCGCGCCTCCGACGACCACGACGACCCACGCGATCACGAATCCCTGCAACACCGGCAGCGTCGTACGGTCAGGATGCACGAGTTCCAACCACGCGTACGCGACGATCCCCAGTGCAGCGGGCCATACCCCGACCCGCTGCAGCAGCGCACGATCCTCGTTTCGCCGAACGAGCCCGACCAACGTCCGCACCGGGTGGAGACCGCGCCACACCGGCCCGAAGAGCAGCGACAGCGGCACCAGGCCGACCCAGACGAGCACGTAGACGACCCCGAACGCCGGGTTGGTCAGCCGGTCTTGGCCGGCGGCGAGGGCGAGCGCGAACCAGCCCACGCCGAGCACGACCGCGACCCGCGCGATGGCTTCGACGATCGGGTTCAGGAGTACGGCAGAGAGGCGCGGGAGGGCTCGGCCGCGCAGTTCGCCGTACCTCGGATCCTGCCAGGCCCTCGACAGCAGGAGGAATGTCGCGACGAGCACCACCACGGCGCCGCCGACGACGAACTCGAACGGCAACGGGAGGTCACGTCGGCTGCCGATGCCGTGGGCGGGTACGAGCAACCCTGCATGGGCGAGGGCAAATGCCTCAGTCACCTGACGTCGAGAGTGCCGATGGTCCGCACAGGTTCGTGGGACTCGATCTCGTATCGACCCACCTTGTCGGCGGTGAAGGTCTTGGTGACCGGAGCGGCGCTGGTCACAGCGATCTCGATGTCGTACCCGTGCACGTGCACCTCGTCGTCATGATCGGACGTCACGGTGATCGTCACTGCCGACCCGGCGACGACGCTGAACCGATCCCCCGAGGGAGACGCCGTCGTGGCGGTCAGGGAGATCGCGATCGTCAGCGGACTGGGCGTGGGCGCGGGCGCCGCGGCGGTGGAGGAACACCCCGACACAACCGTCAGCACCGCCACAATCAGCACTAGAACGCGTCGCACGATCCTCCACCCTTTCGTTCCGAGAGTCTCGCGGAGGTTCCGAAGAACCCGCCCCTGTCCGGTCATCCTGCCACGGCGTGCCAGCCGGTCACACCGCGTCGGTAGGCTGGACGGCAGCCGACGAAGGAGCATGATGGCCGATCCGCTGACCACGACGGAGATTGCCTCTCTGTCACGCGGGGTTCAGCAGACCCCCTGGCACCTGGTGGCGATCGACATGCTCGAGCCTCCGGCCCCACGCGCCCAGCTCGGGATCGAGGAGTTGACCGCTCGGGTTGCGGACCGATTGCCGTTCGCACCGCGATTCCGGCAGCGGATTCGCGAGACCGTGACCGGTCTGGACTGGGTGGACGACGAGCAGTTCGACCTCGACCGTCACCTGATCCGCCACACCATGGAGGAGTCCGCCACACTCGGCCAGGTGTCGGACCTGGTGGCGGAGATGCTGGGCCGTCCGCTCGATCCGGCTCGCCCCCAATGGGACCTGACGCTCGTCGACGGCTTCCGCGGTGGCTGGGTGGCGCTGGTGTCGCGGGTCCATCCCGCCTACGTCGACGGTACCGAGAACGTCCATCTGCTTCAGGAGCTGTACGACGACGAGGTCATCAGCGACGTGCCGGTCCCTCGGCCGTGGACTCCCGCTCCTGCCCCGGAAGTGGGCGACGACCTGGTGTCGGGGGTGATGGGCGGTCTCAAGGACCCGGTGGGTCTGTTCGGCCGACTCTCGTCACGCGTGGTCCGTACAGTGACCCAAGGGGTCGAGTGGGCCCAGGACCAGGGCCTGCCGAGCCTGCTCCGGCCGGGCGAACCGGTGGCTCCGTCGACGCGCTACGTCGGGCTTGGCCAGGTGTCCCTCGACGCCGTCAATCGAGTCCGGGATGGTCTCGGTTGCACGACCCACGACGTGCTGGTGGCCCTCGTCACGTCCGGGTTGCGGCAGTGGCAGACCCAACTGGGCGCCGAGCCGACCGACATCGTGGCTCTCGTGCCCCTGGCGGTTCGTGAGCGAGGATCCGTGCCGACTTCGGTCGGCTGCCAGGTCGCCGCCCAGTACGTCACGCTGCCCGTCAAGACTCCGTCGCCACAAGGTCGCATCGACCAGATTGCTT
>JBDHZQ010000012.1:0-42624 GCA_039811945.1 Propionibacteriaceae bacterium
AGCAGGTAGACGGACCCCGGAATCTTGAGTCGACGGCCGTCCGGCGACAGCGCCGGGGCGAATGTGACCTGCGGTACCAGCCGCACGCAGACCAGCCACGACGAAACTCCGAGTGCTGCCATGGCCAGCTGGCTCGGCATGACGAGCGCCGCGCCCGTCGCGACGACCGCGGTCGCCAGCACGACCCCGCTGCCCAGCAGCTGTCCGAGTGACCAGCACCCGTGGATCCGGCTCATCACGGGGAACAGTCGCGCCTTCTCGACCTCGACGGCCAGGGCGTTCATCGCCACGTCGAGCCAACCGTTGCCCAGCCCGATCACGCCGACGGCCACGAGCATGAGGGGGTACGACGGAGCCAGACCCACGATCGCGGCGCCGAGCGCGAGCACCGGGATTCCGGCCAAGCAAGCTCGCCGAATGCCGATCCGATCGGTGAGCCGGCCGGCGAGTTGCTGACCGAGCACGGCCAGGACCCCCATGACGAGCAGGGCAGCAGCGACGCTGGCCTCGTTCAGCGCGAGCTTGACCCGCATGGCCGGCAGCGCTGCGGCGAAGCACCCGACGGTCGCCCCGTTGATCGCGAACAACCACGTCACCGCCAGCAGGGATCGGGATCGGCTCAGGGTCGAGCCAGCGGGGGCCGTCATGACGGGCCTCGGGTCTGCAGGCGACCGGGCAGCGTCACGACTCGTGGCCCGGCTGGGCCAAGTGGCCGGAAACGTCGCTCAACCTGAAGTCCGTGCGCAGGTTGTGCATTCCGTTCCACGCGAGGTTCACTAGGTGAGTGGCGACCTCCGACTTCGTGAACTGGGGATGATCCAACCACCACTGGCCGGTCATCGACACCATGCCGGTCAGAGCCTGGGCATAGAGCGGCGCCGCTTTCGGGTCCAGGCCGCGTTGCGAGAACACAGCTCCGAGCAGTCCTTGGACTCTGGCGATGACGTCGTTGAGGATGCTGGCGTACGAGGCGCCGGTCTCGCCGGGTTCCGAGGTGTCGCGCGACAAGATGATGAAGCCTTCGGGGGACCGTTCGACATAGTCGAGCAACGCCAGCGTGCCGAGCTCAAGCAACTTGCGCGACCCGGCTCCCGGTGTGGTGATCGCCTCCCGGATCGCCGAGTGCAGGGCCTGGACTTCGCGGTCGACCACGACGGCGTACAACCCCTCTTTGCCGCCGAAATGCTCGTAGACGACGGGCTTGCTGACCTCCGCTCGGGCGGCGATCTCCTCGACGCTCGTGCCGCCGTACCCTCGCTCGGCGAAGACCGACCGTGCGACGCCGACGAGCTGATCGCGACGCTGCGCGCTCGTCATCCGGACACGGCCCCGCCTCGCTCTGGGAGTTTCGGGCGTGGGCACGTCCACAGTCTGGCCAATCGGGCGAGATCGTCCTAATCGCCGCCCTCCTCGGCCCCAGCGTGGAGCGGCGCGTGCCCTCGCCTCCGGGCCGCCCGCCGTCGAAACTCAATAGACTCACCCGGACACCTCGTGAAAGGTGAAGCCCATGAGCTTCCTCGCCGACATTGAGCAGGCACCCGCCGATCCGATCCTGGGTTTGACGGAGGCCTACAACGCCGACCCCCGCCCGACGAAGGTCAATCTGGGCGTCGGCGTCTACCTCGACGAGACCGGCAAGATCCCCCTGCTCGACTGTGTGAAGACCGCCGAGCAAGCGCTGGCCGCCGGCGCCAAGCCCCGCGGCTACCTGCCGATCGACGGCCTTCCGGCCTACACCACTGCCGTCAAGCACCTGGTGTTCGGGGCCGATTCCGAGGTCGTCTCCAGCGGCCGGGTGGTGACGATCCAGGCGCTCGGGGGTACGGGCGGACTGCGCGTCGGCGCCGGTCTGCTGCAGCTCGTCGACCCCTCGGCGAAGGTGCTGGTTTCGAACCCTAGTTGGGAAAACCATCAGGCTTTGTTCACCCGCGCCGGGTTCGAGGTCGGCACGTACCGCTACTACGACGCCGAACACCGACGCGTCGACGTCGACGGCATGGTCGCGGACCTCGAGGCCGCGGCCCCCGGCACGGTCGTCGTGCTCCACGCCCGCTGCCACAACCCGACCGGCTACGAACTGGGCCCCGCCGATTGGGATCGAGTCATCGCAGCCCTCGGATCCGGCCGCCTCGTGCCCTTCCTCGACATGGCCTACCAGGGCTTCGCCGAAGGCATCGACGAAGACGCCTACGTCGTCGGCAAACTGCTCGACGCCGGCCTCGAATTCCTCGTCGCGACGTCGTTTTCCAAGTCGTTCAGCCTGTACGGCGAACGCGTCGGCGGGCTCTCGGTGGTGTGCGCCGATGCCGCCGAGGCGAAGCGGGTGCTGAGTCAGATCAAGGTGATCATCCGCACCCTCTACTCGAACCCGCCCACCCACGGGGCGGCGGTCGTGTCGTACGTGCTCGGCGATCCTGTCCTGCGCGCTCTGTGGGAGTCCGAACTCGGCGGGATGCGCGACCGGATCAAGCAGATGCGCACCTCGCTGGTGGCCGGCCTGGCCGCTGCCGGCATCGACCGAGACATGAGCTTCATCACCGACCAGGTGGGGATGTTCTCGTATTCGGGCCTGACGAAAGAGCAGATGGTACGGCTGCGCAGCGAGTTCGGCGTGTACGGCACCGACAGCGGCCGACTGTGCATCGCCGCCCTCAACACCGGCAACATCGCCTACGTCGCGGAATCGGTGGCTCAGGTCCTGGCTTGAGTGTGCGACCGCACGTCGGACTTCGTTATTGTGGCTCCAGACCCGAATCGGCACAGCCGGCTCGCACTCCCCGGTTGGTCTGTCGGCAGGGCCCGCCTGACTTTGAATCAGGACAAAGCGACGAAGGTTCGACTCCTTCCCGGGGAGCGGTGAGCACGATAGAGGAGCTGCATTGAGCGCAAGCGTCCAGCAGGTCGCAGCCGTGATCGTCCTCGCAGCAGGCGGCGGCACCCGCATGAGGTCCAAGCGGTCGAAGCTTCTGCACGAGGTCTGCGGTCGTTCGCTGCTGTCGTACGCCGTCACCGCGGCCAGTGCGTTGGAGCCCGCCCACCTGGTCGTCGTCGTCGGCCACCAGAGGGAACAAGTCGTGGCCCACCTGGCCGAGATTGCGCCGTACGCGGAGCAGGCCGTCCAGGAGGAGCAGAAGGGCACCGGCCATGCCGTGCAGTGCGGGCTGGCCGGCCTGACCGAGCTGGTCGGCGAGGTGGTCGTGACGTATGGCGACGTGCCGCTGCTCACCGGTGACACCCTGAGTGACCTGGTTGCCGAGCACCGCGTCTCGGCCAACGCCCTGACGGTGCTGACCGCGGTGGTCGATGATCCGACCGGGTACGGCCGAATCGTCCGTGAGGGTGGTGACGTAGCCCGAATCGTCGAGCAGCGCGATGCCACCGACGAGGAGCGCCAGATCCGCGAGATCAACTCGGGGATCTACGTGTTCGATGCCGACGTGCTGCGAGGCGGGTTGGCCGAGTTGACGACCGACAACGAGCAGGGCGAGCTGTATCTGACCGACGTGCTGCGATACGCCAAGGCCCGCGGAGCTCGTGTCGGAGCCCACCTGATCGCCGACACCTGGCAGACCGAAGGAGTCAACGACCGGGTGCAATTGGCCGCGATGTCGAACGAACTGAACCGGCGCATCCTCGACCGGTGGATGAGAGCCGGAGTGACCGTGATCGACCCGACGTCGACGTGGGTCGAGGATTCGGTCGACTTGGCCGAAGACGTGACCTTGTTGCCCAACACGATGCTGAAGGGGGCCACGTCGGTCGCGTCCGGGGCCACGATCGGGCCCGACACGATGCTGACCGACGTCGAAATTGGCGAGGGCGCGACCGTGACCCGATGCCAGGGGTCGTTGTCGGTGATCGGTGCCGGGGCGACGGTAGGGCCGTACTCGTATCTGCGGCCGGGCACGGAATTGGGAATCAACGGCAAGATCGGCGGTTTCGTGGAGACGAAGAACGCCAAGATCGGGGACGGGGCGAAGGTGCCGCACCTGTCGTACTGCGGCGATGCGATCCTCGGCGAAGGGGTGAACATCGGAGCCGGGACGATCTTCGCGAACTACGACGGTGTCACGAAGAGCACGACTCGAGTGGGCGCCCAGTCGTTCGTGGGGTCCAACTCGGTGCTGGTGGCACCGGTGATCATCGCCGACGGTGCGTACGTCGCGGCCGGCTCGGCGGTGACCGACGACGTCGACCCCGGAGAGCTGGCGATCGCCCGAGGTCGGCAGAGGAACATCCCGGGCTGGGTGGCCAGTCGACGGGCGGGTACGAAGACGGACGCGGCCGCTGCGGCAGCCCTCGGCCACCAGACCTCGGCGGAGTGATTTCGGTGAGCGGCCTGGTGAAGAAGGATCAGAAGCGCCTGATGCTCTTCTCGGGGCGGTCCCATCCAGCCCTGGCCCACGACGTGGCGACGCTGTTGAAGACCGACTTGGTTCCGATGCGGGCCGTGACGTACGCGAATTCTGAGATCTACGTTCGGTTCGAGGAGTCCGTACGCGGCTCCGACGCGTTCGTGATGCAGTCGCACTTCGCGCCGGTCAACGAATGGATCATGGAGCAGCTGATCATGGTCGACGCGCTCAAGAGGGCTTCGGCCAAGCGCATCACCGTGGTCTCGCCCTTCTACCCGTACGCCCGCCAGGACAAGAAGCACGCGGGGCGCGAGCCGATCTCGGCCCGACTCATGGCCGACCTGTACGCCGCAGCCGGCGCCACCCGCATCATGGCAGTCGACTTGCACGCCGCCCAGATCCAGGGCTTCTTCAACGGGCCGGTGGACCACCTGCACGCGCTGCCGCTGTTGAGTGACTACGTCAAGGACAAGTACGGCCAGGAAGACATGGTGGTCGTCTCACCCGACGCTGGGCGGGTACGGATGGCCGACTTGTGGACCGACAAGCTCGGATGTCCGCTGGCGATCATCCACAAGCGGCGCGACCCGAACGTCGCGAACACGGTCGCCGTGCACGAGGTCGTCGGCGACGTCGAGGACAAGGTCTGCCTCTTGGTCGACGACATGATCGACACGGCGGGCACGATCTGCCTGGCCGCCGATGCCCTGCGAGCCAGGGGAGCGAAGAAGATCATCGCTGCCGCGACCCATCCGGTGTTGAGCGGACCGGCTGCCGACCGGCTCAACCGATCGGCCTTCGAGGAGGTGATCGTCACCAATACGCTGCCGATTCCTCCCGGCGTGAAGATCGACTGCCTGACGGTCCTGTCGATCGCCCCCCTGCTGGCGAAGGCGATCAAGGCAGTTTTCCTGGAGAGCTCAGTCACCTCGCTTATGGACGAGGCCTGAGTTTTCCCCTTCCCGGCCGATCCGATAGCCTGACGAGGTTGCCTCGGCGAGGGAGGCGCCCGGTGCGCCTCCGTGATCGACAGGGTTCTCCCTCGACGAGTGTCCGCGGCCCTGGCCGCCAGAACGTACGAGGTTTGAGGAGAGTTCTTAATGTCCGAGGTGAAGCTCAGCGCTGCCAAGCGCACCGAGTTCGGCAAGGGTGCGGCACGGCGGTTGCGTCGCGACAAGCTCGTGCCCGCTGTTCTGTACGGCCATGGCACCGACCCGGTGCACATCAGCCTGCCGGCCCACGAGACCCAGCTCGCGTTGCGCGTAGCGAACGCGTTGCTGTCCATCGACGTCGAGGGCGGCACCTCGACCCTGGCCCTGCCGAAGCAGGTGCAGCGCGATCCGGTCCGGGGCACGCTCGAGCACGTCGACCTGGTCATCGTGCGTCGGGGCGAGAAGGTCACCGTGCAGGTGCCGCTGGTGGTCGTCGGCGATTACTCCGGCGACGTGATGATCGTGATGGATCAGAACTCGATCACCCTCGAAGTCGAGGCCACGCATATCCCGGCGGAGATCGAGATCGACGTGACGGGCATCCAGGTCGGGCAGAGCATCGCGGCTGAGGACCTCAAGCTTCCCGAGGGGGCCGTCTTCCCGGGCGAACCGGACGACCTGATGCTCTCGGCGCACGCCGCCCCGAGCCAGGCCCAGCTCGACGCCGAACTCGACGCGGCCGGTGCGGGCGAGGAAGCGGTCGAGGAGGCCGAGGCGGAAGCCGAGGACGAGGAGTAGTCGCAGCATCGTGACGACCTGGCTGGTGGTGGGGCTCGGTAATCCGGGCCCCACCTACGCATCTCACCGCCACAACGTCGGTGCCATGGTGGTGGCCGAGCTGGCCAGACGCGGTGGCGCTGCGCTGAGCGCCCGGCGACTTCTGCGAGCCAATACCGCTGACGTCCGGGTCGGAAACTCCGGAATCGGAGCCGTCGGCGTCGACACCCACCGATTGATCTTGGCGACGACTCGGTCGTACATGAACGAATCAGGTGGTCCGGTGGCCGCCCTGCTCAAGTACGACACGATCGACCCGGCCCAGCTGATCGTCGTCCACGACGAGATCGACCTCGACTTCGGGCGCATCCGGGCGAAGTTCGGGGGCGGCGACAACGGCCACAACGGCTTGAAGTCGATCAGGAAGGCGCTCGGTACGGGCGAGTTCTTCCGCGTGCGGTGGGGGATCGGGCGGCCCCCCGGGCGACAGGATCCCGCTGATTGGGTGTTGTCGGGTTTCCCGGCCTCTGCGGCGCCCGAGGTCGCGATCGAGGTCGGACGCGCCGCGGACGCTGTGGAGAGCTTGGCCGTACTCGGCCTCGACGCCACCCAACAGCGGTTCAACTCCTGAACTCCTCGCGGCGTCGCGCCAGGAAGCTCGTCGTCCAGCGGGTGAACTGACGCCGCAGGCAACCAGTCGCCCGTCGGCACGGGCCGAATTCACGCGCCTTGACCGACGGCAGGCAGCACCGAAGATGCACAGGAAACTCAGGGACTTCTCAGGGTCTCACGGAGGAGTGGCGTGTCATGGCTGCCAAATGCACGGAATATTCTTAGGTTGCAAGCCGATCCGAAGGATTCCACATGGCGTACGCATCCCCGGTCGCCACCCGCGTCCACGTCTGGCGACCCGTCCTGTCCGTAGCGCTGCTCGTAGCCGGCGTCGTCGTGGTGATCGTGAGCCCCGACGGTGGCCTGGCCTTCCGGGCGGCTCTGGTCACGTCCCTCGGTCTGCTCGCAGTCGCGCTCGTGGTCATCAAAGGGTGGTTGAGGGCGATCCGGCTGCGGTGACCGTGCTTGTCGTCGCCGGCTTCCTCGCCCGCCGATCGCGCATCGTTCCGCCGCGCGGGTAGGGTGGTCCGCCGTGACTGTGTCACCCCTGGTTTCGCTGGTCGCGTCGGATCCCGTTATTTCACGTTGTGCGGCCGACGCGGCTGCCCGCGTGCGGTCGTTGGACGTCACGGCACCGCCCAGCCTGCGGCCACTGCTGGCGGCCGCCATCGCCGAAAGCGGGCACCGCACGCTTTTGCTCGTCACCAGCACGTACCGGGAAGCTGAGCAATTGACGGCCGAAGTTGCGGCTGCGGTCGGCGAGGCCCACGTGGTGTACTACCCGGCCTGGGAGACATTGCCTCATGAGCGGCTGAGCCCTCGTTCGGACACCGTCGGCCGGCGCCTGGCGGTGCTACGGCGGCTCGCCGGGCACAGCGACGAGCCGGCCCCCCGGGTGATCGTCGCGCCGGTCAGGTCGCTCGTGCAGCCCCAGGTGAAGGGTTTGGCCGACATGAGGCCGGTCACGATCGCCGTAGGGGACGAGTACGACCCCTCCCAACTGGTTTCCGACCTGGTCGCAGCGGCGTACACCCGCGTGGACCTCGTCGAACGCCGCGGCGAGTTCGCGGTCCGGGGCGGCATCGTGGACATCTTCCCGCCGACCGAGGAACACCCGGTCAGGGTCGACTTCTTCGGCGACGAGGTCGAGGAGATCCGCGTGTTCGCGGTCGCCGACCAGCGGTCGAGCGATCAGACGCGAGAGAAGGTCACCGCCTATCCCTGTCGGGAGATGCTTCTGACCGACGAGGTACGGCTGCGCGCGGCCACGCTCGCCGAGGAACACCCCGAACTCGGCGAGATGCTCGAACGAATCGCCGCCGGCCATGCCGTCGACGGCATGGAAGCACTGTCGCCGGTGCTGGTGGACGGACTCGAACTGTTGGTCGATGTCGTACCCGACGACACGCTGGTGGTGGTCTGCGATCCCGAACTCGTCCGATCCCGCGCCATCGACCTCGAGGCGACCAGCCAGGAGTTCCTCAGCGCCTCGTGGGCGGCCGCCGCAGGTGGGGGACAGGCCCCGATCGATCTGGGGGCCTCGGCGTACCGCGCGCTCGGAGACGTGCGCCGTCATGCGCTCGACCGTGGCCTCGACTGGTGGTCGTTCTCGCCGTACGCCGCAGCGCCGGACGAGCACGAGGTGCTCTATGCCGAAGACGGGGAGGTCGTCGACCTGTCGGCCGTCGACGTCAGTGGGGTCGAAGCGCGGACCGTCCAGGCCACGGGAGTCGATTCCTGGCGGGGCGACCTCGCGGCGGCGACCGAGGACCTGGCGGCGGATGTCTCGGCCGGGGTTTCGGTCGTGCTCGCCGCCGAAGGGCGAGGACTGGCCCAGCGGTTGTTCGAGATGCTGTCCGAGGCAGGCATCGGCGCGACGCTCCCGGATCGCCTCACCCGCCCACCACAAGCGGGGATAGTCACGATCGTCGTCGCGCCGTACGCTCACGGCTTCCGACTCCCGAGCGTCAACCTTCACCTCTACACCGCCGGTGACCTGGCTGGCTCGCAGGCAGCCGACAAGTCAGCGCGGCGGCTGCCGACCCGACGCAAGAAGCAGATCGACCCGCTCGAGCTGACCCCGGGTGACCCGATCGTGCACGAGCACCACGGGGTCGGTCGCTACGCCGAACTCGTGCAGCGGACCGTCGCTGGGGCGACCCGCGAATACCTGGTGATCGAATACGCGCCCAGCAAGCGAAATCAGCCCGGTGATCGCCTGTACGTGCCGATGGATCAGCTCGACCTGGTGAGCCGGTACGTCGGTGGCGAGGCTCCTGCCATGGACCGGCTGGGCGGTTCGGACTGGGTCAAGCGCAAGGCTCGGGCGCGCAAGGCCGTGCGCGAGATCGCGGCCGAGTTGATCAAGTTGTACGCCGCACGTCAGGCCACGGTCGGTCACCAGTTCGGCCCTGACACCGTGTGGCAGCGGGAATTGGAGGATTCGTTCAGCTACGTCGAGACCCCTGACCAATTGGCGGCGATCGACGAGGTCAAGCGAGACATGGAGCGGGTCGTGCCGATGGATCGGTTGATCTGCGGAGACGTGGGGTACGGCAAGACCGAGATCGCCGTACGGGCTGCCTTCAAGGCGGTGCAGGACGGCAAGCAGGTGGCCGTGCTGGTGCCGACCACGTTGCTCGTGCAGCAGCATCACGCCACGTTCGCCGACCGCTACGCCGGCTACCCGGTCAGCGTCGCGCCCTTGTCACGGTTCCAGACCGACATCGAGACGAAGAAGACGTTGGCCGCGCTCGAAAGCGGCGGCGTCGACGTGGTCGTCGGCACCCACCGCCTGCTGAGCGGCGAAATCAAGTTCAAGGACCTGGGGCTCGTGATCATCGACGAGGAACAACGGTTCGGCGTCGAGCACAAGGAGGCGCTGAAGAAGCTGCGCCTCAACGTCGACGTGCTGGCGATGAGCGCGACCCCGATCCCGCGAACGCTGGAAATGGCCGTGACCGGCATTCGGGAGATGAGCGTGATCGCCACTCCACCGGAGGAGCGCCACCCCGTGCTGACGTTCGCAGGGACGTACGACGAACGGCAGGTCACCGCAGCGATCCGGCGCGAACTCGCCCGCGAAGGGCAGGTCTTCTTCGTGCACAATCGCGTGCAGACGATCACCAAGACCGCCAAGCGGATCGCCGAACTCGTGCCAGAGGCCAGGATCGCGACCGCGCACGGTCAGATGAGCGAGCGAGAGCTCGAACAGGTCATCGTCGACTTCTGGGAGCGGCGGGCCGACGTGCTGGTTTGTACGACGATCGTCGAAGCAGGGTTGGACATTTCTACGGCGAACACGCTCTTGGTCGAGCGGTCGGACCTGCTCGGGCTGAGCCAGCTTCACCAGTTGCGAGGCCGGGTCGGCCGGGGGAGGGATCGGGGCTACGCGTACCTCTTCTATCCGCCCGAGAAGGCTTTGACCGAGAACGCGCACGGGCGGTTGGCGACGATGGCGGCGCACGCCGAGCTGGGCGCGGGCATGCAGATCGCGATGAAGGATCTGGAGATCCGAGGGGCCGGGAACCTGCTGGGCGGGGAACAGTCGGGGCATATCGCCGACGTGGGATTCGACCTCTACATTCGGCTGGTCGGCGAGGCCGTGGAGGCATTCCGAGGTGATGCCGCCGAGCCGGAGCCAGAGATGCGGATCGAGCTGCCGGTGGAGGCGCATCTGCCGACCGAGTACGTGGAATCGGAGCGGCTCAGGCTGGAGATGTACAAGCGGATCGCCGAGGTGCGCAGCGAGTCGGACCTCGGGGCGGTCACAGCCGAATTGGTCGACCGGTACGGCGAACCACCCGAGCCCGTACGGGCCTTGCTTGCCGTCGCCCGGTTCCGGCTGCACGCCCGCGCGGCCGGTGTCACCGAGGTGGTCGCGCAGGGCAACTACGTGCGGTTCGCACCCGCGACCCTGCCCGAGTCGCGGCGGCTGCGCCTGAATCGGGTCTATCCGGGATCGGTCGTCAAGGAAGCGGGCAACCACGTGCTGATTCCTCGCCCGATGACCGGCAATGTGCCGAGGCAGCCGGTGGCCGGGCTGGGGATCCTCGAGTGGGCGACGGATGTCGTGACCGCGATCTTCGCGCCGACGAGCCCCGACGCCGTGGCCAAGACAGCCCGGTAGAGTTTGGCCGTACCCAGGTCTGGAAGGATCCCCCGTGCCTCGTCTGACCGCCCGCTTGGGCGTTGTGTTGATCGTTCTCGCGCTGGCGTTGACCGGGTGTGCCCGAGGAGCTGCCAGTCCCGGCACCGCGGCGATCGTCAACGGCGTGGTGATCACCGAGGTTCAGGTCACGCAGCGGTCCGTGGCGCTCGTCGAGGCGGGCGCGGATCCCTCCCAAGCCCGTCAACTTGCGCTGAGCTCGGCCTTGTGGGCGCAGTTGATGACCCAGGCGGCCGCCAACAGCGGGCTCACCATTCCCGTGCCCACGCAGGACGAGGTGACGGCGGCGGGCACCGATCAGGGCGTGCCGCAACTGGCCCAGTCCAGCGCTGGCCGTGAAGTCCTGTCCGATCTGCTCGTCGTCACTCAGGTGTCACAGCGGCTCGACCGCGACGCGGTTCGGCAGGCGATCGGGGGGGCGAAAGTCGTGCTCAACCCCAAGTACGGCACGTGGAACCCGACCGCGACGGACGGTTCCTACCTCGTGCCGACGACGGGGTCGCTGTCGAAGCTCTCACTGCCGACGGGAACCCAGACCCCGTGACCGACGAACTGGCGCGGCTCGTCGCCGTCATGCACGCGTTGCGCCAGGGCTGCCCGTGGGATGCGAAACAGACGCACGAGTCGCTGGTGCACTATCTGGTCGAGGAATCGGCCGAAGTCGTCGACGCGATCGAGACCGGAACCGATCTCGACGTGTGCGAGGAACTCGGTGACCTGCTGTTGCAGGTGATGTTCCACGCGGAGATCGCAGCCGAACGGGACGCCTTCACCATTGATGACGTCGCCCGCGGCATCAGCGACAAGTTGGTGGCGCGGCATCCGTACGTGTTCGGAGACGGTGACGTGCCTGCCGACCTCAACGAATCCTGGGAGAAGCGCAAACGGGTCGAAAAGGGACGCACCAGTTCCCTGGACGGCATCGCGGTCTCGCTTCCGGCTCTCGCCCGGGCTGCGAAGGTCGTCAGCCGGGCCCGCACCCACGGCGTACCCCTCGATCTGGCGATCGAGCCCATCAATGCCGACGAACTCGGAGCGGCACTGCTGACTCTCGTCTCCCGGGCTCAGCGGTCAGGTCTGGACCCCGAGCAAGTCTGCCGATCGGCTCTCCGAGCGCTGGAAGACGAGGTACGTGCGGCCGAGCAATGAGCCCAGCCGGACACGGTCAGGGAATGATTCCGCGGCGCCGAGCCTCGAGGACCGCGTTGGAACACGGGTCGCGAGGCCGTCATCCTCCACCGGTCTCTATGACAATCGGGCGGTGTTGGTGGTGGAGCGGCGTCCTGAGCCGCCGGTTCCGCCGTCGAAGAATGGTCCGTTGGCGAGTACGGGGAGCAGTGTGGATCCGTTGGCTGCTGGTTTGGCTGGGCTGGTCTTGGCTGCCGGTGTCGCTCTTGTGGTCGTCGAGTCGCGTAGGAGGCGGAATCGTACGTAGTTCTGGTGAGTCAGGTGAGTAGTCCGAACAACAACCTCGCCTGACGAGATGCGGGCCGGTGGTCAGTTCCCAACGCTGACCGTTGGTTCCGTCACCCCAGGAGGCGCCGGTGAATACTCACCGGCGCCGTCTGGGTTCCAGGTCGGACCGGCGTGGGTACGGCACACCAGGGGTCGGTCCGCACCACCGGTCGAACCCGTCCGAGCCGTCTGTCGCCGAGCTCTCGGCGTGGGGTACGGCTCAACCCGTGGCTTGGCCGTACCGTAGATCGAAACTCATCCGCACCCCACGCGTACCGAGACGGTGACAGAGATGGGCCGATAGGCTGGCGATGACAATCCGGCCCTACGCGAAAGGCACCAACTGTGGCCAGCATTGACTACATCGAGGCCCGTGAAATCCTCGATTCCCGCGGCAACCCCACCATCGAGGTCCAGGTCGTGCTCGACGACGGCAGCCAGGGCCGGGCAGGCGTACCGTCCGGCGCCTCGACCGGACTGTTCGAAGCAGTCGAGCTGCGTGACGGCGACAAGTCCCGGTACGGCGGCAAGGGTGTGCTGAAGGCCGTCGACAACGTCATCGAGCAGATCGGACCCGAACTGGTCGGCTACGAGGCGTCCGAGCAGCGGGTCATCGACACCGCGATGCTCGAACTCGACGGCACCGACAACAAGGGCAACCTGGGCGCCAACGCGATCCTGGGCGTGTCCCTGGCGGTCGCCCACGCTGCCGCAGAATCTGCCGAGCTGCCGCTCTACCGCTACGTCGGCGGTCCCAACGCGCACGTCCTGCCTGTGCCGATGATGAACATCCTCAACGGCGGCACCCATGCCGACTCCAACGTCGACGTGCAGGAGTTCATGATCGCGCCGATCGGCGCCGGTTCGTTCGCCGAGGCGCTGGAGTGGGGCGCGCGGGTCTACCACGCTCTGAAGTCGGTGTTGAAGGGCCGTGGCCTGGCCACCGGTCTGGGTGACGAGGGTGGCTTCGCCCCGAACCTCGATTCGAACCGCGCCGCTCTCGACCTGATCGTCGAGGCAATTGGCAAGGCCGGCCTCAAGCCCGGCCAGGACGTCGCCCTGGCGCTCGACGTCGCGGCTTCGGCGTTCTACAACGAAGACGGCACCTACAGCTTCGAGGGCGAGAAGAAGTCGGCCGACGATATGGTCGCGATCTACACCGAGTGGGTCGACGCCTACCCGCTGGTCTCGATCGAGGATCCCCTGAACGAAGAGGACTGGGACGGCTGGGGCAAGATCACCGGTCTGCTCGGTGACCAGGTCCAGATCGTCGGCGACGACCTGTTCGTGACCAACCCCACGCGTCTCGCGAAGGGCATCGAACTGAAGTCCGCCAACGCCCTGTTGGTCAAGGTCAACCAGATCGGTTCGCTGTCGGAGACCCTCGACGCCGTCGAGCTGGCTCACCGCAACGGCTTCCGCTGCATGATGAGCCATCGGTCCGGTGAGACCGAAGACGTGACGATCGCCGATCTCGCCGTGGCGACCAATTGCGGCCAAATCAAGACCGGCGCGCCGGCACGGTCCGAGCGGGTGGCTAAGTACAACCAGCTCCTTCGCATCGAGGCTGACCTCGACGAGGCCGCGTCGTACGCGGGCGCGTCTGCCTTCCCGCGGTTCAAGGGCTGATCACAGGTGCCCGAGGGTACGCGCCGTGCGCGCGGCGCGGGGGGGCCTGGGCGCGCATCCGCGCGCCCAGGATCCCCCCGCCCGCGGCGCACGGCGCGCCCCTCGGCGGCGACACGGCCAGAATCCGGGCAGTCGCAGCGGGGACCGCTGCGACTGCCCGGATTCTTGTCCGGGGTGCCGAATCGCCTCATTACATTGCTGGTCGTCGTCGCGACGCTGCTCGTGAGCTACATCTCGACGTTGCAGATCTACTTCGACCAGCAGAAGGACTTGGCGGTCGCGCAACGCCAGATCATCGAACGCCAGGCGGCGGTCGACAGCTTGAATGACCAGCTGAACCGCTGGAACGACCCCGACTATGTCAAAACCCAGGCCCGTGACCGTCTCGGCTGGGTCGTGCCCGGGGAAGTCGGCTACCGAGTGATCGGCCCCGACGGCAAGGTCGTCGGCGGCACGGTCGGCTCGATCAAAGGACGAAGCGATCCCGAGAACCAGAGTTGGTACGAGAAGCTGTGGTCGTCCGTCCAGGCGGCCGATCAGCCAGCTCCCGTCACCACTCAGCCTCGCGCAGATCAGACCGTCACCGCGCCCTCACCAACGCCCCGCTGAACAGCGCCTCCCCGACTTCGCGCTGAACGTCTCCTCCCCGGGACTCCGCGCTGAACCCCCGCCGCGACGTTTCGCCTAGCGCTGGGTGCTCGCGCTCACCACACTGAGGGCCCTCTGACATCCCATCCAGGGCTCGAATTTCTCATGCTTGTCAGGGAACTTGCGCTACTCCTGGTTGCGTTCGCACATTACGAGACCGTAAGTCGTCGTTGATGAGGCTCGACGTGAAACCGCTCTGCGGTGGTGATGAAGGAGGAGTTCGTGGCTCGAGTTGGTGTCCAGGCGCAAGCTCGCGCTGGGTGCGGCTTGGTCTGTCCCGACGATCATGGTGGCCCAGGCTGTTCCCGCTTTCGCTGTGTCGCCGCCGAACTGCCCGATCGTCACGAATTCCGCGGCGGGCTGCGACTGGAACTTCAACTACAACGGTACGTAGCAGACGTCTGCGATGGCTTACTACACCCAGTCGGATCCTGTCTACACCTTCAACATGAGCTTCGCGCCAACGGCGACTCTGGACCCGTCGAGCGTGAGTTTCTCGTTCGTTCTCGTCTATCCCAAGGGCAAGGGGCCCACATTCACGGTCGACCCCGAGCTTCCGGCTCTCAATGGGGTGGGCGTTGGCGGTATCTACGCGTCGTACACCCCCTCGGCCACGCTCAGTGGCGAGACCACAACGACAACTCCGTCCGGCTTTCAGAGCACGGGCTTGACCTGGGTGACACGCACGGTGACCGTGACCTTCACGCGCATCGGGTCTGTGGGCAGCAGGACTTGCGCTGGAATCAACATGAGTGGATGGACCTTGGCCACTGATGTTGCTTCTGGTAGCCAGGCGCAGGTGTCGGCCAGCATCGTGACCAATGCGGCATGCGTTCCGGTGCCCGGCTCCACGGTTGTCCACAAGTTCACCCAGACCGAAACGAACCAGACCAAAGCGCCCTACAACGCGAACATCAGCGACAACAACAACGATCCAATCTGGACGTACTGATCGGGCGCTGGCGAGGTCGTCGTGCTGGCGCCTCTCCGACGGTCCGGCGCCCGTGCCGGCGGGTGATGGCAGCATCGTGGGACACTGGACATGTGTCATCGGTCGACAGCGGTGAGCCCGTGGCGGAGGTCGAGCCCCTGGACCTCGCGAGCGTCGCCCGCCAACTGGGTCGGGAGTCCAGAGGCATCCTCAAGGTTGCCTGGCGCTGCCCCTGCGGAAAGCCGGGAGTCGTTGCGACGGCTCCGACTCTGCCGGACGGAACGCCGTTCCCCACGACCTACTACCTCACCTGCCCGAGGGCAACTGCCGCGTGTTCCACGCTGGAGGCTTCGGGTGTGATGAAACAGATGCAGGATCGCCTCGCGACCGACGACCCGCTGGCCGAGGCCTACCAGCGAGCCCACGATTCCTACCTGGCCGACCGGGCGTCGCTCGGGCCATCCGTTCCGCAGATCGCCGGCGTTTCCGCGGGCGGGATGCCCTCGCGGGTGAAGTGCCTTCACGCCCTGGTCGCGCACTCGTTGGCCGCCGGGCCAGGAGTCAACCCATTGGGCGACGAAGCGCTCGCGGCCCTGGGAGACTTCTGGGATCGTCCATGTCTTCCCGACACCGAAAGGAGCTCACCATGCGCGTCGCCGTCGTCGACTGTGGCACCAACACGATTCGGCTCCTGATCGCCGACCCGACGCCCGATGGCGGCCTGACCACCGTCGACCGTCGACTCGAGCTGGTTCGCCTGGGTCAAGGGGTCGATGCGACGGGCGAGTTCCACCTCGACGCCTTGGAACGCACCTTCGCCGCCGTCGACAGGTTCGCTGGGGTCATCTCGAGCCTGAACGTGGACAAGGTCCGATTCCTCGCGACGTCGGCATCGCGTGACGTGAGAAATCGGCAGGCCTTCTACGACGGGGTCCGCCAGCGGCTCGGCGTCGGCGTCGACGTGATCAGCGGCGACGAAGAGGCGCGTCTCACCTACCTGGGAGCACTCTCCGGCGGCCCGATCGACGCCGGACCAGTCCTGGTGATGGACATCGGGGGAGGTTCGACCGAACTGATTCTCGGGGACACCGTCGGTCGATCCGAAGCGTCGGTGTCCCTCAACATGGGATCGGTCCGGATCCGCGAACGTCTGATGCCCGACGACCCTCCGACGGCTGGGCAGATCGCGGCCGCCAGGGCATTCGTCGGAGACATGATCGACGGGTCCGGTGTCGACGTCGGCAAGGCCGTGACCTGGATCGGAGTTGCAGGTACGGCCACCAGCCTGTCGGCGCTCGTCATGGGATTGACGACGTACGACCCTGCTCTGGTTCACAATTCGGTAGTTCCGCTGGCCTGGGTCAGCAGGATGACCGACACCCTGTTGCGCCTGTCGGTCGGCGAGATCCTGGCCCGCTGGCCGATGGTGCAGCATCTTCGGGCGGAGGTGATCTGCGCGGGGGCGTTGATCGCCGACGAAGTGGGGAAGCGCACGGGCCAGCCTCTGCTGGTGCGCGAGACCGATCTCCTCGACGGCGCCACACTGGAGTTGATGCGACAGCCCTCGTAGCCCAACGGCAGAGGCAGGCGGCTTAAACCCGCCACAGTATGGGTTCGAATCCCATCGAGGGCACGCGCTCGGGGTCATCTCAGTGGCATCTCCCAGCGGGAAGAAAGCCTCGGCACAGACCGTTCTCTAGACTGGAGACGCGTCGAGACGAGAGAGTCGCCTCGGGGCGCCGGTTTCATGACTCAGGAGGCTCGCCGCCTTGGCTAACAACCCCGTTCTTTCCCGGCCGGATGCCTGGACCCACGATCGTGTGTCCGGTCCTCAGTACGGCCAGTACACCCAGCCACCGCCCACCCAGCAGCCGTACGGCCAGCAGGGCTATGGCCAGCAGCCATACGGTCAGCAGCCCTACGGCTACGACCCGCGTCAGCAGCAGTACGACCCTCGGGCACCCCAGCAGCCGGTCGCGCCGACCGGCTTGATGACCATCGACGACGTCATCACCAAGACGGCGATCACGATGGGTCTGATGATGCTGACGGCGGTCGCCGCGGCGAGATTCCTGCCGATCCAGCTCCTGCTCCCCGTTTCGGTGGTCTCGGGACTGGTCGCGTTCATCGTGCCGCTGATTGCGGCCGTCAGGCGGACGATCGGTCCGGTGCTGGCGGTCTCGTTCGCCATCCTCGAGGGCGTTTTCGTCGGTGGTTTCTCGATGCTGTTTGAGATGTACTACCCGGGCATCATCGTCCAGGCCGTTCTCGGCACGTTCGCCGCGGCGGGCGTCACCTTGGCCGCCTTCAAGTTCGGCGGGTTCCGCCTGTCGGGCAAGATGCGCAAGATCGTGATGCTGTCGATCATCGGCATGGCAGTGGCTGCGCTGCTCCAGTTCGTTCTGTCGTTCGCGGGAATCAACCTCGGCCTGTACGCCGGAGTCACCGGCCGGGTCGGGGCCCTGGCGTGGGTCTTCGCCCTCGTCGGCGTCGTGCTCGCCGTGCTGAGCCTGGTCGACGACTTCCAGTCGATCGAGCAGGGCATCGCGATGCGGGCTCCTGCCAAGGAGTCGTGGCGCGCGGCCTTCGGCCTCACCGTGACGATGGTCTGGCTCTACACCAACCTGCTGCGGATCCTGAGCTACATCCGTCGATAGTCGTTCTGGCTCTCTCACACGCGCGTCGCGCCCACCGTTCTCGGGGGCGCGATGCGCGTTTTGACGTCGACGAGAGCAAGAAATGGCCTGCCCAGTCGGGCGTCCCCCCCAGGTCCAGAATCGGCCCATGGAGGACCCCACGCGCACTCCCAACTTGTCCGAGGTCGAGATCGACTACGGCCAGGAACCCCGTGAACTCATCGAACGCACCGACACGATCCTCAGGGCCGGTCGGATCGCCTTGTCGACCGGTCTCGACAGCGGGCGGGTCATGGACGTCATGCGGTTGGTCGCCCAAGTGCTGGACTGCGACGCGATCACCATCCAGATCGCATTCCCGCAGTTGACGATCACGGTCGAGCGAGGCCACATCTACCGCACCAAGGTCGCGGCTGCCGTGACCCCGGGCGTCAACTCCGACCGTGCCTGCGAGCTGTGGGCGTTCATGAAGTCGGTCCACGACCACATGACTCCGGCCGAGGTCAATGCCGTGCTCGACCGGATCGAGAAGAAGCCGATTCTCTACAGCCATTCCTTGCTGCCGGTAGCGGTGGCGATCGCCTGCTGCTGCTACGGGATCCTCAACAACATGGGCGCCTACGAAGCGGCCGGCACGTTCATCGCTGCCGTCATCGGCCACAGGCTCAGGCTGTTCCTGGGCCATCGCCACGTCAATCACCTGGCCAGCGTGGCGCTCGTCGCGACCGTCTCCGGCTTCCTCTACCTCGCCTTCCTCATGCTCACGCACGGCCTGCCCGGGGTGTCGATGGATCGAGCGGTGATCGGGTTCATCGCCTCGGTGCTGTACCTCGTTCCCGGCTATCCGATCGTGTCGGGATCGCTCGACCTAGCCCGGCTCGATTTCGATTCCGGCGTCAACCGACTCGCGTACGCGGCTCTCGTTCTGCTTGCCGCCGGAATCGGCATCTGGATCGTCTCGTTGTTCTCGCCGTTCGATCCGTCGCCGGTGCTGCGATTCGTCATGCCGGATTGGCAGATCCTGTCCATCAAGGGGGCGGCGTCGTTCCTGGGAGTCTTCGGCTTCTCGATGCTGTTCAACTCCTCGCTGCGCATCTGCGCGGCGTCGGGTGGTGTCGCTCTGGTGTCGAACGTGTTGCGGTTGGAACTCGGTGAATACGTCATGCCCGCCCACGAGGCCGCCGCCGTCGCCTGCTTCGTCGTCGGCCTCTTGACCTGGGTCATCAGTCGCTACACCCAGTGGCCTGCGGTCGTCATGGCCGCCCCTGCCACGCTGGTGATGATTCCTGGCGCGGCGGCATACCGTGCCCTGCTCTACTTCAACGCCAACGACCTGCCCAACATGATGAAGTACGGCATCAGCGCCACACTCACCATCATCGGCATCGCGGCCGGCCTGATCGCCGCGCGGATGATCACCGATCGTCGCTGGTCGCTGTCGAGGGACGTGCCTCCCACGCTCGGAGAGATGATGAAGGGGCGCGTCTCGATTCAACCTTGAGGGCTGTCGTAGCTCACTGCCGCACCTGGCGGCGATCCTCACTACGCCGTATGTTCCTCGGCGAGCAGGCCGTCCAGGTGTTTCGCGAGGATGGCCCGAAAGCCGGCCGTCCAACTGAACCGGCGCCACCGGCGGGCCGGGAGCCAACGCGCGGCAGCCGTCGTACCCCCCACGTCGTGCACCGTGGGGTCACTGGGCTGGCCGCAGGTCGCCGCATAGATCAGCCGAAGCGCGTGGAAGTCTTCGATCCGCCCGGACGGCGCTCGACCCACCCAATGGTCGGACTGGACGTCCAGCACTTGGTCGATCTCGGCGTGCTGACCGGTCTCCTCGTACACCTCGCGGATCACGGCATGCGCGGCGCTCTCGGCCAGGTCGAGGCCGCCACCGGGAAGACCCCAGAGACCGGGAACGGCAGTCCGTCCGGAGAACTGGGTCGCCAGCAAGCCGCGGCTCGACAAGACGATCGCGTAGGCGGCGATGCGCTGGCGTTGCAAAGGCACGGTGCCGTCGGGGATGACCAGGCCCGGATCGACCCCTCGATCGCGGACCGGCAACGCCGTACCCGGATGGTGATGCGCCGCGACCTGCACCGTGATCGTGAGGGTCTCGCCCGAGCCGCTCACCGACAGCACACGCTGCACGAAGTAGCCGTGCTCCCACAAGAGGGCGTGCGGATCCGCGCCATGCCCCACGAGGAGGCTGATCTCCGCCGGCCGACCAGCCGCCGGCACGCCGACGATCTGCATCTGTTCATGATGGCCGGTGAGTGCGAAAGGGCCAAGCCGACGCTCCCACCCGCACGCGGTCGATGCTGTCAGGAGAAGGCTCGATATTGGTACGAGGCGGCTATGCTGCGCTCGCCTGCAATCGGGTGCAGCGGCATGGAGGGATGGGCCATGGAGTATCGCGACAACGCCGACATCAGTTCCGGACAGGTCAACCGTGCCGGAGGCGGCGGGGGTGGCGGTGGCGGTCGCATCGCGGTCGGCGGCGGAGCAGGAATCATCCTGCTGATCCTGGCTCTGCTCTTCGGCTTCGACCCCACGGGCATCCTCGGCGGGCAGACCGGTACGACCGATCAGGGCTCAGCCCCGGTGACGGACTGCACGCGGGGCTCGGATGTCGCCAAGAACCGCGAGTGCCGGTGGAACGCCTACATGAGTTCGATCACGAACTACTGGGCGGGAACGCTCAAGAACTTCCAGGGCACGAGTTTGACGGTCTTCTCGAACCAGATAGCCACCGGGTGCGGTCAGGCCACGTCGCAGGTCGGACCGTTCTATTGCCCCGCAGACTCGACGATCTACATCGACACCGACTTCGTCAACCAGTTGCTCCAGACGCTCGGCGCCAAGGGCGGAGACGCGGCAGAGGCGTACATCGTGGCCCATGAGTACGGCCATCACATTCAGAACCTGCTCGGCACCATGGACAAAGTGCAGGCGGCCGGTCAGCAGACCGGCCCCAATTCTCCGCAGGTGCGGTTGGAACTCCAGGCCGACTGCTACGCGGGGGTCTGGTTCCGGCACTCCACCGACGACCCGAACGGGGTGATCAAGTCCATCACCCAGGACGACCTGAACCGCGTGGTGGACGCGGCAGTGGCTGTGGGCGACGACCGAATCCAGGAATCTCAGACCGGCCGGATCAGCCCCGAGAGCTGGACCCACGGTTCGTCGGCCCAGCGCAAAGGCTGGATGTCGCGCGGCTTCAAGACCGGCGATCCCCAACAGTGCGACACATTTACCCCGGCCCAGGTGTGACGCCTGCCCCCAGATCGTCAGCGTGACGTGATCTCGACCCCGGCCAGGGTCGTCACGACCTGTTGTCCGTTGACCGACCAGTAGACGAGCGGCGCGGCCTGCGCCTGTCGGCGGTCGATCGTCAAGCTCCAGCCCGGGCCGAGCGATGCCGTACCCTTCGCCACGATCGACGTCAGGGTCGACGCCAACTGCGCCGCATCGACGAGCGAGATGTCGAACGGCTCGAGCGTCGTGGTTTCGGTGCGTACGGCCGTACGGGCCGGGAGCTTGGGCATCCGGATCGTACGGACGATCTCACCGGTCGCCCCTTGACGGTCCGCCCATAGACCCCCGTTGTTCGGGAGCACGCCGACCGCGAGGACCTCGCGGTGGGTGCCCGTCACGTCTGTCAACGCCTCGGAGAGCCCCGCGGCCGTGCTCAGATCGACGGGCGAGACCAGAGTGCCGTCACGTCGGAAGAAGACGGTCAGTGACTCCGGGTTGGTCGTGACCGTGATGTAGACCATGCGGTCGGCGTACTCGACCACCTGGAGTTCCTGGGCCGACGTCGATTTCGACAGTTGCCCGGCCTGGATGAACATCCGCCCGACGTCGGCCAGGTTGAAGTCACGGGGGTCGAAGATCGACTGGCCGACGTACTGGGTGTCGGAGTCGACCTTTCCGATCTGGCCGTTCCGGTACGCCCAGGTCGTCGCCGTCATCCCGCTGACCACGCTGAGCGAGGCCGCATGTTCGCTGATCTCGACTTTGATCGCATTGATGGTTCCGGCAGCCGATACCAGTTCCTTCACGATGGCGTTGCCCTGCCCCGCCAGGGTGAAGTCCCGCAGCGGCAGGCTGGGAGTCGGAGTCGGCGTCGGGGTCGGGCTGGGGAGAGGCGAGGTCGGTGCGACGGGCGCGACCGCGCAGCCGCTGACGAGTCCGATCGCTCCGGCAGCGGCGCGGAGCAGCGCGCGACGCCCGAGCATGCGCTCAGGCTACCGCGAGGCAGACTGGGACCCGTGCGTCTCGACCGTCCCGGACTGGAGGTGGCTCCAGACCTTCTGGGGTCACTGCTCGTGGTCGACGACGTGGCCGTACGGCTCACCGAGGTGGAGGCGTACGAAGGGCTCTCCGATCCCGCCTCGCACGCCTGGCGTGGTCGCACACCTCGGAATGCGGTCATGTTCGGTCCGGCAGGGCACCTGTACGTCTACCTGTCCTATGGCGTCCACTCGGCCGTCAACATCGTGTGCGGGCCGGAGGGGGTCGCGTCGGCGGTGTTGTTGCGGGCCGGGGAGGTGGTGTCTGGAGAGAAGTCCGTACGGGAAAGGCGGGGAGCCGTACCCTTTGCTGCCCTGGCCCGTGGGCCCGGCAACCTCGGATCGGCTCTCGGCTTGACGACGGCCGACTCCGGTCTGGCTCTCGACGGCAGGAGGGCAAGCCTGCGCGTGGGTACGGCAGATCTGCCGGTCCTGAGCGGCCCCCGGGTGGGTGTCAGCCGCGCGGCCGACGTGCCATGGCGATTCTGGCTGAGTGGGGAACCGAGCGTCAGCACGTACCGGCGTTCACCGCGGGCAGTCTGAACAGGCCGTCGCCCTCGGTGATCGGCGAGCAGAGGTCAGCACCGCGTTGTCCCCTCGGCCCCGACGCCCGGACACGCTTCAGGCCCCGGGCCTGCTCATACCGGGTCCGGGGCCTACGACTCGATTTCTACCTGGGGCAGCCGCCGTCATCGTGGAGGACACGCGGCGGGCGGCCGAAGTTTTCGCCGACAGAGACGTCGGACCGATCCGTCGGACACGAGTCCACCCGACGCTGCGCGGGCTCGGTGGCCCGACTAATGTGTGGGTCACGCCGACGTGACCGGCAGCGCATCGGGGCCAACGGTGGCCCGAATCGATCGGAGGATTGAATCATGACGGAGCAGCTCGAAACAGAACGTCAGGACACCACCGTGGTCGTGAGCCGCGAGGTGTCCCATCCGCTGAAATCTGTCTGGAACGTCCTGCTCACTCCCGCCGGCATGGAAGCCCTCCTCGGCGAGGGCGCCCAACTCGGCGGCAAGGGCGACACGTGGCGGGCTGCCGACGGTTCGTACGGGGTGACCCGCAGCTTCCATCCCATGGAGCAGATCCGCTTCTCTTGGCACAAGTCGTCCGACTCCGCGCGCACGCTCGTCGACCTGCATTTGGTGCCCGAAAGTGGCGAGACCACGCTGATCGAGATCCGCCACGAGCACGTCGGCTCGGATCTCGACCCTGGCGAACTCGAGGCTCACTGGAACGCGGCGCTCGACCGCATCGATTCCGACGCCCTGTAGAAATCTCGCGTGCGCCCGGTCTGTTTGCTCAGGAGCACTCACGGCGGCGCGCCAGGGAGGCGACAGCAACTTCATAGGTTGACCCGGTTGGCTGCTGCATCATGAACCCGCCAGTCCCGGTCACCACGACCCGGCGCCTGAGGCCGATCAGTCGGCGCGCGGCTATCGGCGGGGCAGCAAGCGGACTCCTGGCGCTTTCTGGCGGGGCGGCCTGGGCCGTCGATCGGTTCCTGATCGAACACGTGGAAGTTCGGTCGGCGAGTTCGGCGTACCAGTCGTCCTCCGCCCGGCCGAGCGCCTCCTCCTCTGTGGCGACTCGGATCACCGCGACCAGCTACTCAGGGCCCAGCGGCCAGGCGTCCTACACGAAGGTCGAGCAGGGGACGGGGTCCGAGAAGGTCACCTACTTCGTCGCCGATGTGAACCTGTCGACGGGCACGGCGTTGCGCTCGGCGTTCGCGAAGGACACCTTCGGGGATAACGTCATCGAAGTCCCGTCGGTGATGGCGGAGCGCTCGGGCGCGGTGCTGGCGATCAACGGCGACTACTACGGATTCCGATCCTCCGGGATCGAGATTCGCAACGGTGCGGTGTTCCGTGACCAGCCCGAACGTCAGGGCCTGGCGATCTATCGAGACGGCAGCTTCAGCCTGTACGACGAAACCTCCACGTCGGCGACCCGGTTGCTTGCCGACGGCGTCTGGCAGACGCTCTCGTTCGGTCCCGGTCTGGTCGACGGCGGACAGGTGATCGACGGGATCGACGAGATCGAGGTCGACACCAACATCGGCAACCACAGCATTCAGGGCAACCAACCAAGGACAGCGATCGGCATGATCGAGCCCCGGCACTTGATCGCGGTCATCGTCGACGGCCGTTCGGACGGGTACAGCCGGGGCGTCGACATGATCGAGTTGGCCGACATCATGCAGCAGGCCGGCTGTCGGGTCGCCTACAACCTCGACGGGGGTGGTTCCTCGACGTTGTTCTTCAACGGCAACGTGGTGAATTGGCCGCAAGGTAACGGCACAGAACGTGGCACCAGCGACATTCTCTACATCGGGAAGTGACGTCGTCATGATCGTGTTGATTCCCGCGTACCAGCCGGACGACCGCCTGGCAGCGATCGTCGCCGATCTGCGCCTGGCGCTGCCAGGCTCGGAGGAACTGGTCGTCGACGACGGATCGGGTCAGCCGTACCACGACGCCTTTCGGCGGGCGGCCGAGGCTGGAGCGACCGTGATCGGGTACGGCGCGAACCGCGGCAAGGGGGCTGCGCTCAAGTCCGGGATGCGCTGGGTGCTGGCCCACCGGCCGGGCATCGATGTGGTGACAGTCGATGCCGACGGTCAGCACCGGGTGGCCGACGTCGTGAGGGTAGCCGACGCCGTACGGCCCGGCGTTCTGGTCCTGGGCGGTCGACGGTTCACCGGGTCAGTGCCGGCGCGATCCAGGCTCGGCAACGCGGTGACCCGCTGGGTCTTCCGACTGATCACCGGGGATGCGGTGTACGACACCCAAACCGGCCTGCGCGGGTACGGCCACGACGTGATGCCGTGGTTGCTCTCGGTGCCAGGGGAGCGGTTCGAGTACGAGTCGAACGTTCTCGTCCGGGCCGGCGACGAGGGTATCCGCATCGTCGAGATCGAGATCGAGACGGTGTACGACCCCGCCTCCTACAGCTCCCACTTCCGTCCCCTGGCCGATTCGTGGCGGATCTACCGGCCGCTGCTGGCGTATGCGCTGAGGCGGGGCCGACGATGAACAGCCTGATCAGCGCGGCGACACGACCGCGGATCTGGCGCTTCGGGCTCTCGTCGGTTCTGTCCTTCGCCCTGGATTTCACGCTGCTCTGGCTGGTCCAGAGGGAGACTGGCAGTCTGTTGCTCGCCGTCGTCCTGGCGCGTGTGGTGTCGGCCACGTTCAACTTCACCGTGAATCGGTGGTCCGTGTTCCGGGCGACCGACGTCCCGGTCGCGCGCGCCGCGAGGCGGTACGCAGCGCTGGCGGCCATGTTGTTGGTGCTCAACTACGACATGCTCACGACGCTGACCGCGCTGGGTGTGTCAGTGCTGGTGGCGAAGATCGTCACGGAGGGTGCTCTCTTCGCCGGGTCGTTCGTGACCCAGCGGTTGATCGTTTTCGCCAGGCGGTGGCGAGGTACGGCGATGCCCGCCCACAACTGAAGGCTCGCTCGGTCGATAGAGGCAGGACAAGGCTCCGCCGACCGCAGGAGGGACGGCCGCGGTCGGCGGAGAGCTGGGAGTGGGTGGTTACAGCAGGCGCGGATCCACCTCGTGAGCGGCGTTGACCTCAGCCATGGTCGGGCCGTACGCCCCTGCGTGGCTGACTGTGATCGCAGACGTGATGACGGCTCGGTGCAACGCGGGCTGCACCGCAGACCAACCCGACCGGGCTAGCCAGGCGGCCGCGTCGCGGTCACCGAGGAAGCCGCCGGCCAGCAGGCCGGAGATCATGCCGGCCATGAACGAGTCGCCGGCGCCCACCGTATCGACGAGGTCGACGTTCATCTGGTCGACCACGAGCAGATCTCGGTTATTCCTCAACAAGGCGTACGCACCCCACGGACCACGCGTGCAGACGACGAGGGATGGGCCGAGGCCCACCCAGCGGCGCATGACGTTCTCGACCGGCTCGTCAGGGTAGAGCCACCCCAGGTCCTCGTCCGATGCCTTGACGACATCGGACAGGCTGACGAGTTCCTCCACTCGGCCCATGACCGCCTCCGGCGACCCCATAAGGGCCGGACGGATGTTGGGGTCGTACGAGACCGTGGAGTGCTGACGTACGGCCTTGACCAGGTCGACGACCTTCGAACCGCCTGGCTCCAGCGTCGCGGCGATGCTGCCGGTGTGCAGATGCGTCACGGTGTCGAGGTCCTTGACCTCGGGTACGTCCCAGGTGAGGTCGAACTCGTACGTCGCCCGACCTTCGTCGTCGAGAGTGGCGTAGGCAACGGGCGTGGCGGCTGCCCCTTGGGTGCCCGGCTCGACGCTGACGTCGGCGTTCGCCGCTGCCTCGGCCAGCCGGGCCCCGCGTGGGTCGTCGCCCCACCAGGCGCAGATGCTGGCTCGGTGACCCAGTCTGGCCAGCCCGGCAGCAACGTTGAGCAAACTCCCGCCGACGTGCTCGACCCGGGAGTCACCACGGATCACGACGTCGATCAGCGCCTCACCGAGACACAGAACTCGGTCTTCGCTCACTTGGACACCAGTCCTAGCTTGTCTTCCATCTCTTCCAACGGAATCCCCTTCGTCTCAGGCATGACCTTCAGCACCCAGATCAGCTGACCGATCATGCAGATGAAGAAGATCAGGAAAGCGGGCCCGCCGCCAAGAGCCCCGATGACGGGAGGGAACAGTCCGGACGTGATGGCTGCGAACACCCAGTGGGTCAACGAGCCCAGGGACTGACCACGGCCGCGGATGCGGTTGGGGAAGATCTCGGAGATGAACACCCAGATCACCGATCCCTGACCGAACGCATGGGCGGCGATGAACACCATCAGACCCACGAGCACCAGGACGCTCGAGCCGCTGGTGAAGTGGCCCTCGTACGAGAAGAAGACCCAAGCCAGGAATCCCAGGCTGACCAGGTAGCCGATCGAGCCCACGATCATGAGGCTGCGGCGACCGATCCTGTCGATGACCGTCAGCGCCGCCATCGTGGCGATCAGGTTCATGGCGCCGACGCCGACGCTCATCAGGAACGCCGAGTTGGTCGATGCGCCGGCCTTCTCCATCACGACGGGGGCGTAGTAGAGGATCGCGTTGATGCCCGACAGCTGATTGAACATCGCGATCATGACGGCCAACATGATCACCTTCATGTGGCCCTTCGTGAAGAACTTGACGCCTGCCGCTGCTGCGTCGGCGGCCATCGCATCGCGAATCTCGGTGATCTGCTGGTCGGACTCTTCGGTGCTGTCGGTCAGCTTGAGCGAGATCGCTCGGGCTTCAGCTTCGCGCTTGACGGCCATGAGCCAGCGGGGGGACTCAGGCACGGTGAACAACATCATCACGAAGATGATGGCCGGAATGAACATGACTCCGAACATCCACCGCCAGGCATGGGGGTTCGCCGGGTCGGTGTCAGGCACCAGCAGGCGGATGATGAAGTTCGACAGGTAGGCCACGAGGATGCCCAGCACGATGTTGAACTGCACGAGTCCGACGAGCCGACCACGGGCCTTCGCCGGAGCTACCTCCGCGGTGTAGATGGGGGCGCAGACACTCGACGCGCCAACGCCGACACCGCCGAGGAACCGTGCGATGACGAGCATGGCGTAGTTCGCTGCGAACGCCGACCCCAGTGCGCCGATGATGTAGAGCACACCGATCGTGAACAGAACCTTCTTGCGTCCGTACTTGTCGGCGAAGTTGCCGGTGATCAGGGCGCCGAGGATGGTTCCGATGAGGGCCGTCGTGACGGTGATGCCGAGGCCGGCATCGTCGAGGTGGAAGACGGTCTTGAGGGCTTCAGTGGTTCCAGAGATCACGGCGGTGTCGAATCCGAAGATCAGACCGCCGACCGAAGCAACGATGGCGCTTCGGAGCACGAGGGGCTTCATGGGCGGCATGCTAAACCGATTTTGGCCATGCAACATGCTGATTTGACGTAGTCGATTCGATTTAGCGGACAACTACCTTATCGTGCTTTGTCGCATCGATTTCACGGCGAGAATGTGAGCGTGCTTCTGCGGATCGCAACCTTCAACGCCAATGGGATCAGGTCGGCCGTACGTCGAGGGTTGGACCAGTGGTTGGCCGAACGTGGCTGCGACGTGGTCGCGATCCAGGAGATGAGATGTCCCGCGGGGAAACTCCCCAACGAGCTCGACGGGTGGCACGTGTCGTACGAGCCGGGCACCCTGGCCGGTCGAAACGGGTGCGCCGTGCTCTCTCGAGTGGCGCCGAGCGCGGTTCGGTCCGGCATCGGGAGGCAGGCGTTCGAGCACGAGGGTCGGTACGTCGAAGTCGACCTCGACCTGCCGGGGCTCGCGCTGACCGTCGGAAGTGTCTACGTGCCCAAGGGGGGATGGGCGGGCGACCCGGCGAGCGAACGGCGGTACCGGCACAAGGTCCGGTTCGCGAAGTCTCTTCGCGCCTATCTCAGGCGGGCCCGGTTGGTCGCGGCCGGCCAAGGGCGTGAGTTTCTGGTCATGGGCGACTTCAACGTGGCTCACACCCGTCTGGATCTGACGAATGCCACGGCCAACCACCGCCAGGTCGGGTTTCTGCCCGAGGAGCGGGCGTGGTTCGGGTCCCTGGTGGGTCCGCGGACCCTGACCGACGTGGTTCGGTTGCTCCACCCGGGCGAGCAAGGGCCGTACTCGTGGTGGCGGTGGGGCGCCGGGCCGTTCCAGAAGAACGTCGGCTGGCGGATCGACTACCACCTCGCGACCCCTGCGCTGGCGCGGAGCGCTGTCAGTGGGGGTACGGATCGAGATGTCGACTACGACAGTCGGATGTCGGACCATGCGCCCGTGGTGGTCGACTACGACGTCGGTTCCTGAGCGTCTCGGCGCGGTCAACACTGTAGATGCACACTCGTTGGCGAAAAGGGCCGATTTGAACGTGTCACAGGGTCACGAGTGGGCATCTACAGTGTTGCTGCACGCCTGAGGCATGCTGTGCCCATGGTGACGGTGGCCGAGGCGGCCGAGGAGTTGTACGGCATGGACCCGGCCGGCTTCGTCGCGCGCCGCTCGGAGTTGGTCCGGGAAGCTCGGGCCGCCAAGGACCGGCCGCTGGCGGCGCGGATCGGGGAGTTGCGGCGGCCCACCGTGGCAGCGTGGTACGTCAACCTGGCCGTACGGGCTGGCCTGGCGACGCTCGACGAGTTGCTGGCCGTGGGGGCGAAGATGCGGGCGGCACAGTCCGCGTTGGACCTTCGCGCCGTCAGCGCGCTAACTCCCCGGCGCCGCGAACTGGAAGCTCAGGTGGTACGGGAGGTGGCCGCTCTCGTGACCGCCCGAGAGATCCAACCCACCCCGTCGGCGCTGGCGGAGGTCAGTGCCACAGTGACGGCCGCCGTGGCCGACCCGAAGGCTGCGGAAGCCGTACGCTCCGGCTGTTTGGCGAGGTCACTGTCGTACGCCGGCTTCGGTGAGGTCGACCTGTCCGGCGCGCTGGGGTCGGAGCTCGAAGCGTGGGTGACGAGGTACGACGAACCCGGCCCTTCTGCGGACGAGTCACCGGCCGACGTCCACGGTGAGGAGACCTCAACCTCGACGCGTGGGTCGGAGTCGGCGAACCCCGAGCCGGTGGCTCTCCGGGCAGTTTCCGATGTTCTTCCTGAAGGCGTCGAGCTGACGAGTGGCGCCGAGGCGTCGATCGACGACGACGAGGCTGCTGCGAGGCTGGCCCTTGCCGCGGCGCAACGTCACGTGGCGCAGGTGACCGCGCGCAGGGAAAGCGCCGAGGCGGCTCGGGCTCTCCAAGCGGCTCGACACGCACTGACCGCCGCGCGGGAAGAACGTGACGTGGCGCAACGAGAGGTCGACGAGTTGGCGCTGGCCCTGGCCGCCGCTCGCGAACGGCTGGCCGAGGCAGAAACGGGGCTGAACCAGTCCGAGGCCCAGCTCGGCCGGCTGGTCAGCCGTACCGAGTCCTGAACGCCTGATCTCACGGCTGGGCGGGTGCCCTCAGGACTCC
This sequence comes from Propionibacteriaceae bacterium, assembly GCA_039811945.1. Taxonomy (GTDB): domain Bacteria; phylum Actinomycetota; class Actinomycetes; order Propionibacteriales; family Propionibacteriaceae; genus Fen-668. The sequence continues at coordinate 30,390 of JBDHZQ010000012.1, forward strand.
AGAGCGACGAACAGGAAGCAGAGGTCGAGCGAGTTCGATCATCTTCGCGCTGCCGTCGATGCCGGTGACCGTGGCCCCGCGCTGGCGCAGTTCGGCCAGGAGGGGGCCCGAACCGCACCCCGCATCGAGGATGCGTCGGCCTGACACATCGCCGGCAAGATCCAGCATGGCAGGGCGTTCGTAATGAGCATCGAGAAGGCTGGATGCATTCTCGGCCTCGTAGCTGTCTGCGAACTCGTCGTACGCGTCGGATCTCATTCGTTCGACGATAGTGATCCAGTGCGACATCCCATCAAAGAACCTGTGGCGGGGCCGCGTTCCCCGGTGGCGTGGATCGGGACCTGGCCCAATCAGTCGTCCAGTGCGTCCGGATACGTGATCGTGATCTCCGTGATCGACGACTGGAAATCGCGTCGATTGTTCGTCAGGAAGCGGTCGGCGCCCGACGTGATGGCTGTGGCCAAGTGGGCGGCGTCGGTAGGCCGCAATCCGTAGGAGACTCCGAGCACCAGGGCCAGGCGTGCGGTCGGTTCCTCGAGAGCCTTGAGAGTCAGGCGGCTGAGCAGGCTCAGGAGTGTTGTCGACTCGTCCGAGTTTGGGTCGGCGCGCAGTGGCTTTGTGAGCACCTCGCCCAGGAGCAGCACCGAGCCCAGGCCTGCGGGCTCGCCCGTGCTCTCGGCCGCGGTGAATAGTCGGCGGACTCGTTCACCCAGGGGGTGACCGCGCGTAGCGGCGTAGATGAGGACATCCGCGTCGAAGGCGGTCAGCGCAGTCATCGACCTGAGCGCTGGTCGTCGAGTGCGGCGATCAGTTCCTCGGCGCGGGCCGGATCTATCACGGGCTCTCGCAGCGGGGTCGCGCGGGCGGTACGGAGACGCTCAGCCAAGAGGTCGGCCTGCTGCACGGCCTGCGGCCGGTTGGCGATCACGTCGGGTGACACCAGGACTGCCACGACGCGCCCGTGGCGGGTAATGGACACGCGCTCGCCCCGTTCGGCGCGGTCCAGTTGCTCGGGCAGAGTTCGACGGGCCTCGCTGGCGCTGATGCTGGACATGACTCGTATTGACCGGTGCTGCACCAGGGTGTACAGAAATGGGTTCGAGCATAGGCGGTCATTGGTCAGCGGGTCCTCACTTCACTCCGGTGGCGTGAATGGGGCAATAGCCGTTCGGGTTCCCGAATGGTTATCAACACCCACGTGCTAGCCGCTGCGGCGTGTCAGAAGCTGTTGAGCGCGGTTCGAATCTCGGCCATCAGGTGAGGGTAGGGATCGGTGAGGGCTCTGCGGTTCGATCGGAGGTCGCGAGTGAGTGACAAGAGTGGATGGCCGGCCGTGTAGTAGCGACCACGGGTTTGGCCGTGCGGTTCAAGGAGGCCGAGCTCAACCAGGCGAGCGAGGTCGCGGCTGGCTGTCCGATCCTCCGTCGCGGCGCGAGAGACATAGGTAGGACGAGTCACGCGCATACCGAGGAGGGCGTCGAAGAGCGCCTCGGCCGCTCTCTCCGGTAGCTGATGGACTGTCACCAGATGGTCGATTGATGTCCACAGTCGCTCGGCGTCGTTGAAGCGTCGCCGCATCGTCTGCGCCTGCATGTGATGTGCGCGGAGGTTGAATTGGACCCATAGGCGGGTGTCCCGCTCGGGGTGCCAAGCGCCAGCGCCAGTGGCTGCCAAGACGGCGTAGTAGTCGTCTGTGTTGTGGCCAAGCCACTCCTCGACGCTGCTGAACGTGGGTTCCAGGATCTGGTCTTGAGCCATCGCCATGGTTTGGAGCGCGCGAGCCATGCGCCCGTTGCCGTCCTTGAACGGGTGGATCATGACGAGATTCAGGTGGGCCATGGCTGCACGCACCATCGGTTCGTCTGTCGGCTCTGCGAGAGTGCGAACCAGCATTCGCATCAGCTCCGGTACCTGTGTGGCCTCGGGGCCTTGGTACACAGGCTCGGGTAGACGATCGTCGTGGACGTAGATGGCGCCCGAACGGTAGCGACCCGGTGACTTCGTCAAGTCGTGCTCCAGCAGCATGAAGTGCATCCCACGGATGGTGCTTTCGTCGATGACGTAGCCAGGTTCCGTGGCCACGTTGAGCACGTACGTCAACACTCTTCGGTACCCCAGGATTTCGGCCCACGTCTGTTCGTCGGCAGATAGCGGAGGCTCTGCGTCGATGGCGGCACCAGCGTCCTGGTCTGTGACCGTGTAGCCCTCGATGCTGTTCGAGCCTTGAATGGCCTTCGCTTGGGATGTCCTTCTGAGTCCGCCGTCCCAGCGCTTCGGCGCGCGCAGGACCGCGGCGAGGGTTCGTCGGATCTCTTGGATCTCATCGATGACGGTGAGGTCATCGAGTCCCAGAGGAGGTGGGTGGAAGAGGCTTGGCATCCAGGTGTCCTAATGTCCTAATGATCAGGACAGAAGACTAACACATGTCCCAATGATTGAGACATCAGGCGCGATTGGGGTCGACTCCCCGCGGGATGGATCGGTCGTCAGTGTGTGGCCCACCTATGTGCTCGAGGGGCCACCAAGCTAGCCTGCCTACGGCAGGGGGCAGGCGACTCCCGTCCGTACGTGACAGTCATAACCACCAGGGTTCCAGGCGAGGTACTGCTGGTGGTAGTCCTCAGCCAGGTAGAAGGGACCTGCGGGAGCGATCTCTGTGGTGATCGTGCCGTACCCCGCCTGGCTGAGGCTCGACTGCATCGCGCGCCGAGCGGCGTCGGCTTCGGCGGCCTGGTCGTCGCTGGTGGTGTAGATCGCAGATCTGTACTGGGTGCCTCGGTCGTTGCCCTGCCGCATGCCCTGGGTGGGGTCGTGGTGTTCGAAGAAGACCTTCACCAGTTCTGGGTACGGCACCACGGCAGGGTCGTACACCACCTTCACGATCTCGGCATGGCCCGTACGGCCACTGCAGACTTCTTCGTACGACGGGTTGGGCGTATGCCCGCCCTGGTAGCCGACCGACGTGGACACGACGCCAGGGATGTTCCAGAACAACTTCTCCGCTCCCCAGAAGCAGCCCATGCCGAAGTAGGCGGTTTCGGCTGTGTCAGGTACGTCCACCAGTGACGTGCCCAGGACGCGATGCGGATTGGGGTTCGCCAGGATCGGCCGATCCCGTCCTTTCAACGCATCTTGAAGCGCTACGACCTTCGCCTTGTCGATCCACATGCGACCAGCGTAGGCACGGTGCCCGACGGCCACGAGGCGTACCAACCAGGGAGGTGATGCACACTCGCCCACGAGACACCGACTCAAGGGCCTGTCGGCGGCGACCACCCCCTGTCTGCGGTGACGGTGGGGGGATCCGGTGGCGGCGAGGGCGGCGGGTTGCCCACCAACTCGTCGGCGCGGGCGGTGGTGGCGCGATCGGCTTCGTCGTAGACCAGCCGCCGAGCCACGTCGTGGTCGATGTGGATCGCGGCGTGGCCTCGCAGCAGGCCCGTCGTGTGGAACCAGACGTTCGCGAGGCGGAGGAGCCGTTCGATCGGGCCCTGGGTCGCGTTCGTGGACTGGAGTCGAGCGTGGGGAACGATCGACTGCACCCGCATCAGCCAGCCCCGACGAGTCACGATGACGGTGCGGTCGACCCCGAAGGAGTTCCAGCCGTACGCCAAGGGGTCCAGCCACCGAGCCCTGGCCGGCGAGCGGACGAACGTGATCAGGTCGAGTCGCAACCCTGGCCAGACCGCATTCAGCGCTGTGTCCACCATGGCCTGAGTCCCGATCGGCAGCAGGATCGTCGAGGTGTTCGCCGTGTCTTCGTTGGTGGTCCGATGCCCGTACCCCAACACTTCGAGGTCGACCCGGTACCTCCTCAACCATCGCCAAAACAGGGGCTGGGAAATCCGGATCGACTGAATCCGGGCGACAGGGACCGACTGACTGGTGAGGTTGGTGAGCCCGCGCGTGATGCGCAACCCCGCACGAGTGCGGGCCAGCGTGTAGTTGAACTGCCCGATCACCCGCTTGCCGATGTACGACAACACCGCCGGGATCAACGGCAGCAAACTGCCGATCGCGACGTACGGCTGGGCCCGGCTCAGTTCGAGCCCCGGGTTGATCCAAGAGACGACCGTGAGGATGATCAAGGGCAGAGAAAACGCGAGGATGATCGAGAGCAGTTCGTGCGACACCAGTGCACCGATGATCAAGTGGCCAGGTTCGACCCGCACCAGGATCTCGTCATGCTGACCGAGGTCACTGAACGCGTCCGAACTGACCGCAGCATTTGACGCCGTGACCGTGGTCTGCTGACCGTGGGCCCGGGCCATCAGGTAGTCACGCAGTTCGTACGAGCGCTTCCTGCTCAGGTATTGCAGCGCGATATGGTCGCCGGCGCCGGCATCGATGCGCACCTCGGCCAGCCCCAGCAAGCGTGCCGCCAGCTTCTGGACCACGTCGACGGATTGGATGCGGGTGTACGCCACACGTCGCGACTGCTTGAACAACCACCCCGTTTCTACGCGGAACTCGTGGTCGTCGGCGACGAACCTCGTCGTCAACCACGACACCAGACCGGCGAGTGCTCCCACGACGGTGATCGCAGCGATGACACCCACAACCCAGAGCCACGGCACCCCCCGGGGGCCTGAGTCGGGCTGTTGAAATCCCCGGACGAACTCCTGCAGGTAGATGCCCGCCGCCGCGACGAGCACGAACCAGCCCTTGACCAGGGGAGACAGCGGATGAGGTCGCTCGACGACGGTACCGATCGGAGGTACGGCTCCCTCCGTCGGCGGGGGCCACGATGCCGACGGCGAGCCGGCGGGTGAGGGCCACGACGCTGAGGCTGCGCCGGCCGACTCAGGGGCGGGCGATCCGGTCGGTGCAGGCCAGGAGGCGTCAGGCTGAGAGCTTCCGACCACAGGTGGTCGCCAGTCCGGCGCAGCCAAGCTCGAAGCGACGGGTGTGCCCTGCGGAACGCCCGGGTCGCCGGGAGCGATCCAGTCGGTCGGTGGGGTTGACGGCAGGGCTGGCGGTTGCCCCGGCCCACGGGAGGGGGGCGGCCAGGTGGGCGGCGGTGTGGTCACAATCCGGCTCCGGCTGCGTCGCCGACTTCGATCAGACGGTCACGCAAACGCTCGGCCTCGGCCCGGGGAAGCCCCGGAATCGTGGCATCTGATTGCGCGGAGGCCGTCACCAAGGTCACGGTGGCAAGGCCGAACGCTTGCTGCAAGGGCCCGCTCTCGACTTTGGCGACCTGCATCCTGCCGTACGGCACGACGGTCAGCTCCTTGAACCACAGTCCCCGGGTGATGCAGAGATCCTCACCACGCTCCGCGTACCCCCACGACCGCGCGTAACGCCCGGCCCGCACGACACGCCAGACGAACCAGGCGACGGCGACGACGAGGGCTGCCCATGCCCAGGGCGAACCCAGGAAACGAAACGCCGCATACACCGCCGGCCCGAGCACCACAGCGTTGGCGACCACAGAGGTCATCGTCTTGACCACCGCGTGGGCAGGCGACACCCTCTGCCACGCGTCGGCGGGAGGGCGGAAGAGCGTGTCCATGCGTTCACCGTACCGACGCCCAGGGACAGGTTCGACCGGCCGACGTCCACAAGCGAAGCCCACCGGGCCTGGGATCTGTGGGACAGCCCATTCGCGCTGGGATATCTGCGCCGGCCTGGGAAACCCAGGCTACGGCTGCCGAGTCCACCGGCTGGTTCGCCGCGCTTGGCGCGTCGATCACCCGCTGTCTGGGAGGGGGATCGACGCGCTAAGGAAGCGCTGATCAATGGTTCCCTAGACTCGCGGGCATGTGGATTGACGTCGACGGATTGGACAACCTGAGGGATCTCGGTGGCACGCCGACCTCGGGCGGCGCCTGCATCCGGCCTGGCCGCCTGTGGCGCAGCGAAAACCACACGGGCATCCCCGAATCGTCGAAACAGCGGCTCGTCGCCCTGGGACTGACCGACGTCGTCGACCTGAGGTCCGACTTCGAGATCGGTGGTTCGCCGTCGCCGTTCGCCGACGTCGACGGAGTCTCCTACCACCACCACTCGTTCTTCAAACAGGCGGTCGACGACGACGTCGAGGTGCTCGACCAGGCTCTGCCGTGGCTGGGGTACCTCCCACACGTCGTGACCGGCGATGCGACGGCAGACTCGTACCTCGCCTTCCTGGCCGACCGGCCGGACTCGGTGCTAGCCGCTCTACGGGCGATCGCGGCGGCGCCCGGCGCCGCTCTGGTGCATTGCGCCGCCGGCAAGGATCGGACGGGCCTCACGGTTGCCCTCGCTCTGCACCTGGTCGGAGTGGACACGGACGAGATCGCAGCAGACTACGCCCGTACGACCGAACGGATCCTCTCGGTCGTGGACCGCCTCTGGGGGGATTCGACGTACGCCGACAGCAATTCCGACCGCTCGCTCGACGTGCTGGCGGCTCGGCCCGAGGCAATGTTGTCGGTCATCGCGCACCTGCAATCGGAGTACGGCGGAGCCCGCCGTGTGCTCACGGACTTGGGCTGGAGCAGCGCAGACGACGAACAGTTGAAGGCCCACCTGCTCGGGTGAGGCACAACCTCAGGGAGCGTCAGGGTACATCTGTTCGATCAGATCCGACGCGGCGTCGGCCAAGGCCTCCCGGCGCAGTTTGAGGGTGGGGGTGACCAGCGCAGACGACGGGGTCAGGTCGGCCACGACCATGCGGTACTCGCGAACCTGTTCGGCCCTCGACACGGCAGCGTTGGCTCGGGCGACGGTGCGGTCCAATCGGTCGCGAAGCGCGGGGTGGTCCACAGTCCGGATGGCTCCCGCCGTCGACGGAAGGTGGAGATCCGGGTGTCCGGATCGGTCTGCCCAGGCTCGTACCGCGTCCGGCTCGAGCACGATGAGTCCCGTGAGGTAGCTACGCCGTTCACCGACCATGAGGGCGTGGGCGACCAGCGGAGACCGAGCGACGGTGTTCTCCCACGGTTCCGGTGCCACGTTCTTCCCCGATGCCGTGACGATCAGGTTCTTGACCCGTCCGTGCAGGGTCAGCCGGCCGTACCCGTCGACAGAACCGAGGTCCCCGGTGCGGAAGAAGCCATCCAGAAAGGCGCCGTTGTCGTCGTCCGGATCCGCGTAGCCGGCGAAGACCCCACCACCGCGCACGAGCACCTCACCGTCGTTCGCGATGCGGACTGACGTACCCGCGATGGGCGTGCCCACCCCGCCCGGACGGATGTCGCCCGGGCGCTGACCGGTCGCGGGGGCCGTGGTCTCAGTGAGCCCGTAGCCTTGAATGACCCCGATTCCCGCGCCCCAGAAGAACCTCGCCAGCGTTTCGTCCAGGGGGGCGGCGCCCGACAGCAGCCACTCGACTCGCCCCCCGAGTTGGGCCCGCAGCTTGCGGTAGAAGAGGAGGTCGAAGGCACGGTGTCGCAGGGCCAGCCCGACGGCTGGGCGTGCGCTCGGGTCGTCCTGGGCGGCCTCGAGATGGCGGGACCAGTCCACCGCCGTACGCTCGGCGGCACGCCACAGCGGCGCGAGCCGGGCGGCGTCCGCCCTGGACCGAGCCGCCGCACGGATGCGAGTGAGGAGTTGGGGTACGACGACGAGGAACGTCGGTTGCACCTCGGCGAAGGTGGCGATCGCGCGCGAACGATCCGATTCGTGAATGACCTTCATCCCCGCGGCCACGGCGACCAGTTGGAGCCCTCTGGCCAAGATATGGGCCAGCGGAAGCAGGATGATCGTGACACCGCGGTCGTTGACGAGGTCGGGATACCCCTGGATCACTCCGGCGACCACGGACACCAGGTTCCCGTGGCTGATCCTTACCCCCTTCTGCTTCCCGCTCGTGCCCGACGTGTAGACGATCGTGGCAAGCGAGTCGGGGGAGAGCGTCGACTTTCGACGATCGAGTTCGGCCTCTCCGACGTCCTGCCCGTACGCCGCCAGCGCCGCCAGATCGTGATCGCCCGAATCCATGGTCCAGACCGGAAGCGCAGGATCGACCGTGGACAACGCTGCCTCGTCGTCGGCTGAACCGGCGAGGGCACACGCGGGAGCGGTCTGGTCGAGGATCGCGGCGATCTGCTGACGGGAGGCCGTGTCGTACACGGGAACGACGACCCCTCCGGCCAGCCAGACCGCGAAGTCGGCCACGGCCCACTCGTACCGCGTGGGGGATCGCACGACGACCCGGTCCCCGACGCCGACTCCGTGACGGATCAAGCCGCGGGCAATGCCCCGGCACTCCTCGACGAAGTCGCCGATCGTGACCTCGCGCCACCCTGTGTCGGTGCGTCGGGCGAAAGCCACGTGTGCGGGTGACCGCTCGTAGCGATTGAGCAGGAGGTCGACGGCCGACCTGCTCGACGGGGGAGCCGGTGGGGCGGTCGCCTCAGTCGACATGGCCGGAGCGCTTGGGCGGGAGGGGGAAGAACCCGCTCGTACGAGCGGCGTATTCGTCCCATCCAGGACGCTTCGACATTCTGGCCTCGGTCAGCGGCTTGCCCGTGCGGAGCGCGAGCGCCCACGTCATGAGCAGCGGCGACAGCACGGTCAGCACTCCGGGCCACGAACTGGCGGTGACGAGGAACAGGCCCCACCACAGCGCCGTGTCGCCGAAGTAGTTGGGATGTCGAGTCCACGCCCAGACCCCGCGGTCCATGATGCGCCCGCGATTGGCCGGATCGGCCTTGAATGCGGCCAGCTGGGCATCCCCTGCCACCTCGAAGAACATGCCGACGGTCCACACCGCAACCCCGAGCCACGCGACGATCGTGAGAGGACCGGTCTCGAACATCCCGACGAGTTGCACCATGGCCACCACCACCATCACCACGACCTGGAAGACGTAGACGCGGGTCAGCATGTGGACGTCCCCGCGGCCGTCAGGAGCCCGCTTCAGGAGGGCTTCGTAGCGGGGATCCTCCGCGCCGTCCCGCTGACGCCACGCTAGGTAGCCCGCCAGCCGCAGACCCCACACCCCGGTCAGCACCAGGAGCAGCCAGCGGCGCGCGCTGTCGCCGACACCTGCCGACGCGAAGAACGAGATCACCGCGGCGACGACGAAGCCCAAGCCCCAGAACACGTCGATCACCGCGAACCGGCGCAGCCGGCGCCCGATCAGCCACACGACCACGACCAAGGCGAGCAGGGCGACGGCTACGACCGCGACGGTCGTCAACCAGGTGGCGACGGGAAAGGCGTAGAACATGGCGCTTCCTTAGGCGATGCGTCGGGCCCGGACGGCCAGGGTCGCGCCGACGACGACAGCGGCTGCGACCAGTGCGGCGATCCCGACCAGGAGCGACGCCGGGAGGCTGGCGAGTCGGCCCACGGCGATCCAGGCCAGCCCCCAACCCATCGCGAGGGCGACCGCGATCCTGCCGGCTAGGCGTCGAGCCAGCAGGACGCCGATCGCCGCAGCCACCGCCAAGACCACGACACCCAGGATTTGGTCGCCGGTGGAGCCGAGTGTCCATCCCGATGCCGAACCCGCAGCGGCCACGTTGGCGCAGGTTGCGACCGACACCCATCCCAGATAGAGGCCGAACGTGCCGTCGACGACCAGCCGATCAGCCAGACCTGACGGGTCCAAAGCCGCGAGCCGCCGTACCAACACCCCCAGCGTGACCACCAAGGCGGCGATAACGCCCACGCTGACCCAGATCCAGCCCACCTGAGTGACCAGCAGCCAGGCAGCGTTGAGCAGCATCGACACCCCAGCCAGCCACCCCGTCGCGCGGGCGCGCTCGGAGGTCCGATGTGCGGGTAGCCACTGCCACAGCGTGTACGCCAGCAGCCCCAGATAGATCACAGACCAGATCGAAAAGGCCGGGCCCGCCGGCGCCAGCAGGGTGGCGTCTGCCGCCAACGATCCGCCCGACGACTCCTGGACCCGCTGGCCGAGAACACCGGTACCCAGCAGAGTGCCGAACACACAGGCCACTTCCGAGCCCGTGACCCACAGTTGGCGGACCAGATCGCGATGCATGTACGCCTCCCTCGTCGTGAGAGCAGACTATCCAGCGAGGCGTCTATATGTCTAATGTTTGTAGAATCTTAGACAAGGTGAGTCGTAGACCAGGTGAGTCGTAGACCAGGTGAGTCGTAGACAAGGTGAGTCTTAGACAAGGTGAGTCTTAGACAAGGTGAGTCTTAGACAAGGTGAGTCTTAGACAAGGTGAGTCGTGCCCGCGAGGATGGCGTCGGCGAGTACGGACGCGGCAGCGCCTGGAGGAGTTGGAAGGCGAATCCCTCCTCTGATCCTTGCCGCCAGGGCCCCGCCGACCCAGAGCGGCAGCGGGGGTGCATGAGTCGTCAGGCGGTCGACCAACTCCTGTGCGCGACGCACTGGGCATCGAAGGGGAACGCCGACTACGACGCCCCGCGGGAGCACCGCGGACGCGGCTGCCAGCCAGTCGGTAAGCGGTACGTCAGCGCCCAGGTAGACGACGTCGACGCCACGTCGACGCAGGCAGGTGGCGAACGCCAGCGTTCCCAACTCGTGATGTCCACCCGCGGGGACGCCCACGAGCACGGTGCCGCCCGCCTGCGGGCCCGGTGCAGAATCGAAGAGGCGCCCGAGCGCCCTCTGCACCCCAGCGCTCACGAAGTGTTCGTGGGCGACGGTCAGTTCCCCCACGAACCAGGCATGCCCGACTTTGACCAGCTCTGGCATCAGCCACTCGTCCACGGTCGCGGTGAGGGGACCCGACAGGCCGGATGCCAGCACAGCGTCCAGGCATCGTGGATCCAGGCTGCGGGCCGCCGAGACGAGGTCTCCGTTCGACGGTCCCGCCGGCGTAGATGCTTGCTCCTCCTGCTCTCGGCTCAGGCTCTCAGCTGCGACGGAAGCGGGCACGCCTGAAGCGACCAAGGCAGCCATGCGACGAAGGCGGTCGACCTGTGCGTCGTCGTACCGCCGATACCCGGCTTCGGATCGTTCGGGGCTGACCACGGCGTAGCGACGCTCCCAGACCCGCAACGTGGTTTCCAACACACCGGTGAGTTCCGCCACCTGCTTCACCGTGTAGCGCGCCTGTCGCATGGGCGAACACTACCGCTACACAAAGTCTAGACATGCAAATCGCTCGGGTGGCCAACTGCCGGTGACGAGCGGGATGTGACGACCCCGAATGTGAGAGCGGCCCTCGCGTGGACGGGTGCGCCCAGGGAAGCGCTGATCAATGCTGTTTCAAGGGAGGACGGGCCGGGCTCCGACGAGCCACCATGAGCGACGCCGCCCGACGGAGGACCCCGCCAGAGGTCGTTTCAGAACCGCCGTCAGGCGATCACGTCACCTTCGTGCACCTTCCCGGGGATGCCGACGACGATCTGCCCAGGCTTGACGTCCTTGACGACCAAGGCGTTGGCGCCGATCTTGGCGTCGTCGCCGACGACGATGTCGCCGATCACCTTGGCCCCAGCCCCGATCAACACCCGGCTGCCGATCGTCGGATGCCGCTTGAACCGGCCACGGGCCCGACCGCCAAGGGTGACCTGGTGGTACATCAACACGTCGTCCCCCACCTCAGCCGTCTCCCCGATGACGACCCCGCTGCCGTGGTCGATGAAGAACCTCCGCCCGATCGTGGCCCCGGGATGGATCTCGATCTGTGTGACCGCCCGACTGAACTGCGACAGGGCCCTCGCCAGGGGGCGCAGGACCGGGGACCTCGTCCAGAGCCAATGGGCCACCCGGTGCGTCCAAATGGCGTGGACACCGGGATACAGAAGGGCCACCTCGAGCCTCGACGTCGCGGCGGGGTCCTCGCGCATCGCGGTGTCCAGATCCTCGGCGAAACGCGCGCGAGCTGCGGACAGCAACTCGAACAGCCGCGACATGGTGCTCCGTTCTCACGATCCGTGCTCCGCAGCCTAGGGGACGCATGCGCCGGGTCTGGCACGTCCGGGCGCTCGGTCGAGGTCGGCCCTTCCCCTGTCACCGGTCGGGGAGCGTCTGCAGAGGCCAATACACTCCCGCCCATGGATCGGTTCCGCGAGCTCGTGCTGGTCGTCGACTTCGGCGCCCAGTACGCCCAACTCATCGCCCGTCGCGTCCGTGAGGCAGGTGTCTATTCGGAGATCGTGCCTCACACTCTGCCGGTCGACCAGATCGTGCAGCGGCGACCGGGCGCGATCGTGCTCTCGGGGGGGCCGCAGTCGGTGTACGCCGAGGGCGCGCCCCAGGTCGATCCTGCCCTGTTCGACGCGGGAATCCCGGTGTTCGGGATCTGTTACGGCTTCCAGGCGATGGCGAAGGCACTCGGCGGTGACGTGGCCAAGA